>NZ_JBLVPW010000005.1:0-243640 GCF_048286715.1 Flavobacterium kochi
TATCGGCTGAATAGGTCAATTTACAAAGATTCTATTTTTGATAATATATTCAAACGATTAGTCTCACATCCGCATCGGGGCTGGAAACAAATCGTAGTGATTAAGTAAGTAACTCGAAAAAATTAATTGGCAAGCGCATTCAAATGTCCCTTATCAATAACAAAACTCGTGAGCTATGGTCCCATTTTATGCCAAGACGAAAAGAAATACAAAACAACATTGACACTAATCTTTATTCGATACAGTTATATGACCCCTTGTATTTTAATAATTTCAATCCAAACACCACTTTCGAGAAATGGGCTGCAATAGAAGTTCCCGATTTTAATACTATTCCCTATGAAATGGAAACCTTTACCTTGCTAGCAGGATGCTACGCCGTCTTTCAACATAAGGGACAAAGCACTGCTATCTTCGAAACTATTTTCAGGACATGGTTACCGAATTCAGAATACCTTTTAGATAACAGACCTCATTTTGAACTGTTAGGAGCAAAATATAAAAACAACGATCCCGATTCGGAAGAAGAAATTTGGATACCCATAAAAGCTAAATAAGCAGCATTATATACCTTTAACTTTTTGATACCGATGATAACGTATTAATATGCCCAATCAGGCAAAAAATAATTTTCAGGAACCGCTTTTTCAATATTAAAAATGAATATATTCATGTTAAAATTATGTTAAAATAAAACTAAACAACTGTTTAAGTTAAACGGTTGTTTAATTTTGTGACACTATTTAAAGTGTATGGGTTCAGTTACTAATTTTAACGAAAAACAAATTAAGATACTTGAGGTAGCGGAAACGCTATTTGCTGAAAAAGGTTTTGATGGCACTTCAATCAGGAACATCGCTAAAGAAGCTAAAATAAACATAGCCATGGTTTCCTATTATTTTGGATCCAAAGAACGCTTACTGGAATCCCTAATTATATATAGAACTTCCGATTTAAAATCTCAATTAGATACATTAATGCAAGAAAACCTCGAGCCGATTGAAAAAATCAATAAGTTAATCGAGCTGTATATTAATAGAATCAATTGTAATAAAGGAATATACAGAATTCTACATTTCGAGTTTGCCACAAATAAACGGGACTTAAATTTTCAATCTTTCACTGAATTAAAAAAAGGAAATCTAAAATCCTTGGAATCCATTATCGAAGAAGGTCAAAAAAAGGGCGTTTTTCGAAAAGATATTATTATTCCGCTGATAACTCCAACAATCCTTGGTACGTTCTTTCATTTTCACATGAACAAACCTTTCTTCGAAAATTTACTAAACTTGAAAACCGAAGACTTATATAATAATTACATTAAAACCAATTTGACAAAACACATCCAACAAACAATAAAAGCCCTTCTGATATATGAAAGTTAGTCAATTAATGCTCTTTGGGATTTTCTTTATCGGAATTTCATCCATAGATGCACAAGAAAAAACGAGTTTAACGCTCGACGAAGCCATCCATTTGGCTTGGACAAAAAGCAATGAAGTTAGTTTAGCCAATACTAAAGTGGCTACTAAAAAATATGAGTTGCAATCGATAAAAAACAATCAATATCCTGATTTAAAAGTCTCAGGGCAATATCAAAGATTGGCAAAGGCTTCTGTCAATCTAAAAATAAACAAAAGCGATAATTCTGAACCGATGCCAGTTGTAGATCAATTGATGATTGGTCAAGTCAACGCCAGTGTTCCTGTTTTTGCCGGTTTTAAAATCCAAAACAGCATTAAGGTTTACGATAATTTATACCAGGCAGAAACAGCAACGGCTTCGCAAACAAAGGAAGAAATTGCAATGAGAGTGATTAATAGTTACGCCAGCCTGTACAAAGCGCAAAAAACCATAGAATTATTAAAAGAAAATCAAAAAAGTGCACAACAACGTGCTACTGACTTTGGTGAATTAGAAAAAAACGGTATCATTCCAAGAAACGATTTACTGAAATCTCAGTTACAGGTTTCTAAAATTCAATTGTCAATTGACGAGGCTGCCACTAATTTGAGCATCGTAAATTTCTCTTTGGTTACCTTGTTAAAATTACCCGTTGAAACACAACTAGAAATTCGAGAAAGTGATTTTGCCAACTTTCAGATGGATAATGTCCCAGCTAATGAAGAGCCGGCATTACAAAATCGTAAAGATTTAGAAGCAATTCGGTTTCAGGAAAAAGCAAGTCAAGCCAATATAAAAATGGCAAAAAGCGCTTATTATCCGGCTGTGTCACTTATTGGAGGCTATACCGCATTAGACTTAAAAAATGTAGTTACGGTTCAAAATGCAATGAATTTTGGAGTTGGTATTTCGTATGATTTAAGTTCAATACTTAAAAACGGAACCATGGTGAAACTAGCGGAAAGTAAATCACTGGAAGTACAAAACTCTGAAGCAATCCTTACCGATTATATCAAAATTCAAGTCCAAAAGGCAATTGAAGATTACAATTTAGCCTTAAAACAAAATGTAGTTTATGGACAGGCAGTAGAACAATCGGCAGAAAATTACAGGATCATAAAAGACAAGTACGACAACGGGCTTTCTGATACCAATGATTTACTGGAAGCAGACGTAGAGCAGCTGGGGTCAAGAATTAATAAAGCATTAGCAAAAGCAAATATTATTCAGAAATATTACGAACTGCTTTCTGTTACCGGACAATTATCACAATCATTCAATCTTTCAAAAATATAATTATCAATCACATGGAAAAGAAAAAAACAAATACAAAATTTATTATTATCCTAGTGGCTTTGATCGTATTAGGCGGAACTTATGGAACCTATAAATACATGCACTCCTTATCGCACGAAGAAACCGATGATGCGCAGATTGAAAAAAACATGAATCCTATTATTCCTAAAGTTTCAGGATATGTGGATAAAGTATATATAAAAGACAATGACTTTGTAAAGAAAGGTGATACGCTTTTTACCATTGACAAAAGAGATTATCAATTGAAAATTGATGAAGCGGTTGCTTCATTGCTGGCTGCAGAAGGAAATTTTGAAGTTTCAAAAGCAGATATCGGTAGCGCTTTGGCAAACATTTCTGTTTCTGATGCGAATGTACAATCGGCTGGTGGAAATCTTGAAACTGCAAAAATCAGATTAGGCAGAATCACCAGTGATTACAATCGTTATGAAAATTTATATAAAAATCATTCGATAACGAAACAACAATATGAACAAGCTTTAGCTGCCAAACAAGAAGCAGAAACTCAAATTCGCATTTTAAAACAACAAGAAAAAGCGAGTTCGTATCAAAAATCAGTTATTGTAGCCAAATCAAAAGTTTCTGGTAAACAAACTGAAGTGGCTGCTGCCAACATTAAAAGAGCGGAAGCCATGCTTGAGGCTGCAAAATTAAATTTATCCTACACTGCAGTTACCGCGGCTATTGATGGTCAGGTTTCAAAAATTGATATCCAACCGGGGCAATTAGTACAACCGGGACAATCTCTCTTTTATATCATTAATAATTCTACAGCTTGGGTAATTGCTAATTTTAAGGAAACGCAATTGAACAAAATGATTATTGGGCAAAAAGTAACCATCAAAGTTGATGCTTATCCTGATTATGATTTTGAAGGTTCCGTTACTTCATTTTCTCCTGCAACCGGTTCCCGTTTTTCTATCCTGCCTCCGGACAATGCAACTGGAAATTTTGTAAAAACCATTCAGCGATTACCTGTAAAAATAAGCCTGAATGCATCCAATGATGTTGAAAAAATAAAATTATTACGACCGGGAATGAATGTTGATGTTGATGTACATTTAAACTAAAATGGTACAAGTAAAAGAAGAAGATGATTTAGTAGAATACGGTTACAGACGAGTTCTAATTACGATTACAGCAGTACTTTGTGCATTGCTGGAAATCGTAGACACCACTATTGTCAATGTAGCCTTAACGAACATGAGAGGAAGTCTGGGCGCAACATTAAATGACGTGGCCTGGGTTATTACTGCCTATGCTATTGCAAATGTTATCGTAATCCCAATGACAAGTTGGCTTTCACAACAATTTGGGAGACGAAATTATTTTGTTGTGTCCATCATTATTTTTACCGTTTCCTCCTTTTTATGTGGTAATGCCAATAATATATGGGAACTGATTGCCTTTAGATTTATTCAAGGTCTGGGTGGTGGTGCCTTATTAGTTACGGCTCAAACTATCATAACGGAGAGCTATCCCGTTGCAAAACGTGGCATGGCGCAGGCTATTTATGGAATGGGGGTAATTGTTGGGCCTACTTTAGGCCCGCCATTGGGTGGTTACCTTGTCGATAATTTTTCCTGGCCTTATATTTTTTATATCAATATTCCTCTTGGAATCATTGCCACCATTTTGGCATTGAGTTTTGTAAGAAGCCCTAAATTTGGTGAAAAATTAAAAGCCAAGCAGGTCGATTGGCTGGGGATTTTTCTTTTGACGGCTTTCATCGGTTCTTTACAGTTTGTGTTAGAACACGGTCAGCAAGATGATTGGTTCAATAATAAGGTAATTACATTTTTAACCGTAGTATCCGTTTTTGGTTTAATATTGTTTATTTGGAGAGAATTGACCTACAAACATCCTATTGTGAATTTAAGCGTTCTAAAAGATGGAAATCTAAGAATAGGAACCTTAATGTGTTTCATTTTAGGATTTGGACTCTATGGTTCGACTTTAATTATTCCAATTTACACACAAGCCATTTTAGGATGGACAGCCACAGATGCGGGTTTATTGCTTATTCCAGGTTCAATTACCACCGCTATTATGATGCCCATTATTGGTAAATTAATTCAGAGAGGCGTTCCCCAAGGTTATATGGTTGGTATTGGATTTTTAATATTCTTTTTCTTCACCCTTATGATGCACAATAGCATGACGCCCAGTACCGGAGTGGAACATCTTTATTGGGGATTGATTTTAAGAGGAATCGGATTAGGATTACTTTTTGTGCCAATAACAACCCTTTCGCTGTCAACATTAAAAGGGAAAAACATTGGTGAAGGCGCTGCTTTTACCGGAATGATGCGACAATTAGGAGGTTCCTTTGGAATCGCAATTATCACTACTTTCATCACAAGATTCAGTCAGGAACATCGGGTGAATTTGGTTTCCCATTTAGATGGAAGCAGATTAGAAGTACAACAACGCGTAATGATGTTGCAAAAAGGTTTTATGTCAAAGGGATTTTCGACTAACGAATCGTTAAAAAAAGCCTATCAAGTCATTGATTATTCAGTCATGAGACAAAGCACCGTCTTATCCTATATGGATATTTTTCTTTACCTCGGCGTTATGTTTTTATGTTGCATTCCAATAATCTTTTTAATTAAAAAAGGGAAGAACAAAATTAATCCTGCAGATGCAATGCATTAATGGCAAATTAAAAAAATGCCGGTTTTCAGTACGAAAATCGGCATTTTTTTAAATAGTGAGATCCTATTATCGAGTAAAAACCAAATGATTCCCTTTTGATAAATTAGCATCAAATTGATAGCCTTCATAATTGAAACCTTTTAAATCATCAATTGTTTTTGCACTGGTATCAATGATATAGCGGACCATCATTCCCCTGGCCTTCTTGGCAAAGAAACTGATTATTTTTAGTTTTCCATTTTTATAATCTTTGAATTCCGGAGTAATTACCGGAACTTTCAGGGCTTTTACATCAATCGCCGAAAAATATTCTGTACTGGCTAAATTGATAAATAATTCTCCTTTTTTAAGTTCTTTATTTAATGTTTTTGTAATGGTTGGTTTCCAAAATTCGTATAAATTTTTGCTTCCGCCTATAGGCAGTTTCGTCCCCATTTCCAATCGATAGGCTTGTATCAAATCCAATGGTTTCAATAATCCATATAAACCGGATAGTATTCTCAAATTATCTTGCAACATTTCTAATTTTTCTATCGGAATCGAATAAGCATCTAATCCGGTATATACATCTCCGTCAAAAGTAAAAACTGCCGGACGTGCATTTTCTGCCGTGAACGGTGTTTTCCATTCCTGGTTGCGTTTCCAGTTCAAATCTGCGAGTTTATCTGAAATACTCATTAAATCAGACAGCTGGGCAGGCTTCTTTTCTTTTAAAACTTTATGCACTTGTCGTGATTCTTTTAGAAACTGGGCATCTGTGTGAAGTGAAGTGGGTAACTCTTTTTCAAAATTTAAGGATTTGGCTGGCGATATAACAATTTTCATATACTATACTCTTTCAAGTTCTTTTATTAATTGTTTCAAAAGTACAAATTGAAAACAAGAAAGTAGGAATCTATGAATTGATTTGTTGAATACTATAATAGAAAATGAAAATTGCCATCAAAATTATTTGTGTATTTTTGATTTTTGAAACAAACCAAACCATCATTCCCATTATGAATTCAACTGAAATTAGAAAAGCCACGCTATCCGATCTTGAAGCAATACAAAATATAAGTACCCAAACTTTTATCGAAACATTCGCAGCTGTAAATACTCCCGAAAACATTGCTAACTATATAACGGAAAGTTTTAATTCTGAACGATTAACGGCTGAATTAAACAATATAAATTCTCATTTTTATCTAGCCACTATAGGGAACGAAATACTGGGTTACTTGAAAATAAATTTTGGCGAAGCCCAAACCGAAACCATAAATAAAAATGCTTTAGAAATACATCGAATTTACGTTTCACAAGCTTTTCACGGAAAAAATATAGGTCAATTATTGATTGACGAAGTAAAAAAAATTGCACAACAAACTGGTGTTGATTACATTTGGCTTGGTGTCTGGGAAGAAAATCACAGAGCACTTAGATTCTATTCCAAAAATGGTTTTCTCGAATTTGACAAACATGTTTTTACATTAGGAAACGAAGAACAAACCGACTTATTGATGCAATTTGTACTAAATAAAAAAAAGTAATGAGCACTAATCCATCCCTTGACATAAATAAACCAACCCGTATTCTTAATGCCGCCGTAATTGTGGCAGCACTGGGTTATTTTGTTGATATTTATGATCTATTACTTTTTGGCATTGTCCGTACCGATAGTTTGAAAGAACTTGGAATTACAGGTGATGCGATACGGAATCAAGGCGAATATTTGATTAGCATGCAAATGTTTGGGATGCTCTTTGGTGGTATTCTTTGGGGAGTTTTAGGTGATAAAAAGGGACGGATTTCAGTTTTATTTGGTTCCATCTTAATTTATTCTGCAGCGAATATTGCCAATGGAATGGTAACTACGGTCGATGGCTATGCTTTTTGGAGATTGATTGCCGGAATTGGTCTTGCAGGAGAATTAGGTGCCGGGATTACTTTGGTTACCGAATCCTTACCGAAGGAAAAACGAGGTTATGGAACTATGATCGTCGCTTCTGTGGGGGTTTCCGGAGCGGTGGCTGCTTATTTAGTCTATCAGATTTTTCAGGACTGGCGTTTGTGTTACTATGCCGGTGGCATTCTAGGAATACTTTTACTCTTTCTAAGAATCAGCATTACTGAATCTGGAATGTTCAGAAAAGTACTGGAGAGTGAAGAAAAGAAAGGTGATTTTTTGTCTTTATTCACTGATAAAAAGCGGTTTTCAAAATATTTTCAGTGTATTCTTATAGGAGTCCCTCTATGGTTTTTAGTTGGAGTTTTAATTACTTTTTCCCCTGAATTTGCCAAAGCTCTTGGTGTACAGGGTTTCGAGACTATTGCTGCGGGGAAAGCGATTGCTTTTTGCTATGCGGGATTAGTTTTTGGGGATATTGCCAGCGGTTTATTAAGCCAGCGGCTGAAAAGTCGAAAAAAGATCATGCGTTTGTTTTTGATATTTAATCTAATTATGGTTTTCGTGTATTTGAATGCCTTTGGAATTACAGCTTCCACTTTCTACATACTTTGTTTTATTATGGGATTCTCTGTAGGTTACTGGGTCCTATTCGTGACCATTGCAGCGGAACAGTTCGGAACCAATATTCGGGCAACGGTAACGACAACAGTTCCTAATTTTGTTCGTGGTTCCCTTCCATTAATTATCTTGATTTATGGCTTTTTCAGAGACCATCTTTTTGATGGTAATATTCTCAATGCAGGTATGATTGTAGGATCAATTCTGTCTGTGACGTCAATTTTAGCTCTTGCAAAATTAAAAGAAACCTTCCACACTGATTTGAATTATACTGAAAATAGTTTTTTATAAAAGGAATAATATTTGTGTTTGAAAAAGGATACGTTTAATTTTACCAATGCATCTTAGCATGCCAAATTAGTTATTTACAAATGACCAAAAATACACATTGGAACATACTTTTATCGAATCGGGTAGATAAAAAAGTCTTTATTGAAACTTTGATTTCAGGAGAAGCCAAAGGAGAATTAATTGCTTTTAATGAACTCAAAGGGATTCTTTTTTCTGCCATCGCTATTGAAAAATTCATCGAAAAAGAAGATCGATACGATAGTGTTGAAGCCGCTCACCAATCAAACCGAAAATTACGTACGTTTTCCTCCGGTGAACAAAAAAAGGAGTTTTTACGCTATTGTATCAATCAAAATCCGGATTATATCATTTTTGACAATCCTTTTGATCATCTAGATCAATCCTCGCGGGCCGCACTATTCAGTTCACTCGAGAAATTATCGGCTTCCGTCCGCATCATACAATTGGTTAATCGCGCAACTGATTTGCTTCCTTTTATTCAAAATAAAAGGCATATAACTGATAATTCTTTTGCTTTAAACAAAATTAGTGCAGCAGAAACAAATCAAAAAACAGCGGTAAAGCCCCTGCTGCCAAAATCCTTGAAACCTTTTGATTATAAAGAAAGTATCCTGATAAAAATGAATGGGATTTCCGTAAGTTATGACAACAGAACTATTGTGGATTCAATTTCCTGGACGATCAAACAAGGGGAATTTTGGCAACTTGTTGGCCCAAACGGTTCTGGAAAAAGCACGCTTTTATCCATGATTACAGGAGATAATCCAAAAGGCTACGGACAAGAATTATATCTTTTTGGAAGAAAAAAAGGTAGCGGTGAAAGTGTCTGGGAAATCAAGAAACAAATTGGTATTTTCTCAACGGCAATGATGGAATTATTCCAAAGAAATAATACTTTAGAACAAATGATTCTTTCTGGATTTTTTGATTCTATCGGATTGTACACCGAACCAACCACTTTACAAAAACAAATTGTTGCGCAATGGCTTGATGTAATTCAGATGAGCCATTTAAAAAACAAAATATTCAATCAACTCTCCATGGGCCAGCAAAGAGTAGCACTGATAGTTCGTGCCGTTCTCAAACACCCGCCATTAGTCATTCTGGATGAACCAGTGGAAGGCTTGGATGATGCAAATGTAGCCCTGGTCATACAACTCATCACTATCTTAATGCAAGAAACGAAAATGACCATTCTATATGTTTCCCATCGAATAGAACCGATGCTCGCTCCTACTTCTGTTTTTGAATTAATTCCAACAGCAACGGGCTCCATTGGCAAAATAAAATTTCATTCAGAACTTAATTAAATGGCCTTGAATATTTACCACTTGCTTAAAATCAAAATATTCCCATGCCTAATATAGAAAACGGAATTGCTTAAATTTGAAAAAAACATACCTTTGATTAAAATGCGTATTGCACTTCATTAGTTTGTGGGCTAAATCCAGCTTCCTTAATCTATTATTATTTCAGCGGTCGCAATACAAACCATTCAATTGAAATTTACACTATGAAATTATTCTTAACGTTACTTTTTTCTGCTCTTTTGAATATTGGTTACGCCCAATCAGCTGATGAGTATTTCGAAAAGATTAGAAATAATGAAGCTGCATTAACTGCTTTCTTTTCTCAGATGCCAAAAGGAGGCGATTTACACCATCACTACTCCGGATCGATCTACGCTGAACCTTTATTGGAACGAGCCATTGCGGATGATTTTTATCTCAATACTGAAACCATGCAGGTGAATAAAGAAAAACCATTGGTTGGGAACTGGGAACAATTTTCAGCACTAAAAAGCAATGGTGAATTGGATGCTTACAAACAAAAAATCATGCAAAAATGGTCTGTAAAAGATTACAATCATGTGGATTATCCTTCGGACAAGTTGTTTTTTGAATCGTTTATGAAGTTTGAGCCAGCAATCAAAGGTAATTTTGGACCAGGGGTACTGGAACTAAAAAATAGAGCCATTACAGAAAACGTCAGTTATATTGAAACGCAATTAGCTACGATTCCGTGTACTATGAACACGGATGATTTGACAAAATTCAATACTCGATTACGACAATTATCAAAAATAAAAGACGAAAAAACAATTATAAAATCGCTGGATTCTGTTTATAATGTATTACTGCAAAAGAATGCGGCATCGTACGCCACTGATTTCAATGTAAACTTTGTAGCCAAACTTCATAACGACCTTAAAATTGATGATGCGAAGTTCACGATGCGTTATCAAAATTTTGTATTGCGTTTTATGGAACCGGTTGATTTATTTAAAAATCTGGTCATAGCCTTTATCTCAGCCGACAGCAGTCCGCTTATGGCGGGTGTTAATATTGTTTCACCAGAAGATGGCGAAACATCCATGAAAGATTATTGGCTGCACATGGTGATGTTTAAATATTGTCATTCTCGCTATCCAAATGTAAAATACACGCTGCATGCCGGTGAACTTACTCTTGGTTTAGTTCAACCCGAAGACCTAACCTGGCATATTAATGCCGCTGTATATCTTGCCGGAGCCAACCGTATTGGTCATGGCGTGGACATGGCGTATGAACAAAATTCGTATGATTTATTGCGTTATATGGCTAAGAAGACAATTCCCATCGAAATAAACTTAGTGAGTAATGAATTCATTTTAAAAGTAAAAGAAAACCGCCATCCGTTGACATTGTACAAAGAATTTGGTGTTCCCATTGTTATCAGTACTGATGATGCAGGGATTTTACGAACCAATATGACGGAGCAGTATGTTGTACTGGCCAAAAGATATAAAAACATCACTTACGCTGATATTAAACAATTTGTTTATAACAGTATTAATTATAGCTTTATAAAAGAAACTTCCGTAAAAAAACAACTGCTTCAAAACCTCGACTCTCGATTTAAAACTTTCGAAGCAAATTATCCTCTAAAAAAATAATTTTCAGAGCCCGTTAGCAATGGTTTTAAAAAATAAAATCAATAAAAAAGCATCACTTGGGGCCTTTTATTTCCTGTTTAACGGTTAACTATAAAAAATATTTTTCAAATAATTAATTTCACTATATTTGATATACCTACTTAATTACTATACCCTTACAATTACAAAAAAAATCATTTTATACGTTTCATTTCTTTATTTTAATTGTTTAAAAACAGGATAAATTATTGAGCAATGAGAAAATCTTTAATTTGGTATTTAAGAAGGCATCCTTTACTATACGAAGCACGATTTAGGTTATTATCTAAGAACGCATCTATTGATCGTGTAGAAAATTTTTGCTACAACAACATAAATAAGGCAGCCGACATTCCGGAAATCTACTTTGAGTTAAATCCTCTAATTTTCGATACAATAAAAGTCGCATTAAGTGATATTGATAAAGCAAAACAAATAGCCATTTGGCTTAGAAACAATATAAAAGGTGGCCCGGGACTAGGCAAATCATCTGCAATTGCCTTAAGAAAAATGATGAACGGCGAAGGAGGGGTTTGTAGCGATTTTTCGCAAGTCTTCAATAATTTTTGTGTGATAAATGATTTAAAAGTAAAAGAATGGGGGCTGAAAGTAATCTCAAATGATCCTACTCTTAAAGGCGGTCATGCGTTTAACGAGGTGTATTCCAAAGAATTGCAAAAATGGTTTATAATTGATGTTTCCAAGTCACTGCTTTTCTATCCTGTTAATCCAACCATTCCCTTATCCATTTTCGACTTGGTCACTCTAAAAAATAAAAATGAAAAAGTAAGCTTTTCGTGTTTTAACAAAAATACCGTACCTGACTGTAAGAGGATAACTGATATTTATATAACTTCTTATTCTGCGCCTTTTTTAATTACAAATTATTCCAATAAAACATACGACTCCTATTTAAACAAATTAAACTTTCTTCCAGAACCCCTTGTTCATGGATTATTATTTCTCCTTGGAAAGAGCTATGCTTTTGAGTTTCCGAAATATAAATAATAGATTCGCAAATCACGAATTTCACTATATTTTGGAAATACGAATTTATTTAGAATCCATTATGACCATTGCATGACCTATTTTTAGAATTTTTGATTATGACAAGGCCAAAGCATTTTATATCGAATGGCTAGGTTTTAAAATCGACTGGGAAAATAAACCGGACAATGCTCCTATTTATCTGCAAATATCTCTAAATGGTATTGTTATTACCAGAGCATCACGGCGATTGCAGTCCAGGAGCACGAGTACATATTGAAAATTTTCACAATCTTACAGCCTTTTACGAAAAAATTATTACCAAAAACTACAAATTCAACAGGCCCAGTTTTGACAAAGCCTCATGGAACCCCAATACTATTTGTATGCAAGCCACTGACCCTTTTGGGAATCGATTAACTTTTACGGAGGAATTATAAAATAAAACATTCAATTATCTACAGGCGGTCCGCAAAGTGTGTGATTGTCCCTAAAGAAGTTAAAAAGAGTTTAAAACGATAAAAGAGCTACGATCTGGCAGCCTCTCTATATAATTGTTTTTCCAAGTTTTAATTTGCCTGTTTATTCCTGTTTGGTCAGCCATAAAATAATACCGTATGAAGCCCAAGAATAACATCTTTTTTATTTTTTCAAAAATTTTAAAGCTTTCATTTGAAAATAATATTTAAAAAGTGATTTTTTTTATGCTTTTTCATAATATTTTCTTAAATTGGCACTATAAATGACAAGCCTTTGGATCTTTTACAAAGAAAAAAGTAGTATACCACAACAATTAGTAGCACTATTGTAAAAGTTATTTAAAAAAAGACAATCTTTATTTCCAGTATCCCGATAGTTAGCGGATAAACAAACAAATACCACAACGGCACTATGCTAAAAATAGTTAGTTCAAAATAACCATATTGGTTGTAATTAAAATAATTACAAATCAACGTGTTAAAATAATATTGAAACGAATCTAAATTTTCAAAAAACAAAACGAATAGACTTTCAGGGAATTGCCTTTAGAATATTAAAAAATAGGCAAAAAATATTCGAAGCCCAATACTTTTATAATTGCATAAGACATTTAATATCAAGATCCGAATCAATAAAATTAATTTATTTTAAAAACAGGGGCTATGAAATTCAATTTTGAAAAAAAATTAACCTTTCTATTTATTCTAACAACCCTAGTTTTAGTATTGTTATTGATGGTATTCTATAACAATAATCAAAAAATAAAAACTACGGGCAATTGGGTTGAACATACACAGGAAGTACTTCGCAAGAACGACAAGGTGCTTTTAGATGTTCTGGATATTGTAACCGGCTCAAGGGCATATTTTTTTTCAGGGGATCAAGTTTTTTTAGAACACTACTATAAATCCTCTAAAACAATAAAAGGAAATATAGCGGCACTGACAGCACTTACCAAGGATAATGTTAGGCAGCAAGCGAGAATTGATTCCTTGAAAAATATGATTGAGAAACATTTGATTTACACGAAAAAACTTATTGAAATCAAAAAAAACAGTAGCCTGAGTGAAACCGAAAAAACAGTTATCAACCATAAGGGCACTCTTTTTACCAATAAAATTCGATTATTAATTGATCAAATTAATAGTGAGGAACTTTTTTTGCTCAAACTGAGAAAAACAGAAAATGAAAAAAGTATAAAAGAATTCGAACGGCTATTTTTTATTCTTCTTTTTTTCTTTTTAGTCATCCTGTTACTGGTGAGCCTTGTAATTATTAAGAACCAAAAAACAAGAGCCAAACATGAAATAGAATTAAATAAATCAAAAGAACTTTTCTCCAATTTATTTAATCACAATCCCTCGGCTATTGTAATCAGTCGACTCAAGGATGAAAAAATAATAAATACTAATAATAGCTTTCTGGAACTATTTGGTTTTTCAAACCTTGAGGAAGTCATTGGTAAAACTGCTGCTGAATTAAATATCTTATTCAATCCGATTCAAAGAGAAGAAATTTTTCAAGTCCTGAAAGAAAATAAAATTGTAAAAGGAATTGAAACTACGATGCAAACTAAAAAGGGTGCTATCCTATGGATTTCTACCTCTATTCTTTTACTAAAAGTAGACAATACATCCTGTCTTTTTTCGGTTTCAATTGACATTACGGAGCGAAAAAAAGCGGAAGAGCAACTGTTAATAGCGAATAAAGAGTTGGAAAATTATATTCAGCAATTAGCAGAAAGTGAAGAAAAATTCCGAGTAGTCTTAGATTCTGCCCGTATTGGAGCATGGGATTTGAATTTGGTTAATGGCACCGCCTGGCGCTCCTTATTGCACGACCAAATATTCGGTTATGACGATTTTTTACCGGAATGGGGGTATGAGATTTTTATAAAACATGTAATTCCTGAAGACAGAAAATATGCTGAGCAACGATTTGAGGAAGCGTATTCCAAAGGCAAGTTCAGTATGGAATGCCGCATTAAAAAAGCAAACGATACCATTCGGTGGATTTCAGCGCAAGGCCTTGTTTATAAGAACGAAAAAGGGGAGTTAACCAAAATGATGGGAATAGTTATTGACATTACTGATCGTAAAAATTCAGAACATCAATTGAAAGTTATTACGGCAAAACTAAAAGAAGCCCAGACACTGGCAAAAGTTGGCAATTGGGATAGTAATTTAGTTACCAATACCGATACGTGGTCTGACGAAGCTTTTAAAATTTTGGGGGTTGATCCAAATACAACGGTAGCGTCATTAGAGACCTATTTTTCCTGCATACACCCAAATGATCTGGCTTTTGTAAAAGAAAAAGTAAATGAAGTTTTCACCACCTTGAAAGGAAACACATTCAATCACCGAATAAAAAGACAAGACGAAACAATCATTCACGTCCTTTCTCAAACTAATGTAGATTTTGATGAAAATAATAAACCGAGACGTTTTTTCGGAATTGTTCAGGATATAACAGAAATAAAAAATGCCGAAGAAAAATTAATTGAAATAAATCAAGAATTGGAGTCTTTTTCGTATTCCATCTCTCACGACTTACGTGCTCCGCTACGTGCCATCAATGGTTACGCACAAATACTCAATGAGGATTACGGAGAAAAGTTAGATCAGGAAGGAATGCGTATTCTTGAAACAATAAGATCCAATGCCACCAAAATGGGAACCCTCATAGACGACCTGCTTGCTTTTTCGCGTCTTGGACGAAAAGAGATGCAGAAAACCGAAGTGGATATGAATCAATTAATCGAAAGTGTCATCAATGAAACCAATAAATCAATAACGTACAAGGCCAAAATCAATACCGCCCATCTCCATAAAGTGAAAGCAGACTATAGTTTGCTTCACCAGGTAATGTTCAATCTTGTTTCGAATGCCATAAAATACTCTTCAAAGGGAGAAAATCCTATCGTGAGAATTTCTTCAGAAGAGAAAAACGGTGAAATTATATTTTCAGTAAACGATAACGGTGTAGGTTTCGACATGCAATATTCCGATAAATTATTTGGTGTATTCCAGCGCCTGCATTCCTACGAGGAGTTCAAAGGGACAGGAGTTGGCCTGGCAATTGTTCAACGAATTATTATCAAACACGGCGGAAAAGTTTGGGCAGAAGGAATAGTAAACAAAGGAGCGACATTTCATTTTTCATTAACAAAAAACTAAAACAACATGAACAACTTACAAATTCTTTTAGTCGAAGACAATATGAACGATGCCGAATTAACCATTCGAGCACTGAAAAAAAATAATCTGGCAAATAAGTTAATTCATCTTAAAGATGGAGCGGAAGCGCTGGATTTTATCTTTGCAAAAGGCGAGTATTCTGATCGAGAGATGGATAACATCCCAAATGTAATTGTTTTGGATTTGAAAATGCCGAAAGTAAATGGCATAGAAGTATTGAGGAGAATAAAATCCGATGAGCGCACAAAAAGAATCCCCGTTGTGGTACTCACCTCTTCGAAAGAAGATCCGGATATCCAGGAATGCTACAGCTTGGGCGTAAACAGTTATGTGGTGAAGCCTGTGGAATTCGACCATTTCGTTAAAGCGGTGAGCGACTTAGGATTGTACTGGATGATATTAAACCAACCACCACAATAAAATCACTATGGAAAAGATATTAAAAATATTAATACTGGAAGACAATAAAAGCGATGCAGGGTTACTCCTGTATGAACTGAATAAATCCCGATTGATTTTCACTTCGGAAATTGTCGAAACTCGTGCAGCTTTTGAAAATGCTCTTGATATCTTTAAACCTGATGTCATATTATCCGACTTCAATCTTCCCTCATTTGATGGAGCCGTAGCGTACCGCATTAAAGAAAAAAAATATCCAGAAATTCCATTTATTATTGTTTCAGGAACTATTGGAGAAGAAAATGCGGTTGAACTTATTAAAAATGGCGTTACTGATTATGCACTGAAAGATAAACTTTTTACACTACCCCTTAAAATCGAACGTGCATTGAAAGAGGCCGAAGAAAAGAAAGAAAACAAAGAGGTCAGCGAACGCTTCAGCCTGGCTGCAAGAGCTTCCAAAGACATAATATATGAATGGAAGATAAACGATGATGTAATTTGGAGAAATGATGCCTATTATAATTTTATGGAAATAGAGAAAGAAAAAGAATGGATAGACCTCGCAAGTTGGTGCAATTCCATTCATCCTGATGACCAGGAAAGAGTGACAAACAGTGTTACAGATTTTTTTAAAAGCAAAGAAATTTTTTGGTCCGGTGAATATCGTTTTCTGGATAATAAAGGAAAGATTTATTATTTTGTTGACAAGGGGTACTTACTACGAGACCAAAATGGAGCCCCCTTCAGAATGATCGGGTCGATCGCTGATGTTACCGACCTAAAAGATTACATAACCCAGCTCAAAGAAATGCTTTTTATGACTTCTCATAGAGTACGACAACCCATTGCAAATATTTTAGGGCTGTCAAATGAACTTGATGATCCATTAAATGATCCGGCAGAATTAAAACAAATAGTCGATTATATAAAATTTTCTGCAATCAATCTTGAAGAATTTACCCATGAACTAAATCATTTTATTCAAAACTCAAAAGATAAAGCAGAAAATAAAATCCAAAACTAGGAGATTTGCCAAGGGGAACGAAGTTGGTATATACTCCAATAATAAAATGAATATACTTAATCTTAGCATGATAAATAAATAAACAATACAAATCAGCATTATATTTAGCTCCTGGGAACAGCTATTTCATATTTAAGATAATACCAGCCAAAAATTATAAAAGTAAAAAGCCCCTTGGGGCTTTTTACTTTTAATCTTCTTCTTCCTCTGTGCTATGCGATTTTGAATACCCTCGCCATTTTTCAATACAATCCTGAAAATCCTGTGGAAGTTCCGTATCAAAACGCATCATCTCACCGGTTGTAGGATGGATAAATCCCAAAGTCTTCGCATGTAAAGCCTGTCTTGGCAATGCTTTAAAGCAGTTTTCTATAAATTGTTTGTATTTAGTAAACGTAGTTCCTTTCAAAATCAAATGACCACCATAACGCTCGTCATTAAACAGCGGATGTCCGATGTGTTTTAAATGCGCTCTAATCTGGTGCGTTCTCCCTGTTTCCAGTTGGCACGAAATCAAAGTTACGTAACCAAAACGCTCCAAAACTTTATAATGTGTGACGGCAGGTTTCCCTATTTCCGGATCAGCAAAAACCGCCATTTGCATGCGGTCTTTCAAGTGGCGCGCCAAGTTTCCTTCAATCGTTCCCTTTTCTTCGACAACATTCCCCCAAACCAAAGCAATATACTCCCTTTCAGAAGTTTTAGCCTCAAATTGTTTGGCAAGATGCGTCATAGCTGCTTCAGTTTTGGCAATAACCAACAGACCCGAAGTATCTTTATCAATTCTATGAACAAGTCCCGGACGTTCGCTGCTGTTCATTGGCAAATTATCAAAATGATATGCCAAGGCATGCACCAAAGTTCCCGTATAATTTCCATGACCAGGATGAACCACCATTCCCGGCAATTTGTTTATCAATAACAAAGTCTCATCTTCATAAACAATATCAAGCGGAATATTTTCCGGTATAATATGGTTTTCATAGGGAGGATGCGTAAGCATTACCCGTACAACGTCGTTGGCTTTCACTTTGTAATTCGACTTCACGATGGCATCGTTTACAAAAATATTTCCTTCCGTTGCAGCGGATTGTATTTTATTTCGAGTTGCATTTTGAATCAAGCCCATCAAATATTTATCAATTCGCAAAGGTGTTTGTCCTTTAGGAACTTCAAACCTGAAATGCTCAAATAACTCTTCTTCTAAATCTATTGTATCTATATTATTGTTCATTTTCTGGTGTTGCTTCTACCGGTTTTGCAAGACTGTCTACTGCAGCACTTTCCTCTTCATAACTCATTTTCCCGTCTCCTAAAACCAAATCGATCTTGGATGATTTCAAGACTCTGTCTCCAACTTTCAGGTTTCTGCCTTTGTAACGCATTTCCAGCACCATATCTTTTCCAAGATTGGGAACATAAGTAATAGTTCCTTCTTCCAGGCCTAAAGCTTTCAATGTTGGCACTGCTTCACGATATGTTTTTTCAATCAAATCAGGAATTCGCACAGACGAAAATCCAGAAGCGTTGATTTTGATATACACTTTTCGACCCACTTTTACTTTCGTTCCCGGCAGCGGATCCTGCTCCACCACACTAAACTTAGGAAAATCACTTCTAAAATCCACGCTGTCCAAAAGCACGTAATCTAAATCCAATTCATCCAGTTTATCCTCGACTTGTTCTTCAGTTAGCTTGCGCAAATCCGGAACAGCAATTTCATGACCATGATCCGTTGTAAACGTCAACCAGTGCATAAACAAATAGCCTAAAACAGCAATAATGGCAAGAGCAATTAATACTTGCCCAAAAAAGACACGGCTTGTAAGATACTTACGTAAAGTCATAAATTTATTTTTATATGCGGCAAAGATAAAGCTATTTCGTTTCAAAAAAAATGATAATTTTGTTTAATCGTTTTTAGGAGCTATTTCCCGCTATCCGCTTGTATTTTTCCTTTTTTAAAGAAAAAAGCAAAGGCGCTATCGGCTAGAAATCGTTTTACAAACAACTTTATTTTTTCAAAAACCTGAGAACCAAAAACCCAACACCTAAAACACAAAAAATGAAAAACATTGCCATCATCATGGGCGGATATTCCAGCGAGTATAAAATCTCACTAATCAGCGGAAACGTCGTATATCAATTTCTTGACAAAACTAAATACGACGGATTCCGAATCCATATTTTCAAAGAAAAATGGGTCTATGTTGATGCCAATGACACTGAATTCCCTATTGATAAAAATGATTTTTCAGTAACGGTAAACGGAACTAAAATCACTTTCGATTGCGTTTTCAATGCCATTCACGGAACACCGGGTGAAGATGGATTAATGCAAGCCTATTTCGAATTGTTGCAGATTCCACAAACATCCTGTGATTATTACCAGGCAGCATTAACGTTCAATAAACGTGATTTATTGTCTGTTTTAAAACCATACGGGATAAAAACGGCCATTTCTTATTACTTAAATAAAGGAGACATCATCAACACAGAGGAAATTGTCACTAAAGTAGGACTTCCTTGTTTTGTAAAACCCAATAAAGCCGGTTCCAGTTTTGGAATTTCCAAAGTAAAAACCATCGCTGAATTACCAATCGCAATCGAAACGGCATATAAAGAAGACAACGAAATCATCATAGAAAGTTTCCTTGACGGTACTGAAGTTTCCGTTGGTGTTATCAATTACAAAGGAACTGTAACCGTTTTACCAATAACGGAAATCGTTTCTGACAATGATTTCTTCGATTATGAAGCCAAATATTTGGGCAAATCACAAGAAATCACACCAGCCAGAATCTCGGATGAAATGACGCAAAAAATAAACGAAATAGCCAAACGCGCGTACAATGTCCTAAAAATGAAAGGTTTTTCAAGAAGCGAATTTATATTGGTAAACGGAGAACCACACATGTTAGAAATGAATACTATTCCAGGACTAACCACCGAAAGTTTAATTCCGCAACAGGCCAAAGCGGCTGGAATTTCGTTGGAAGACCTCTTTACTAATGCAATTGAATTAGCTTTAGTTTAAAAATAAAAAAAATGAGAAAAGCCATATTCCCGGGTTCGTTTGACCCCATCACCTTAGGTCATGAAGACATTATCAAAAGAAGTATTTCTTTATTTGATGAAATCGTAATTGCCATTGGTATCAATGCCGAAAAAAAATACATGTTTTCACTGGAAGAAAGAAAACGGTTTATCGAAGAAACATTCAAAAACGAACCTAAAGTTACGGTAATTACATATGAAGGTTTAACTATTGACCTGTGTCATAGAATTAAAGCCGATTTTATCCTTCGTGGTTTGCGCAATCCCGCCGATTTCGAGTTCGAAAAAGCCATTGCCCATACCAACAGACGTTTATCAAAAATAGAGACGGTATTTTTATTGACTGCAGCACGAACTTCGTACATCAGTTCCAGTATTGTGAGAGATGTCATTCGTAATGGAGGGCAATATGAAATGTTGGTTCCCGATGCAGTTCGAGTAAAATAGTGATCCGTAAAAAACAAGATTGTTGACTAACAAACAGTAGAATATAAATTTGTGAAAGGAGACAATTAGCTGTATTTTCACCAAAAACAAAAGCCATCAGACATGAGTATAGAAAGAGAATTAAATAAACGCAGTGGATCTAAATGTGAACTTTGTGGTGCAACTGAAAACCTAAAAGTATACCAAGTGTTACCTACAAAAAAGGGAGGAATAGATGAAAGTATTTTAGCTTGCCCCACGTGTATTGATCAAATCGAAAATCCGGATACTGTAGATTTAAACCATTGGAGATGTTTAAATGACAGTATGTGGAGTGACCATACCGCAGTACAGGTAGTAGCATGGAGAATGTTAAGTCGTCTTCGTGCAGCAGGTTGGCCTCAGGAATTACTGGACCAAATGTATTTAGATGAAGATACTTTAGCTTGGGCTCAGGCAACTGGTGAGGGTGAGGATGATGAAAACAAAGTGATTCACCGTGATAGTAACGGAGTAATTCTGGAACACGGTGATTCTGTGGTTTTAATCAAAGATTTGAAAGTAAAAGGCTCAAGTATGGTTGCTAAACAAGGAACTGCAGTTCGTAACATTAGATTAGACCATGAAAATGCTGAATACATTGAAGGAAAAGTTGATGGCCAACAGATTGTAATTATTACACAATACGTGAAAAAGATATAGTTTGCAGATTTCAATTTGCAGCAAACAAAAAAAACGTCATAATGACGTTTTTTTTGTTTTAGTTAGGAGCGATTTAACCTTCTTTATCCGAAAGCTACTCCTCTTCTTTCTTCATCACTTTTCGAGCCACTTCAATTTTAAATTTCTTGCCTTTCATTTTTTCGTCTTTGATCGCATGCAGTAAATCTTTTACTTTATTGAATTTCACGGCTGCAAAAGAGATAAAATCTTTTACTTCGATTAATCCTAAATCCCCTTTCTCTAATTTCCCTTTTTGAGAAAAGAAACCTACAATATCTATTTTATTGAGTTTATTTTTCTTTCCGCCACTAATATAAATTGTCTGGAATTCAGGAGGTTCTGGTAATGAAGTCGAATTTTCCACCTTCAAAGCTTCCACACCATAATTGATGTAATCCATCTTTTTCTCACTTTCATGAGCAATAATATAAGCCGTTCCAGATGCCAGCATACGTGCTGTACGACCGTTTCTATGGGTGAATTCGTCTTCTTTTGATGGCAGATGATAATGAATTACGTGATTCATTTCTGGAATATCAAGTCCGCGCGCAGCCAAATCAGTTGTTATTAAGTAGCTTACACTTCCGTTTCTAAACTGGATTAAAGCGCGTTCCCGCTCATCCTGATCCATTCCTCCATGATAGTACGTAGCATAAATTCCTTTTTCATTTAACGTATCGCTAATACGTTCTGCAGCATCACGATGATTACAAAAAACAATTGCCGATTGTGATTTCAAAGAACAAATCAAATTAAACAAACTTCCTATTTTATCTTTCTCCTTAGAAACAACCATTCTCATGGAAAGATTTGTTTCTTCTTCATTTTCCGGAATAAAGTCCAAAATTGTTGGGTTAACCACTTGTGTATATTTTGGAATCTCAATATCGGAAGTCGCCGAAACCAAAACACGTTTGTTCACTTTTGCCAGTTTTCCAATGATAAAAGACATTTGTTCATGGAAACCCAATTGCAATGATTTATCAAATTCATCCAGAATCAACGTTTGAATTTTATCCACACGAAAAGTTCCTCTGTCGATATGGTCTGCAATTCTCCCTGGCGTTCCTATTAAAACCGCCGGCGGATTGCTTAAATTCTTAATTTCCGTATCAATCGAATGTCCACCGTAGCAGACATTTACTTTATAATCGGTCCCCATTTTTTTCCAAACTTGTTCAATTTGCAAACCCAATTCGCGAGATGGAACCAGAATTAAGCATTGAACTGATTGAATTTCTGGCTGTAACATTTCTAAAACAGGCAGCAAAAAAGCCAGTGTTTTTCCTGAACCTGTTGGCGAAAGCAATAAAACATTGCTATCATTCAGTATAGCATCTTGCGCTACCACCTGCATTTCGTTCAGGCTTTCGATGCCTAAATTCAAAAGTATATTGTTGGAATGGTGTTTCTTATTCATTTTGCAAAGGTAATTAAAATAGTTAGCAGTTTTCACTGTTCGTCTTCAGTTTCAAGAAGGCAACTGAGAAAAGGGAATAACGGTACTTTGAGAAGATCCAAAACCAAAAAAACACAAGTATGCGATCCATTACGACTGCAAACTGCCATCGGAACGATACCCACGGGAAGGATTATTATCATCAGCGTTTAGTGATTTTCTTTAGAATCTAAGCGCAATATATGGATCACCAGACCGCATTTTAGAAAAGGGGGCTAAGTAACAACTGTTACTTAGCCCCCTTTTCTAAAATCCAAAAACAGCACTAATTTACGGATGAAGATTCTTTTCTTCTTCAAACAATAACTTTATGTTCTCGTAAGAGTTTTTTAAAGCTTCCTTAATTTGCTCCGGATTCATCCAGGCTACTTTTTCGATTCCTTCTTCTAATTGCCCTTCCGGAGTACCTTCAAAATCAGATTGCATTTCGAACCAATGTGTAATTTTTAGTTTGTACTTTCCATTGCGTTTGAAAACATGATACGTTTTTTGAAGTTTATGGGAAATTGTTAAACCATTTACACCAGTCTCCTCCTCTACTTCACGCATGGCTGTGGCTTCAATTTCTTCACCTTTTTCAATTCCGCCCTTTGGTAAATCCCATTTTCCATTTCTGAAAATGAATAAAACCTCCCCTTTTTTATTGTAAACTAAGCCTCCGCCTGCTTTGTTAACAGGAATTTTTGCTTTCAAAGTCTTCATAATCTCCTTTTCATCAGGATGATACAAGTACGCTTTTTGAATTTTATTTTGAAATATTTTTACTATAAGTTGCTCTATGTCAATACTTTCTAATAAAAAAAGTTGAAAATCAGTCTCCTTGGAGATGTGATTTGTCAAAAAAAGTGGTTTGTCGTTAACAAAAACTTTATACATTTGTACTATGATTTTTAATAAAGATACAGCCGAAAAAACAGCCGAATTGCTTTTGCAAATAAATGCAATTAAATTGAATCCAGGAAATCCTTTTACATGGGCTTCAGGATGGAAATCTCCTATTTACTGTGATAACCGATTAATACTCTCATTTCCAGCCATAAGAAATTATGTCCGGGATGAATTTGCCAAAAATATTGAAAAACAATTTGGTAAACCTGATGTTATTGCCGGAGTAGCCACTGGAGCGATAGGAATTGGAATGTTAGTTGCCGAAAGTTTAGGGTTACCATTTGTGTATGTTCGTCCAGAAGCAAAAAAACATGGAAGGTTAAACCAAGTGGAAGGTTTTTTACAAAAAGGACAAAATGTTGTTGTTGTAGAAGACCTGATAAGTACCGGAAGCAGCAGCTTACTTGCCGTTGAAGCCTTACGTGCAGCAGGAGCAAACATAAAAGGTATGGCAGCCATATTTACCTACGGGTTTGACGTAGCAAGCCAAAATTTTGCAGCCGCAAATATTGATTTATTTACACTTAGTAATTATCAAAATTTGTTGAATTTGGCTGTTGCCAAAAAATATATTACCGAACAAGAGGAACAAACCTTGAGAGAGTGGAATGTGAGTCCGTCGACTTGGAATATTGAAGTTTAAAAAATTAAAAAACACAATCCGCTAAACTATGAACTTACAAAGTCCAAAAGTTACTGTTCCTAAGCCAGCTCAAGAATTATTTAATTTATTGAGTGATGTAAAAAATTTCGAAAAATTAATGCCTGAAACAATTGCTAAATTTGAAGTTATTGGAGACGATGCCTTCATTTTTGGATTGAAAGGTATGCCGGAAATAAAATTAAAAATGAAAGAAAAAGTGGCGCCAAACAAAATTGTTTTGGGTGCTGCAAGTGATAAACTTCCATTTACTTTAATAGCTAATATTGGTTCTGTTTCTGACAATTCAAGTGACGTACAACTTGATTTTGAAGGAGAATTCAATCCAATGATGGCCATGATGATAAAAGGTCCTATTGGAAAATTTATCGAAACATTGGCCACTAACATGGCAAAACTGTAAAAACTTATTTTTTTAAAACAAATAACAACCTTTTAGTGCAAACTGAAAGGTTGTTTCGTTTACCTTAAAATCAGATCCTATCCAATGCTGTAAAAATTAATACAACATTTGAATTTCCTTGATGTCAAATTCAGAAATGGTATCATCTTCCAACAGAACCTGAAGTTTCCCCACAACAGAAACACCTTGGATAATTCCCATAAAATTCTGATTACTTTGATCCGAAAAAGGCATTGGAATTCCTTTTTTAAATAATTTTTGGATGTAATCATACCATAAAAAATTAGACACTTGTCTCCATAATTTAATATTGGATTCTATCTTTTCCAAAATTAAAAAAAGTAACTTCTCTCTGTCAAATTGTGTGTTGCAAATAACCGCTAAAGAAGATGCTTTTGGCAAATTTTCAAAATTAGTTTGATTTACATTTAGCCCTAAGCCCACAATGGAAACAATAGTACCATCACTTTTAATACTATTTTCTATCAAAATGCCACCTATTTTTTTATTGTATGACAATATGTCGTTTGGCCATTTTATGCTTAGATCAGGAATCTTATAAGTTTCCAAAACATCAATTACGGCAAGTGAAACTACGATATTCAAATTGTATATTTCACAAATATTCGATAAAAAATCCTTTATCAAAACACTCATTATTAAGTTTTTACCAACTTCAGAAGCCCAAACAGCGCCCATTTGTCCTTTACCCTTTGTTTGGCTTTCAGCAGTAACAACGGTGAAATTTTCCACTTCCTGTTTGTTCGATAACCCTTTTAGGAATTCATTTGTAGAATCTATGGCATCGAGTTTGATAACTTTCATATACGTTTTTTTGTGAAACAGAATTTAATATTATGTTAAGGTTCAAAAATAATCACAAAAAATGGTAACTTTACAAACTTATATAAAAATAATTCATGGCGAAAAAGACTATAAACAATGATGTCCTGTTGGCGAATATCATTAAAGGAATAGAAGAGGTAAAAGGAAATGATATCGATATTCTTGATTTAAGAGAAATAGACACCGCAGTTTGCGACTATTTCATCATCTGCAATGGAAATTCAAACACTCAAGTTAATGCTATCGTTAACTCTATACAAAAAACAGTTTCAAAAGAATTAAAAGACAAGCCTTGGCATGTTGAAGGAACTGATAATGCAGAATGGGTTCTTATGGATTATGTAAATATCGTAGTGCATGTTTTCCAAAAACACATACGGGAATATTACAATATTGAGAGTCTTTGGGGTGATGCAAAAATCACTACAATCGAAAACAAATACTAAAGAAACAAACTTCTAATGGCTAAAGATAATAATCCAAATTCGAATAAATTTAAAATAAGTCCTTGGTTAATTTATACAGCAATATTATTAATTTTCTTGTTTATAAGTTTTATAACCGGGGGTTCAAGTATACAAGAGCCAGCACAATTAACTTCATCTAAATTTAATAATTTTTTAGAAAAAGGTCAAATTGAAAAGGTTATTGTTTACAATAAAACAGAAGCTGAAGTATACCTAAACGCTGCAGCTCTAAAAGATCCAACACACAAAAAAGTAGCAAAAGATATTTTTGACAGACCTAATAAAGGCCCGCATTACTCCTTTGATATTGGTAATGATCAAATATTCCAGACTAAACTTGAAAAAGCGGTTAGCGAAGGCAAATTGAAAGATTTTAACTTCTTACCAAAAAATAATTGGTCAGATATTCTAATAAGTCTATTGCCCATTATCATCATTATTGGTGTTTGGATTTTCATTATGAGAAAAATGTCAGGCGGCGGCGGCGGCGGCGGCGGACAAATTTTCAATATTGGAAAATCAAAAGCAAAACTTTTTGACGAAAAAACCGACATCAAAACTACATTCAAGGATGTTGCTGGCTTAGAGGGTGCTAAAGAAGAAATTCAAGAAATTGTGGAATTCTTGAAAAACCCTGAAAAATACACCAATCTTGGAGGGAAAATTCCAAAAGGAGCTTTACTCGTAGGGCCTCCCGGAACAGGAAAAACGCTATTAGCGAAAGCCGTTGCCGGCGAAGCGCAAGTACCGTTCTTCTCTTTATCAGGTTCTGATTTTGTCGAAATGTTTGTTGGTGTAGGTGCTTCACGTGTACGTGACTTATTCAAACAAGCCAAAGAAAAATCTCCAGCTATCATTTTCATTGATGAGATTGATGCAGTAGGTAGAGCCAGAGGAAAAAGCAATATGTCTGGTGGAAATGACGAACGCGAGAACACATTAAACCAGTTACTTACTGAAATGGATGGTTTTGGAACCAACTCAAATGTAATTGTACTTGCTGCAACAAACAGAGCCGATGTTCTTGACAAGGCTTTAATGCGTGCAGGTCGTTTTGACAGACAAATTTTTGTTGACTTGCCAGATATTCGTGAGCGTGCCGAAATTTTTAAAGTACACTTGGCACCTTTGAAAAAAATAGAAGGATTGGACACTGACTTTTTAGCGAAACAAACTCCAGGTTTTTCTGGTGCAGACATTGCCAATGTATGTAACGAAGCGGCTTTGATTGCCGCAAGACATAACAAAACAGCAGTTGACAAACAAGACTTCTTAGATGCTGTTGATAGAATTGTAGGTGGTCTTGAAAAGAAAAATAAAATTGTGACTCCAGAAGAAAAGAAAGCAATCGCTATCCATGAAGCTGGTCACGCAACGGTAAGCTGGATGCTTGAACATGCCGCTCCATTAATAAAAGTAACCATTGTTCCTAGAGGACAAAGTTTAGGTGCAGCATGGTATTTACCAGAAGAACGATTAATTGTTCGTCCTGATCAAATGCTGGACGAAATGTGCGCTACTATGGGTGGAAGAGCAGCTGAAAAAGTTACATTTAACAGAATTTCTACTGGTGCATTAAGCGATTTAGAAAAAGTAACCAAACAAGCTCGTGCGATGGTCACTATTTATGGCTTGAATGAAAAAATAGGTAATGTTACTTATTATGATTCAACCGGACAGAGTGAATATAGTTTTTCAAAACCATATTCTGAAGAAACGGCTAAAATTATAGATGAAGAAATTTCATTACTTATTGAAAGCCAATACCAAAGAGCTATTGAAATATTAGAAGAAAATAAAGACAAACTAAATCAACTTGCCAATATCCTGATCGAAAAGGAAGTTATATTCAAAGATGATTTGGAAGCTATTTTTGGAAAAAGAACATTCGATAAAAATCTAGAGGAAGTAGTCTCTTAAAAAAGTACCTATTATTCAATTATTTTTAAAATCTTAATTCAAAAACCTCTTTTGAATTAAGATTTTTTTATCTTTGGACGTTTTCAAATAATAAATTAAGTAGTTTACAAGAATATGAGTCTTTTTAGAAAAATTTTTGGTTCTAGCAATCCGGCTTCTGACGAAGATAAAGAGAGTGAGTTTAGTAAGTCATTTACTGATAATGCTACCTCTATAGATGAAAAATTTATCTACAATTTTAAAAAAAATGGTGGTAAATTTTTATATTGTGAGAACTCAGAAGAAGTAAAAGAACAATTTGAAAACATACTTGAAGAAAATGACTGGTTTGAAAGTGAAGCCTTATGTTATGAGCCTGCTCTTTTTGGTATGCTGGATGACAATAAGCTTAAGTATGACAAACCTAAAAATCCAAAATTCCTGCTTGCAAGTTGTGAAAATTTAATTGCCGAAGAAGGTTCCATATTATTCTCTTCAAAGCAAATTAAACAAAACAAACCAAATGAATTACCTGCAAACATTATCATTTTAGTACATACAAGTCAGATTCTTGATGCTAAGAGCGATGGACTTAGTGCCATAAAAAAGAAATACCAAACAGATTACCCAACTAATATAACTACAATAAAATATTTCGAAAAAGCCAAAGAGGAGGATTTTACACAATATGGAAGTTCAGCAAAAAATCTATATTTATTGCTTTTAGAAGATCTTTAAAAATGAATGAAACTCTAAAACGAGGTATATCAGGAGCCATTTATATTATATTACTACTCGCTTCTATTTTATATTCAACGGAAAGCTTTTTTATTCTATTTGGAATCTTTCTTATAATTACAGTTTATGAATTTTGTAATTTAATTCAAATACATAAAGCATTTCCAATTCTTTTTGGAACCCTTTTATATACTACAATAACTTTAGTAAGCCATTACAATAAAATCACAACAGATGCCATCAATAGGGCATTCAACACTGATTTAGAAATCTCAGTAAACATTCAACAATTAGACATCGTTTTATTGGTCATAGCATTGGTCGTATCCATAAAATGTATCCTTTTCTTGTTTTATGACAATATTCAAAAAATAAGTACTTCGTCAAAATACCTGTATCTATTAGGGTATATTATATTACCATTTGTATTTATTACTAAAATTTCATTTGGAATAAATGACTATAATCCTAAAATTATAATTGGATTATTCATCTTAATATGGACCAACGATACCTTTGCTTATATCGTAGGAAAATCTATAGGCAGAACTAAATTATTCGAAAAAATATCACCTAAAAAAACGATAGAAGGATTCTTCGGCGGAATAATTTTTGCAGTTTTAGCCGGTTATTTAATATCAAAATACTACATCCGAGCCAATCCTCAATTTAGTGAGAGATCTATCTTAATTTGGACTACAATTGCTGTTATCGTTGGGATTGTAGGCACTATCGGAGATTTAATTGAATCCAAATTCAAACGTATCGCCGGTGTAAAAGATAGCGGAAGTATAATGCCAGGCCATGGAGGCATTCTAGATCGATTAGATAGTGTTATATTTGTAGCACCAATTATATTTTTATTTTACCAAATCTTAAACTATGTTTCATAAAGAAGGAACCCCATCAATTTTATTAGGCATTATTTTTACTGCCGTAGTCCTTTTATTGTCTGATAAATTCATTGACACCAATTGGATTAAAATGTTAATTCAAATAAGTGCGTTCTTGCTATTAATCATTATACTGCAATTTTTCAGAAACCCAAAAAGAACCGTAATCCTTAATGAAAATCACATTCTTGCTCCCGTTGACGGAAAAGTCGTTGTCATTGAAGAAGTATATGAAGGAGAATATTTTAAAGACAAACGTCTGCAGATTTCTATTTTCATGTCGCCTATAAATGTGCATGTAACGCGTTATGGACTAAGCGGAATTGTAAAATTCAGCAAATACCATCCTGGAAAATTCTTAGTGGCCTGGCATCCAAAAGCAAGTGAAGAAAACGAAAGAACAACAGTAGTCATTGAAAATAGAACATTCGGTGCTATTCTATACCGACAAATTGCTGGTGCTTTAGCCCGAAGAATTGTAAACTATGCTGAAGAAGGAATGCAGGTTATTCAGGGAACTGACGCCGGTTTCATAAAATTTGGATCAAGAGTAGATGTGTTTTTGCCTTTAGGTACACCAATCAATGTAGTGCTTAATCAAAAAGCAATCGGAGGAAAAACAATTATTGCCACAAAAGGATAATGATTAAAAAAAAATTAGATACCCGATTTCAAGAAGCAGTTGAAATTGCTTCTGAAATGACCCAGGCATCTTTACCACAGGATGTCCAGCTAAGACTTTATGCTTTTTATAAACAGGCTACTTTGGGAACTTTGGATCTAAAACAAACCTCAAATTACCATTTAAGAGATGCTTTCAAAATAAATGCCTGGATGCAAATAAGTCATCTTACGGCTGATGAAGCAAAAGAACAGTATATCGAAATCATCAATTCGATTTTGAAAAAATAATAGTACTCATGAAAAAGTTTAATTTTTGTATCCCTTGTATAGTATTGGTAACCCTTTTCCTTTCCTGCAATAACAAAAAACTCATTGAAGTTGTAGAGGTTCCGTTACCAACAGCTCAAGAAAAAATATCGATAGGAATTCCTGATGATGTAAAGGCTAATGAAGGCGCTTTTCAACTGGAAAAACTACCCTATTCCTATGATGCTTTAGCACCTAATATTTCGGAAGTTACGCTGGAAATGCATTATTCTAAGCATTATTTGACCTATACCAATAACCTGAATAAAGCGGTAGCCGGAACCGCATTAGAAAACTTAACTATTGAAGAAGTTTTAGCAAACTTAGATTTGAATGATGCCAATACCAGAAATAATGCCGGTGGTTATTACAATCATACTTTATACTGGCAAATTATGTCTCCTAAAGCTGGCGGAAAGCCCACAGCTATTTTAGCTGAAGCAATTACAGCAGATTTTGGTTCATTTGAAAACTTTGCGACCTTATTCAAAGATGAAGCTACAAAACAATTTGGCTCTGGCTGGGTATGGCTTGTAGTTGATAAAGCGGGTAAACTCCAAGTGACAAGCACTCAAAACCAAGATAACCCTTTGATGAAAAATGCGCTTATACCCGGAACACCGATTGTAGCTTTAGATGTTTGGGAACACGCCTATTATTTGGATTACCAATACAGAAGAAAAAATTATATCGATGCTTTTTTTAATGTAATCAATTGGAAAAAAGTGGCTGAAAATTACGATAATGCGATAAAAAAATAATACTCCAGATTTAAATTATAAAAAAATGCAGTTCAAATTGAACTGCATTTTTTGTTTCAATCCTCAGCTTAAAATCAACATTATATAAAACTAATAGCTACTGTAAATTAAGAATGGCTATTTGATTTTCGCCAATTCGTAAATAAACGATTCTGATGGCGCGATTGATATAGGAGTTCTTCCTTCCCCATTCAAAACCCGTAATTGAATACCATTTTTATGATACAACTGATCCGTTAAAGTATAATTTCCGTCTTTTAAATTCCATTTTTGAATAATCTCTGAAGGAATTTTTAGTTCAAAATTACTGGTGGTTAGCCAAGAAAAATTAGTGACCACTATCAATTTCTGTGTGTCTGACCAGCGGACGAAAGCATAAATTCCTGAATCGAAACCAGGAGTTTCATGGCGGTTAACCGTCTGGATTTCTTGGTATTTACCCATTAGCGCGGAACTTGTAAGAGAAAAATTCAGCAATCTCTTGTAAAAATCACGCAAGTCTTTTTCACTTTGCGTTAATTGACCTCCGTCAAATTTTCCTCCGTTCATCCAGCGTTGATGATTTGGAACTCCAATATAATCAAAAATTGAAGTTCTGGAATGGGTACCAAAACCTGCATTTTCGTTTCCGGCCTCTCCTACTTCCTGTCCAAAATAAATCATCGTAGGCGCAGTGCTTATTGAGGTTGAAACTACCATTAAGGGTTTCCCCTTTTCTGGCGATCCCGCAAATTCAGGACTTGCCAAACGTTGTTCATCGTGATTGTCAAGAAAATGCAGCATATGATGCTCAATATCTGCCATGCCTTTTTGTATGTCCGACAATCCATCCGGTAAGGATTTTCCACGAATGACATCTTTCAACTTATCGTACGTTTCTACCTTGTCATACAAATAATCCATTTTACCCAAACGAATGTAATTTCTATATTCATTCGGATTATAGACTTCGGCTAATAAAAAAGCATCTCGATTTTTTGTCTTTATCGCTGAATTCATATAGCTCCAAAATTCATAAGGCACCATTTCAGCCATATCGTACCGGAAGCCATCGACCCCTTTTTCAGTCCAATATAAGGCAATATCCCTGAATTTTATCCAAGAATCCGGAACCTTTTTTCCTTTCCAAAAATCGAAATGTTCTTGATATGATTTTGCATCAAAACCACTGGGAAGTTCTGGAAAATCCTTTGAACCATCAGGACGAATTCCGTAATTTACTTTTACCGTCTCATACCAATCATTGCGATCTGGTTTTGCCAGACGTGAACCGTTTCCAGTCCATTTTGCAGGATATTCTACAAACTTACCATCTGCAAGCGGATTCTTTTCACCATTTAACGGTTGATCAGTATCAGGCACTTCAAAAGGGGTATTCGGAATATAGTAAAAGTTATTATTTCTTTTATATTCCACACTTACATCATCATTTGCACCAAAATCTTTAACCCCCTTAGGATTAGTCTTTCCTTCGTATTTGCGCGCAATATGATTGGGAACAATATCTATAATCACCTTTAAACCCACTTTATGTGTTCTGGCAATTAACGCCTCAAATTCTTGTAAACGATGCACTGGATTGACAGCCAAATCAGGATTTACATTGTAATAATCTTTTACTGCATACGGTGACCCTGCTCTTCCTTTGACTATATCTGGGTCATCATTAGAAATTCCAATGGCAGTGTAATCACGTATCAAGGCATGATGCGGAACTCCAGTGTACCAAATATAGGTAACCCCCAAATCCTTTATCTCCCGTAATGCCTTATCCGTAAAATCATTAAACTTCCCTACCCCATTTTCCTCAAGGGTTCCCCAAGGTTTGTTATTGGTGTTTTTATTTCCGAAAAGACGTGTAAAAACCTGATATACAACTTCCTTCTTATTCAAGACTGTCTCTTTCGGTATTGCGTTCATTTTTAAATCTTTCATTTTACAAGCCGTTGCCAAAAGCCCCAAACTTATTCCTGCAACAATAGTTATTTTTTTTATCATACAAAATTATTTATGCTGATTTCTGTTCATTTTCCGATATTCTAAATCAAATAGAATATCAATTTTTAAATTTAATATATTTTAGAATAAAGAAGTTGCTATCGTTTGAAATTAAAATGACTCCCTTTTTCAAAACAGACACTACAACGAAAGAGTACTATTATTTGTTGATAACTTTAAAAGTAAGCAAGACGGTTTTCGGTCTCCTATCATCTAATTATAAATAAATCCTAATATGGATTAGGATTGTCTCCTTTTTCATAAATTTGACAAAAAATAAATCCCTTGAAGAAATCTCTATTTTTCATTCGTTGCTGTTTACTATTACTCTGTACTAATTTGGTTTTGGCACAGGCACCAAAAAAAATTGTTGTGGAACATTCTGATTATTTTGATGTAAACCAAGTTGAAATACCCGATGCGGTTTTGCTTACCGGAAACGTTCGCGTGAATCATGATGGAGTAGTTTTAACCTGTAATAAAGCCTATTATTTTCAAAAGGAAAATTACATTAAGGCTTTTGGAAATGTACAATTAGTTCAAGGAGACACTTTATTTTTAGACAGTAAATATGCTGAATATAACGGAAATGTAAAGAAAGCATTTGCAACTGGAAATGCAGTGATGAGTTCACCGGATGCTACATTGGCGACAGACACCATAAACTTTGACAGAAACACACAGGAAGTATTTTATAATTCACCAGGCACAATTGTAAATAAGGACAATACGTTAAAGAGTAAATCCGGAAAATATTATGTCGCTGAAAAGAAATTTCAATTTCTCACGGCAGTTACCATCACCAATCCAACGTATGTGATAAAAACAAATCATTTGGATTATTTTAGTAATTCGGGGCATTCCTATCTTTTAGGACCTTCCACAATTACCAGTAAAGCCAATTATATTTATACTGAAAAAGGATTTTATGATACCAAAAAAAATCTGGCCCATTTTCTTAATAAATCCTATATCAGATATGATGATCGGGTAATAAAAGGAGATAGTCTGTATTATGACAGAAACAGGGAATTTGCATCAGCAACACGGAATGTAAAAATAACAGATTCCATCAATCGCGGGATTGTTAAAGGAAATTACGCCGAAATATATAAAAAACAGGATTCTATGTTTGTAACCAAAAGAGCTGTGGCGGTAAACTTTGTCGAAAATGACTCGGTTTACATTCATGGAAAAAAATTAATGGTTACCGGTAAAGAAGGAAACCGAATTATTAGGGCTTTCAACAATGTTCGCTTTTACAAAAAGGACATGAGCGGAAAATGTGATTCGATACATTCGAGTTCAAAAACAGCTTTGACAAAACTGATCGGAAATCCCATACTTTGGAATGGTGAAAATCAGATTACAGGGGATATTATGCATCTTATTGGAAATAACAACACCAAAGAGCTTGATTCGCTCAAAGTTCTCAATAATACTTTTCTGGTCTCGAAAGATACATTGGGAACGGGCTATAATCAGGTAAAAGGGCAAAATCTATTTGGAAAATTTGAGGAAGGAAAATTACACGATGTAGATATAATTAAAAATACCGAAGTCATTTATTACATGCGCAATGATGCCAAAGAACTCATTGGTATCAATAAAAATGTAAGTAGTAAAATCAATATTATCTTTGATAAAAAGACAATAGAAACGATCACCTTTTTCCAGCAAGTGGATGGCGATATTTATCCTGAAAAAGATTTGCCTGAAAACGCACGAAAACTTCGGGGTCTAGTCTGGCGAGGTGATGAAAGGATAAAATCCAAAGACGACATTTTCCCCGAGGAAGAAAATGTGGATAACGATAAAATAGCCAAAGCGACCCAAGTAGAAGAGGCAAAGAAAGATCTCCCCATGAAAATCCGAAAGGAAACATTGAACTATGATAAAAAGAAAGGCAAGAAGTAGTTTGCTGATGCCGGATAACAGATTAAACAAATAGCTTTGAATAACGATTTCCTAAAATACCAAGCACAAACATCTCCCTATCCGTTGGGTATGGAAGTGTCACATGCGGTAGGCTCCTATATTTACGATTCCAATAATAAAAAATATTTAGATTTCGTGGCTGGAGTTTCCGCTTGTGCACTTGGACATCAACACCCAAGAGTCAATCAGGCTATAAAAGATCAGTTAGACAAATATTCGCATGTTATGGTCTATGGCGAATATTCACAAAGCCCGGCAGTCCAATATTGCAAACTATTAGCCTCACTCCTACCCGCCCCTTTAGACAAAACCTACTTGGTAAATTCAGGAACAGAAGCCATTGAAGGCGCTTTAAAACTCGCCAGACGAACTACCGGAAGAAGCCAATTGATTTCGTGTCACAATGCGTATCACGGAAATACTATGGGTTCCATGAGCGTTATGGGTTTTGAAGAACGCAAACAAATTTTTCGTCCGTTAATTCCTGATGTCGATTTCATTACGTTCAACAACGCAGATGATTTACAAAAAATAACAACCAAAACTGCAGGAATTATTCTGGAAACCATTCAAGGTGGCGCAGGATTTATTCAGCCACACGATGATTTTCTAAAAAAAGTACGTCAACGCTGCACTGAAGTGGGCGCGATTATGATTCTCGACGAAATTCAACCGGGTTTTGGGAGAACGGGAAAACTTTTCGGCTTCCAAAATTACGATGTCGTTCCTGATATTGTGGTCATGGGGAAAGGAATGGGCGGAGGTATGCCTGTAGGTGCTTTTACTGCCTCATCTGCCATGATGGATTTGTTGAGTAACAATCCTAAATTGGGTCACATCACGACTTTTGGAGGCCACCCTGTCATTGCGTCAGCTTGCTTGGCGACTTTGCAGGAAATTACTGAGACCAATCTCATGGCCGAAGCAATGGAGAAAGAAAAGCTCTTTAGAACACTTTTGGTACATCCTTTGATAGAAGAAATAAGAGGAAAGGGATTAATGCTGGCTGCAATGACCAAAAGTGCCGATATAACAAACGAAGTGATTCTTAAATGTCAAGACAAAGGACTCATTTTATTTTGGCTACTATTTGAAGGATGCGCAATTAGAATAACGCCTCCTCTTACCATTTCTGAAGAAGAAATACGAGAAGGCTGTAGCATCATGCTTGAAGTAATGGATGAAATTTTGAACAGGAATAATATTTAAAAATACCGCAATTGAGAGCTATTTCCTGCTATCCGTTGCACTATTTTACTTTTTTGACAGCAAAAAAGTAAAAAACTTCCACTACTAGGGCATCAGTATTAAACCAAAGCTTTTTTGTTAATTAAATTGTTCACAACAATTCTAACTTTCCCCCACATTAGAAGTACGATTACCTAAATTTATTTAGGCCAAATTAAAAACACATAGTATGCAATTAAGCAACGAAGAAGAAGACTATAACTTATCATTGTCTAAATTTGAGTCCATGTTGAAAACCAACAAAGTTCTCTTTTTTGACTCCGAAGAATTTGAAGAAATTATTCTTCATTATCTCGATATGGGTAAGGCCGCCTTGGCAAAAAAAGCGCTGAAACTAGCATTGGAGCAGCATCCAAAATCTACCGGACTAAAACTAGTCCAGGTGGAAATGCTTGTATATGATGACAAACTCGAATTAGCCGAAAAGCTATTAAATGAGTTGTACGCCATTGAACCAACCAATGAAGAAATTTACATTCAAAAAGCCAATATCTGTTCTAAAAGAGACCAGCATGAAAAGGCTGTTGAGATGTTGAAAATAGCATTACAATATACTGACGATTATGCCGACGTCTATAATTTAATAGGCATGGAATATCTTTTTATGGATAATCTTGAAATGGCAAAAGAAAGCTTTATCAAGTGTTTGGAAGAAGATTTGGAAGACCAATCAGCCTTGTATAACGTTGTGTATTGTTTTGAATTTTTGGATCAAAATCAAGAAGCTATCACCTATTTAAACATGTACATTGACAAAAACCCGTATAGCGAAATCGCTTGGCATCAGCTAGGTCGTTTGCATTATGGAGTTAAAGAATTTGAAAATGCCATTCGCGCCTTTGATTATGCCACTTTAATCGATGACGAATTCCTAGGTGCTTTTATGGAAAAAGCCAAAGCCTATGAACGTTTAAAAAAATACGCAGAAGCAATAGAAAGCTATAGCAGAACTATTGAATTAGATGATGCAACTTCGTATGCTTTACTCCGTATGGGTAAATGCTATGAAAAGTTAGGCAATAAGGTATTAGCATTAAAATATTTTAATAAAACAGTACATGAAGACCCCCTTTTAGACAAAGGATGGATTGCCATTACTGACTTTTATGTACGCCAAAAAAATTACCAGAAAGCACTATTTTATGTCAACAAAGCGTTAGCCATCGACAACCAAAATCGTTTATACTGGAAACGCTTTGCAACCATTAACAAACAAATGAACTTCTTTGAAGAAGCCGAATTTGGCTATAGAAAAGCGGTTGAATTTGGCGATTACCAGCTAGACACCTGGTTGTTTTGGGTAGATATTCTTCAATTTTTAGGGGAATTCGAAAGTGCTATCCAAACTTTATTGCAGGCTTCTGAATATTTTCCGGAAGAGAATGAAGTTGAATACCGTTTGGCAGGGTTGTATTTTATGATTTCGCAAAACACAAAAGCAAAATTCCATTTAAGTAATGCCATGCGATTGAATTTCGACAATTACATTCTTATTGAAGATTTATTTCCAGTAGTTTGGGCAAAAAAAATGGTCCAAAATTATATTGCAAAATACAAAAAATTATAATGGTTGATATAGTTAGAAAACGCTTTGGTTTATTAGGACGCAACATTAATTATTCCTTTTCGAAAGGATATTTTACCGATAAATTTAATAACGAGAACTTTACAGGTTGCACGTATGAGAATTTCGATATTCCGGAAATAGATGCTTTTCCAGAAATAACAAAAAGCACTTCAGATTTAAAAGGACTGAATGTTACGATTCCGTATAAGGAAACAGTAATTCCATTTTTAGATAAATTATCTAAAAAAGCGGAGCAAATAGGGGCTGTAAATACCATTAAAATTACCAAAAAAGGAAAGTTAAAAGGGTATAATACGGATTATTATGGTTTCAAAAAATCATTACAACCGTTATTGCAGCCACACCATAAAAAAGCCTTAATTTTAGGAACAGGAGGCGCTTCTAAAGGAGTTGCTTTTGCTTTGGGCGAACTGGACATCCCGTACACTTTTGTTTCCAGGGAAGTCAAAGAAAATGCTATCGATTATAACCGAATCAATGCGACAACATTTGACAATTACCAAATCATAATTAACTCCACCCCAGTAGGAACGAGCCCTAATGTGGAGGCGTTCCCTTTAATTCCTTATGAATTTTTCACCAATAAGCACATTGCTTTTGATTTGATTTACAATCCCGCTGAAACGCAATTCCTAAAAAAAGCAAAAGAACACGGAGCCCAAATTAAAAACGGTTTGGATATGCTTATTTTTCAAGCAGAGAAAGCTTGGAAAATTTGGAATAAATAACAATAGTTCCGTTACACTATAAATCGTCTTGTTTTAAAAACTCCTTTACTCGTTTTGTGTAATGGGTGTTTGCGCGTGCTAAATCATGACAATTTTTATCGTACAAACATAATCCATCACCATAAGTACCGATCCATATATTACCAAATTTATCTGAATAAATGACTCTAAGATCATTTCCAGCGATGCTGTTACCGCTTTTAGGATCGCCGAGGTAATGAACCATCTGATTGGTTTTATAAGTAAACCAGTTAAGCCCTCCGCTTGTAGCCAACCATAAATTGCCTTCTAAATCTTCAGCAATTTTTATAACCACATTACTGCCTATACTATTTTTATAATTCGTTTTAAAAAACTTGCATTTTCCATTTTCTAAATTGATTAAACAAAGCCCTTTCGAGGTACCCAACCAGATATTTCCAAGGCGGTCCTGAAAAATAGCATTCAGAACAAATCCTTCTAAATTATATCGGGTAAATTCATTTTTATCGCGATTAAATCTATTTAGACCTGATCTGGTAACTATCAAAAGGGCACCGGTTCTGGCTTCTAAAATATCAGTAACAAAATTATTGGAAAGAGCGAAGCGATTGCCAGGGTCATTTTTAAACACCTTAAATTTATAACCATCAAATCTATTTAAGCCATCCCGGGTACCAAACCACATAAATCCCTTACTATCTTGCAGCATCGCTGTAACAGTACTTTGAGACCATCATTAGTAGTTATTTGCTTAAAACGAAAGTCTTTTTTTTGAGCATGAGCAGCCTTTGGCAAAATCAGAAACAGAAATAATAAGTGAAGACATCTCATTTGATACTATATCAGGCAGAAAGACCAAATTACAATCAATCGTTGTTATGAATTATAAGCTAAAAACACCATTAAAAAAGAAATACCTGGTAATTTAAACACAGCTACAGGAATTATTGGTTACCATACAATTTTTGACCAGAAAATCAGCAAAACTCATAAAAATGCAAAAGCAATAAGGTAAAACAATTCAAACAAAACCGTTGTAAATAACGGCTATTTTTTAGTTAAAATTACACGCTGAAATACAATTCGTAATTAAATGAAAAAAACATAAATCTAAGCTCACCAAACTAACCGGCATCCTATTATCTCCTTTTTCAGAACTAAAAAAATAGCGAACCAATCGCAGGAAATTGCTTCAAAAAAAACAATGTTTTAACATAAAATGACTATAAATAAAGGAAATATTTTGTACTTTCATGCTCCTTTACTATCTTTCGTGTTCGATAAAAAAAATAAAAACCTTATACATTTAAAAAAATGTTAGAAGAAAAGAATGACAACCTGCTTGAAGCAGATGGAAATTTAGAAAACAATTCAGTTGAATTAAGTCAATTCGACGCTGAAGTTTTGGAAAAAACAGCATTATCTACGCCAATTGATCTGCCTGCAGAAGAAAATGTTGTTATCCCTTCTAATGAAGAACTGCCAGAGACTGAAGTTATTTCAGAGACCGAACCTACTGCAGAGACTGAAAATCAGACTGCACTGGATGCAATTGCTGAAACAAACGCAGAAGAAAGTGAAGATGAAACGCTGAAAGAGCGCCATGATATTCCAATGCAGGATTATGATAAATTGCCTCTTGAAGCACTGGTAGAAGAACTTAAGAGTTTAGTTACCAATGAAAAAGTGATGTCAGCAAAGGATCATATTGAAGAAATAAAAAAAGCATTCTTAGCGAAATACAATCATCTTCTTGAAGAGAAAAAAGAGGAGTTTCTTACTGAAAATCAAGATCCAAATGAAGAATTTCAATACCATTCTCCGTTAAAAACTCAATTTGACAAATACTACTCTCTTTTTAGAGATACTAAAAATACACATTTCAAGAGTTTACAAACGAATCTAAAAACCAATTTAGAAAATCGTCTGGCTATTGTTGAGGAATTGAAAGAATTAATCAATCCGCAAGAAAACATCAAAGACACCCTAAAACATTTTAATGATTTAAGAGAGCGATGGAAAAATGCGGGACCAATTCCAAAAGACAAATACAATCACGTTTGGAACAATTTCCATTTTCATGTGGAAAATTTCTATGATTATTTGCATCTTGACAGAGAGGCCAGAGACTTAGATTTCAAACATAATCTGGAACAAAAACAAAAAATTGTCGCGCGTGTCGAAGAATTGGTGAAAGAAGCCGATGTCAATAAAGCATTCCGGGAACTACAGGATTTACATAGAATCTGGAAAGAAGATATTGGACCTGTTTCTAGAGAACATCGTGATGCCATTTGGAACAGGTTTAGTGATTTGACTAAACAAATGCACGATAAACGAGAAGTTTTATTTGAAAATCAAAGAGGAACGGAACTTGAGAATTTAGAAAAGAAAAAAGAAATTATAGCCAAAATTGAAGTTTTAGCAACTGAAAAAGTGAATGCTCATTCGCAATGGCTGAATCAAATAGAAAAAATTGAAGCCTTAAGAACTGCTTTCTTCTCTGCGGGAAAAGTACCGTCCGATGTAAATGAGGAAACTTGGGCAAGTTTTAAAACTGCCGTTAGAAATTTTAATTCTTTCAAAAATTCATTTTATAAAGACATTAAGAAAGATCAAAACGACAATTTAACCAAAAAAACAGCTCTTGTTGCAAAAGCCAAAGAACTGCAGGAAAGTACTGATTTTGCAGCCACTACTCCAATCATGAAGCAAATTCAGGACGAGTGGAAACAAATAGGCCATGTACCCCGAAAATATTCAGATAAAATCTGGAAGGAGTTTAAAGACGCCTGTAATCATTATTTTGACAAATTAAAAGAGCAAAAGAATGAGGAAAATGGAGAAGAAGTAGAAGCTTTTGATAATAAAAAAGTCTATTTAGAAACGTTGAGAGAGTTCCAATTGACTGGTGATCATAAAACGGATTTGGATGCTATAAAATTACATATTGAAACTTGGAAAAACTTTGGAAAAGTCCCTTTCCCTAGAAGACATATTGAAGGGAAATTCAATAAAATCCTCGATGCTCTTTTTGAAAAACTAAGCTTGAGTAAAAAAGATACTGACATGATACGTTTTGCCAATAGAATGGACAATTTATCAGAAAGTAATGATATGCGTAAACTGGATAACGAAAAGATATTCCTGATGCGTAAGATTGAAGAAGTTCAGAATGAAATTTTCCAATTGGAGAATAACATTCAGTTTTTCACCAATACCAGAAATGCGAAAAAAGAAAATTCTATTGTATTAGAAGTTCGTAAAAACATCGCTATCCATAAAGAAAGCCTTGATATTTGGAAAGAAAAGCTAAAACAATTGAGAAATTTGAAAATAGAATAATTTTCAATACTAGTCAAAATCAAACCTCGCCCTTAAACAGTTCGAGGTTTTTTTATGTAAAAGCACTTCAGAATTTAAAATTTTAACTTTCATTTATTAGAAAAAATTACCTGAAATCGGTCGCAAACTTTACATTTGCACAATGGATTGGATTCGGAAAACAATTGTTTTTGTTGGACTTTTAATTGTTTTATTATTTGCTTTAACAGCAAAGCCATCCCCTATTGAAAAAGTTCAATTAGAAAAATCCGGCGCTTCCTTTTCTCCTGACTCCATTCATTCTTCGGTTTTTATTCAGCCTCAAGCAACAAGTACTTTTGGTGTAAATTATAAAACTACCGATTTTGCACTTGTAAAATATTTTGAAAATTTTCTAGTTGCAACTTCGGCTATTAAAGTCAGTACATTTTTTACTTCCTATGCGAAACAAGACATCAACCGATGTGAAATGGTTTCGCTGCTACTCTTTCCTTTTCATTTTTTTTGGTGATTTTGAGACCCTGATTCCACAATTAGAAGTACACTTATCTTCTTTTCAGAATTGATTCCATTTGGTATTCAATTCCATTTATCATGCTATACAATTCACTCAAAAAAATAAAAAAATGGATACATCCGTAACTATAATAGGCTTAATAATCACCTTCTTGATAAGCATTCCGCTCTTCTTTGTATTTCGCTCCAACGTACTCAATAAAAACAAAATCAAAGCGATAAAGCAACAATACAGCCAGAATAATCATTTCAATTTTGAATTGACTGAAACTCAAAACAAAAAAGTATTGGCTTTAGATCCAAAAAACAAAGGGTTTCTTTTAATCGATTTTAACACTGCAAAAGAATCCGTTTATTTTGTCAACTTAATTGATGTTCATTCCTGCAAGCTGGTTCTCACAACTGAAATCAATTCAGACAAAATCCTAAAAATCGAATTTGAATTCGAGCATAAGGAAACAAAAAAAAGGGAACAAATTCTTTTTTATACCATTGAAAATGAAATAGTAGATCAGGTTTGTTTGTATGAAGATAACCAGTTGGCAAAAAAATGGATAAAAATTATTCAGGATTGCATTTCCGGTTAACTATCACTTATTTTTCACTAAAGGGGCTGTTGTAAAGACAGTCTTTTTTTATGCTCCTTTTTTTAACATGATAATTATCATTTTAAATATTTAGGACTAGTGCTACTTTTGACTACTGATAAAGACTTTACTATGAAAAATTCTCTAATTCAAAAATACAATGTTCCAGGTCCCAGATATACTAGTTATCCAACGGTTCCTTACTGGGATGAAACTGATTTTTCTAATGAAATTTGGCTAGAGACACTGAAAAATTCATTTGCAGCAAGCAATGGTTCAGAGGGAATCAGTTTGTATATACATTTGCCTTTTTGCGAAAGCTTATGTACTTTTTGTGGCTGCAACAAGCGTATTACAAAAAATCATGCTGTTGAAAATCGGTATATTAATGCCGTTTTAAAAGAATGGACTTTATATTGTAAAATCCTTGGAGAAAAACCAACCATAAAAGAAATTCATTTGGGTGGTGGAACTCCCACATTTTTCTCTCCAAAAAATTTAGAAGATTTAATAAATGGTATTTTCAGCCATGCCCATAAAGCGGAAGTCCATGAATTTAGTTTTGAAGGACATCCAAACAATACTTCACATGAACATCTGCAAAAACTCTATGATTTAGGTTTCAGAAGAGTCAGTTTTGGTGTTCAGGATTATTCCGAAAAAGTTCAAAAAGCAATTCACAGAGAACAGCCTTTTCACAATGTGGCAAAAGTTACCTTTTGGGCACGGGAAATTGGTTATACTTCGATCGGTCATGATATTATTTTCGGATTACCATTTCAGGAAATTGACGGTATTATCGATACTATTGAGAAAACTAAATCTTTGCAGCCCGATCGATTGGCGTTTTATAGTTACGCACATGTACCTTGGATTAAAGGAAATGGACAACGCGGGTTTAATGAGGGTGACATTCCAAAAGATGATAAAAAGCGAATCCTGTATGAAACAGGCAAAAAATTATTGCACGAAAATGGATATCATGAAATAGGAATGGATCATTTTGCTCTAAAAACGGACAGCTTATATCATGCTTTTCAAAATGGAAAACTACATCGAAATTTCATGGGATACAGTTCGTCAAAAACACAATTGATGATTGGTTTAGGTGTTTCTTCCATCAGTGACAGTTGGTATAGTTTTGCTCAAAATGCAAAAAATCTGGAAGATTACTATCAAATCCTGGAATGGGATAAATTACCTGTTTTCAGAGGCCATTTATTGACCGATGAAGACCTCATCATCAGGAAACACATTCTAAATTTAATGTGTCAATTTGAAACTTCTTGGAAAAACAACGGCGGCTATTTTAATGAAATTCCTGAAGTTTTACTTTTACTAAAGGAAATGGAGAAAGATGAATTAGTAAACATAAATGATACTGCCATTCAGGTTACGGAAAAGGGCAAAGCTTATGTTCGCAATATTTGCATGGCCTTTGATTTGCGATTAAAAAGGAAAGCTCCGGACACTGAATTATTCTCGATGACAATCTAGCGATTGCTGCTCTTAGAAAGTAAAAGCAAGCAGTCTAGTTGCTTCGTGTTTTATTTATAAAATTTAAAATTAATGACAAATAGGTTCCGCTTGCACAAACAAACTCATAGCGGAAGGAGATATATATGGAATTCCTAATCCCAACCCTCTTAAAATAAATAACATGCCAATCACAACGGCTACATAAGGAATTGCTTTTTGGATCCTATTTCGAAGAGCAACGGTCAAAAAAGAATTTACATATACGACGCTGCTCATGAGAGGAACGGTTCCTAATCCGAATACGATCATATACAAAACTCCCAGTCCTCCGTTCTGCATGGCTACAGCGCCAAATAAGGCAACGTAAACCATTCCACAAGGTAAAAAGCCGTTGAGTAATCCAATAGTGAACAATGAGGTATAACTTTTGTTTTTAAACTGACTTCCTAAAGCTGTTTTTACTTTGGACATCAATTTAAAAATGGGCTTTGAAAAATTATATCTAGCAAAAATTTTCTCTGGAGTTAAAACCACAATAATCATGGCTATACCAATGAATATAGAAAGTTTCTGTTGTAAACCAGCCATAAAAAAACCCTTACCCAGCAATCCAAAGATAAAACCAATGGTTCCGTAAGCCACTAATCTTCCCAAATGGTACGTAATAATTTGAGTTGCTTTTTTAACCTGATTTGTTCTGTCCACGGGTAACATCATAGCAATAGGACCGCACATCCCAATGCAGTGAAAACTACTTATTAAACCAAAAATAAAAGCCGTGTACAACATTTAGATTTCAGATTTTTATAATTTAGAATAACGATTTAAAACGAATCTTTATCCTATCTCTTATTTAATATAAATTGTTTCTTTGGTCAAATAGGATTTGCCCTGATATTGCCATTCCATATTAATATCCCAACGACCGCCTGACAAACTTTTTTTAGGTATGAGCAAAGTGGCATTAGATAGTGAAATTGGAATTTCAAAATCTAATTTTTTGTTAGACGGCCTGTATAGGGATACTTTTCCTTTAATGTTTTCTGGGATAAATGCGCCAGAAAACACAATTGTAATTCCTCCTGCTGCGACACTTATTATCGGTTTTTGAACTAAATCATGCGCATTTTGACTGCGTTTCATCTCCTCTCCAAAATGAATATCATGTTTATAATATTCTTCAACAACCAATTCATTGTCATATTTTGAATCCGACTGTACTTTGAAAACAAAATATAAAATGAAAGTCATAAACAATGCAAATGCAATGACAATTCCAGTGCCCCAATTAATTTTCATGCTATTTTATTTATATAGTTTAATTCAAAAAGGATCTGCTAATCAAAACTTCGCGGACTTAAAAAACTTGTTGTGCTAGTTTCAATTTTTTCATTTCCATTGTAAACATCAATTTTTAATTTCGTTTTATCATTTTCCAATACATTTTGATTGATTTCGATAAACAAGGTTCCACCATCCATACCTTGCTTTGGAATTTTGAAATCTTGTTTACCGACTACTTTTAAAGTCCCTTCTATTCCGACTAATTTGAAATGAATATCATTGAAATCACTATTGGTCTTATTTATAATTTTAAAAGTGTATATATTACTAATAGCATCCCCTTTGTGTTGAAATAATTGTCCTGGTAATCTCAAAATACTAGCTTCGACATCTGTGCGCAGAAATAACAATCCAATTAAAATTCCTGTCAAAATAAACAATACAGCTGAGTACCCTTTCATTCTGGCTGTAAACTTGAATTTGGTTTTTTTCTCAATTTCATCTTCCGATGCATAACGAATCAGTCCTTTGGGTAAACCTACATTATCCATAATAGTATCGCATTCATCAATACATGCAGTACAATTGACACATTCTAACTGAACGCCGTTGCGAATATCAATCCCTGTTGGACAGACATTTACACATTGTTTACAATCAATACAATCTCCCTTTCCTGTTACGGTTCGGTCTTCTTGTTTATTGAATTTGGCTCTTCCTAATTCTTTTTCACCACGAACAAAATCATACGCAACATTTATTGATTTATCATCTAATAAAACTCCTTGCAATCTTCCGTAAGGACAAGCGATAATACAAACCTGTTCCCTAAACCACGCAAAAATAAAATAGAATACTCCTGTAAAAATCAACAATGAAACCAAAGTACTTACATGGTTTTCAGGTCCTTCTTCAATCATTAAAAATAATGAATCGCTACTGATAAGATAGGCCAGAAAGACATTGGCAATAAAAAAAGAAATGAGTAAGAATACAGTCCACTTCAAGCCTTTCTTTCTAATTTTCTCCGCATTCCATTCTTGTTTTTCCAAACGAATTTGAGCACCACGATCGCCTTCAATCCAATATTCAATTCTGCGGAAAACCATTTCTAAAAAAATGGTTTGCGGACAAACCCAACCGCAAAATATCCGACCAAAAATTACCGTAAAAAGAATTATGAATACGACTCCGACAATTATAAAAAGAACGAAAAGATAAATGTCCTGAGGCCAAAATGGAAATCCGAAAATATTAAATCTCCTTTCCAATATATTGAACATCATGAACTGATTGCCATTAATCTTTATAAAGGGATTGGCAACAAGAACAATCAGTAAAAAATAACTAACCCATTTTCTATAATCATAAAACTTTCCTGAAGGTTTTTTAGGGAAAATAAATTTTCGATTTCCTTCATCATCAATCGTTCCGATGGTATCTCTAAAAGCCTCGTCTGGTAATTTTGACATTTTTATATTTTTTAATATTTAATCTAAAAACTGCGTCACCGATTTCGCCTTTGACAAGTTATTAGACTAACCTATTATTATTCAACTTCAGTGCTGGAAGCGACCGTTTTAGCCGCATTCTCATCTACCCAAATTTCACCATCCGGTGCTTTTGGATCTTTGGGATTACTCCCTTGTAAAGACAATATATAACTGGCAACATGTTGAATATCTTTTGGTTTTAAAGTACCTTTCCAGGCAATCATTCCTTTTCCGTCCCGACCTCCATTTGTAATGGTATGGAATAGATTTTTAATTCCTCCACCCAAAATCCAATTCGCATCAGTTAAATTAGGTCCAATCTGGCCTCCTGCATCCGCTCTGTGACACGCTGCGCAATTAGTAGTGAAAATTTCTTTTCCCGCAGCCAAATCAGCAGGCTCGGTTAATAGCGTTACTGTCTTTTCATCCATTAAATCAGGAGCCGTTTTCATGTATATAGCAACATCAATTTTGGCTTGAGCCACCTCCTTTTGAAGTTCCACTTCTTGATTGTCAGCACCTAACACTTCGAATCGAACCATATAAACGACACCAAAAAGAATACCTGCATAGAATAAATACACCCACCATGGTGGTAAGTTGTTATCCAACTCTTTGATTCCGTCATAATCGTGTTCCAATAATAATTGAGCTTCATTTTCTAATGGTTCTGATTTGGTTAAACTTTTCATCAGATTTTTGAACCATTCTTTTTCTTTTAGCCCCAAAGAAGCAGCTGCTTCTAATTTTAGTTTTTGCCCCTCTGATAACAGCTGATACGTAATAGCATCAACAGCACTTAATGTAATTTCTATCGCTACCAAAAGGAAAAGAAATACAAACAAAAAGACAGAAACCATCGGGAATTTTATAAATGCCGGTTTATCTCCGGAATCAATAAAATATTCCATTGCTCCAAATACGGCAAAGAAAATAACCGGGACTCTAACATATGCTGGAATTAATTTTTTCATTTTCTAAATTTTAAAAAATTATACTATTTGATTGTCGTTCAAAGGAATTTGACTCAATTCATTAATCTTCTCTTTTTTATATGAGAAAACCCACATGCCAAGTCCTACAAAAAAGACGAAAAAAATTAATAAAGATAAAATTGGATATATCGCAACTCCTTCGATAGTTTCCATGTTGTGTTTTATTTGTTCGAACATGACTTTATTTATTATCTTTTACTTTAATATCTGTTCCAAGTCTTTGTATATAAGCAATCATTGCTACAATTTCTCTTTCATTCATTGGAATAAATTTTTCTCCTCTAGCTGCTGCTTTTTTCTTGCTTTCATTATAACTTTTCACAAAGTCAGGGTCATTTTTCAAGCTTTCCTCTATTTTAATGGCTTGCGTTCTTAAATCCTTCAATCCATTTGCAACTTGAATAACCGTATAAGGAACTCCAAGACTAACCATTGCTTCCATTTTCTTTTGAGTTAAAGAAATATCCATTGGTTTATTATCAAATAACCATTTGTATCCTGGCATAATTGACCCGGCAGATATACTTTGCGGACTCCAGAAGTGGTTAAAATGCCAGTTATCATTGTATTTTCCTCCTACTCTTAACAAATCCGGACCGGTGCGTTTTGAACCCCAGAGGAACGGGTGATCATAAACAAATTCCCCAGCTTTAGATTGTGGCCCATAGCGTTCCACTTCACTACGAAAAGGACGAACGGATTGAGAGTGACACCCCACGCAACCTTCACGAATATATAAATCGCGCCCTTCCAGTTCTAATGGTGAATAGGGTTTTACACTTGTAATGGTCGGAATATTAGATTTAACCATAATTGTTGGTACAATCTGAATAACACCTCCAATTAAAATCGCTATGGTCGCTAATATTGTCAGTTGGATAGGTTTTCTTTCCAACCAAGGGTGAAATTTTTCTCCTTTTACTCTTCCTGAACTGATTTTTACCAGAGCCGGGGCTTGAGCCAATTCATCTTCAATTTTAGAACCTGCTCGTAATGTTTGAACAATATTGTAGACTAAAGAGAGCATCCCTATCAGATAAAGGCTTCCTCCAATAGCTCTCATCCAATACATCGGCATAATTTGAGTCACTGTTTCAAGAAAGTTCCCGTAGGTTAAAGTTCCATCGGGATTAAACTGTTTCCACATAGATGCTTGTAAAAAACCGGCAACATACATCGGAATTGTATATAAGATAATCCCTAAAGTACCGATCCAAAAGTGAAAGTTAGCCAATTTAAGAGAGTACAAAGTACTTTTAGTCATTCTGGGTATCAACCAGTAAATCATACCAAAAGCCATAAATCCATTCCAAGCCAATGCTCCTACGTGAACGTGGGCGATAATCCAATCGGTATAATGTGCAATTGCATTTACATTTTTCAAAGACAACATGGGACCTTCAAAAGTAGCCATACCGTAACCCGTTATCGCTACAACAAAGAACTTCAAAACCGGATCTACACGTACTTTATCCCAAACCCCTCTCAAAGTTAAAAGTCCGTTTATCATACCACCCCAAGACGGAGCAATCAACATGATAGAAAAGGCAACACCTAAATTTTGTGCCCAGTTAGGCAAAGCAGAATATAACAAGTGGTGCGGTCCGGCCCAGATGTAAATAAAAATTAAGGACCAGAAGTGAACAATTGATAATCTATAAGAATATACAGGACGATTAGCTGCCTTTGGAACAAAATAATACATTAATCCTAAAAAAGGAGTTGTTAAGAAAAAGGCAACCGCATTATGACCATACCACCACTGCACTAAAGCATCCTGAACTCCTGCGTAAACCGAATAACTTTTCATGGCTGAAACGGGCAACTCTAAGCTATTAAAAATATGTAAAACAGCTATAGTTACAAATGTTGCCAAATAAAACCAGATGGCTACATACAAATGACGCTCTCTTCTTTTTATCAATGTTCCAATCATATTGATACCCATGACAACCCAAATTAAGGTAATCGCAATATCTATAGGCCATTCTAATTCAGCATATTCTTTTGAAGAACTATAACCAAGAGGCAAAGAAATCGCTGCAGCAACAATAATTAATTGCCAACCCCAAAAATGAAGATTACTTAAAAGATCACTGTACATTCTCGCTTTAAGCAGACGCTGCATCGAATAATACATTCCCGCAAAAAAAGCATTGCCTACAAAAGCAAAAATAACTGCGTTAGTATGTAAAGGTCTCAATCTGCCATAACTCAACCACGAAATTCCATCACTGATGTTTGGAAAAAGGAACATGATGGCCAATGTAAGCCCCACTAACATTCCTACCACTCCGAAGAGGATGGTTGCGTAAATGAATTTCTTTACAATTTTGTTGTCATAATAAAACTGCTGCATTTCCATAATTAAATCTGTTTTTATTTTAAATTATACTCTTTAAGGTTAAAGTTATTGGAAGTTTGCCTCCGCTTACTTTTCTTCTTGTTTTTCAACCCTTGTTGTTTTTTTGGTTGGTTTCAAAAGTTCATCGTCAAAAAGCATCCTGACCGATGGCGTATAATCATCGTCATACTGACCAGTTTTTACCGCTCGTATAAAAGCAATAAAAAAGCCAATCGCAACTACTATACTAATGGAGATTAATAAATAAATGACACTCATACCTTAATTTGTGTTAACAAAATTACTTTTATGTTTTGCAGTAAAACATGACATTTGTCATACTTACGGTTTTACGTGAAAATAGTTGTGAAAAAATAGTTGAAACTTATATAATTTTATTTATTATTTGCATAATAACTACTCATCACAGTTACAAAACTTACGATGGTTATTGTACTTAATGGCATTATAATAGCTGCGACTAGAGGCAATAAATTCCCAGTAATAGCAAATGACAATCCTACAACATTATACAATAAGGATAATGCAAAACTCATTTTGATAGTTGTTATGGCATTTTTAGAAAGCTTTAGGAAATAATTCAATTTCTGAAACTCACCGGCATCCAAAATCGCATCACAGGCAGGAGAAAAAACATTCACGTTTTCTGAAATTGAAATTCCAACGTTACTTTGTGCCAAGGCCCCGGCATCATTCAATCCATCGCCCACCATCATCACATTTTTACCTCCTTCTTGTAGTTTTTTAATGAATTTTAATTTCTCTTCGGGCTTTTGATTAAAAATTAACTCGGTGCCGCTCGGCAAAAGTTTTTCTAAAGTCGCTCGTTCTCCGTCATTGTCACCAGACAAAACCATAATGTGATACCTCCTGCTTAAATCTTTAAAAAGTTCCTCTAAACCTTCTCTATATTGATTGTTGAAAATAAATTTCCCACAATAAACTCCATTTATCTTTATATGAACAGCAGTTTGCTGATTGTTATTTTCTTCCGTTTTTTCTACAAAAACTGCAGAACCAATTCGAATTTGGCATCCAAAAATCTGAGCCTGAATACCCTTGCCTGTAATTTCCTCTAAAGCATCAACCGTTACTTTTTTGGTTTCCTTTTGTAAAATAGGTAGGGGCAAATAATCATATAGCATTCTGCTCAACGGATGATTTGAGGCGCGAAGTACATTTTTAATCAGCAACAAATTTTCATCAGAAAGAGCAGTTCCTTCATACGATATATTCGATTTTTTATTGGTGGTAATCGTTCCTGTTTTATCAAAAACAATGGTGTCCACTTTAGCCAATTGTTCAATCACTAAAGCATTTTTGAGATAGAATTTTTGTTTGCCTAAAATTCGCAATACATTTCCAAAAGTAAAGGGTGCCGTCAATGCCAAAGCACACGGACAGGCAACAATCAATACTGCAGTAAACACATTGAAAGCAGTATTAGCGTCAATAGCAATCCAATAGCCAAATCCTGAAAAAGCAATTAGTAAAAGAATAGGGGTGAAATAACGGGAAATTCGGTCTGTTATCGTTTTGTGTTTTTGCGCCACATTTTTTTGAAAAACATCATTACTCCATAACTGAGTCAAATAACTTTGTGAAACAGAATGTAAAACCTCCATTTCTATTACTTTGCCAATTTGTTTTCCTCCTGCAAATACTTTATCTCCTGATTGTTTTGTAATAGGAACAGCTTCCCCAGTAACAAAACTATAATCGATTGCTGCTTTTTCGGAAATTAAAATCCCATCAACAGGAATAAGTTCTTGATTTCTGATGAGCAATCGATCGCCTTTTTGCACTTCATAAATAGCAACACTTTCTTCTGATAAATCGGTATTAATTTTGGTAATTGCTATAGGAAAATACGATTTAAAATCCCGTTCGAAACTCAAAAACCGATAGGTTTTGATTTGGAACATTTTACCCAAAAGCATAAAGAAAATCAATCCTGTTAAGCTGTCGAAGAAACCGGAACCGTAATCCATTAAGATGTCGAATGTGCTTCGGACAAACATCACAATAATTCCTAAGGCAATAGGGATATCAATATTAAGCATTCTCGATCTGATGCTTTTATAGGCCGAAACATAGTAACCACTAGCCGAATAAAAGAAACTTGGCAACGATAAAGCAAAAATCAACCAACGGAAAAAACCGCGGTATTGATCCAGCCAAAATTCCTTAACTTCAAAATATTCAGGAAATGAAAGCAGCATGATATTTCCAAAACAAAAGAATGCAACGCCTAATTTATAGGTTATACTTCGATTGACACTGTTACTGCCCGTTTCATAATTTTCGAGACTAATGTAAGGTTCATAACCAATGGAACTCAACAAATAAACAATCGTTTTTATGGAAACAACTTCGGGATTAAAAGTGATCCGAACTCTTTTTTCAGGGAAATTGACCTGAGAAGTGCTTATCCCTTTTTGAAGACGCTGTAAATTTTCCAGAATCCAAATACACGAGCTACAATGAATATGTGGAATATTAAGTGAAATAATAGCAGTTGAATTTTCTTGAAATTCCAGCAGCTTGGATACAATACTCTCATTGTCTAAAAAATCATATTTACCATTAATATCTTGTGGGGTTGCTCCAGGGGATTTTTCAAAATCATAATAACAAGTCAAATCGTTGAGGCTAAAAATTTCGTACACGGTTTTGCAACCATTGCAACAAAAATTTCTGGCATCAAAAATAATTTCATCTTCTTTTATAATAGCTAACCCACAATGGAAACAGTTTTGCGTGTCCATAACTTTGCTCATTTTACCTGCAACAAAGGTTGTAAATAGATTACGTTAAAAACATGATATTTGTCATATAAATAGCTAACTTTGTTCAGTTATAAATGTCTTTTCTATCATGAGTAAATGTGAACAATGTATCGTTAGAGAATTCAGCTCTTTGAAAGCACTTACCAAAACTGAATTGGTGCATCTCTCGGACTGTAAAACATCTCGTATTATAAAAAAGGGCGAAGTCATTTTCGAAGAAGGTGAAAATGTAAATGGAATTTACTGCATAAAAGATGGTGTCTGCAAACTAACCAAATTGAGCCCAAACGGTAAAGATCATATTGTAAAACTTGTTACAAAAGGAGAATTATTAGGGCAACGTTCCATGATTAGTGAAGAACCGGTGAATTTGAGTGCTATTGCATTAGAAGACATGGAGGTTTGTTTTATTCCAAAAACCGAAGTAATGAGTTTCTTTGATAGGAACAATCAGTTTTCGATGAATGTGATGAAAACTATTTGTGGTGATCTAAAAGAAGCAGATGACAGCATGGTCAATCTGGCCCAAAAAACAGTCAAAGAAAGATTAGCGGAAACACTTCTTTATTTACACAATACTTTCGGTAAAAATGAAGACAACTCTTTGAAAGTCCAACTTTCAAGAGATGAATTAGCCAGTATGATTGGCACAGCCACAGAAAGCTGTATTCGCCTACTATCTGATTTTAAGAAATTAGGATTGATTGAATTATCAGGAAAAAAGATCGTTTTGAAAGAAATCAATAAGCTAAAAAAATTAGCGGAGTAGCATCATTTCTCTCGCCAAGCTGTTGTATTTGGAGAACCAGGTCTGCAACTGAATGCTACAACTTCTTCGCATCGTTCCAAAAAACATCCATTTCGGCCAAAGTCATATCCATTAATGGTTTTCCCAACTCTTCCGCTTTACTTTCTAAATATTGAAATCGTTTAATGAATTTTTTATTTGTTCTTTCCAAAGCATCTTCGGGATTTACATTAAGAAATCGGGCATAATTTATCATCGAAAATAAAACATCTCCAAATTCGGCTTCAATTTTATCCTGGTCGCCTGCTTCCACCTCAACGTGTAATTCTCCTAATTCCTCTTGCACTTTATCCCAAACCTGATGCGGTTCTTCCCAATCAAATCCTACTCCTTTTACTTTATCCTGAATTCGGCTGGCCTTTACCAATGCCGGCAAACTTTTTGGAACTCCCTCAAGAACAGATTTTTTTCCTTCTTTGAGTTTTAATTTTTCCCAGTTTTGCTTCACCTCTTCTTCGTCCTTTACCACTACATCACTATAAATATGAGGATGACGATGAATTAACTTTTCACAAATTTCATAGCATACATCCGCCATGTCAAAATCATTCGTTTCGCTTCCTATTTTGGCATAAAAAACAATATGCAATAACAAATCCCCCAATTCCTTTTTGACTTCATTTAAATCATTATCTAAAATAGCATCGCCTAGTTCGTAAGTCTCTTCTATAGTAAGATGACGCAACGTTTGCATGGTTTGCTTTTTATCCCAGGGACATTTTTCCCGCAAATCGTCCATAATATCTAATAATCTTTCGAAAGCTTGCAATTGGTTTTGTCTTGAATTCATCGGATCTGTTTTTTTGTAAAAATAAAAAATCCTGTTCAGGAAAATAGCTGAACAGGATTAAATAGTATAAAAAAAATTGAAATTACTCTTTTTTTGCTTTTGCTTTTTTTGCCGTAGCTTTCACTGCTGTCGCTTCAGCAACAGCAACAACTTCCTCCTCAACTAGTATTTCTTCAGTAGCAGCCGACACTTCGTCAATAACCAAACCTTTTGCCTGAAGCATATTGTACCAGTTTAAAACTTTCTTAATATCTGATGGATATACTCTTTCTTCATCATAATCAGGTAAAATTTCTTTAAAATAAGCCGTTAGTATAGCATTATCTTCTTTATGAGAAATTGTTTGACCTTTGTTTTCTTTATCAGCAATTTTTTGCATGATTTCAGCTAATGGTTTTTCGCCCTCATACGTATAAATTGAAATCTCCGACAACAAACTCACATTACTTTTCAAATTTACTGTGATTTTTTTTCCGTCTAATAATGATTCCGCTACAAAACCAGTACGCGTTTGTACTCTTAATACATATAAACCCGGTTTCCCAGAAATGGCTAATATTTTTTCTAAATTCATGTTTTTTTGTAATTATTATTAAGAATTTGACTTATTTATTTTTTTTCATTTATGACCAAAAACCATACCAAGATAAAGCTATAGAAGGTGATTTTACCTTCCTTTTTTACCAAAAAATTTCATTCGGTAGTCTTGGAATGTTTTCCCTTCTAAGATATTTTTAAGTTTTTTTTGAATCAGACGTTTTTTTAAGGTCGAAATTTTGTCTGTAAACAAAATTCCTTCAATATGATCGTATTCATGTTGGATTACTCTGGCAATCAATCCGTCAAAAACTTCAGTTTTCATTACAAAATCCTCTTCGCAATACTCAATAGTTATGGTTGGATTTCGATAGACATCTTCACGAACATCCGGAATGCTTAAACATCCTTCATTGAAACTCCATTCGGGACCTTCTTCTTTTATCATTTTCGCATTGATAAAAGTTCTTTTAAATCCTTTTAATTCCTGTTGTTTGGAATCTTCCAAATCTTCATCATCACTAAAAGGAGTCGTATCGATTATAAATAAGCGGACCGCCAATCCTACTTGCGGTGCAGCAAGACCAACACCAGAAGCATTATACATCGTTTCGTACATATTGGCAATTGTTTCTTTCAAGTTTGGATGTTCCGGTGAAAGAACTTCTCCTACTTTTCTTAAAACAGGATCACCATATCCTATAATTGGTAAAATCATTATTGTTATATTAAGTATTATCTTCTAGAATCTTACTACGCTTCCGTTTAATTCAGTCTGCAAAAATAGTAAAAAAATAGACAATGAATAATCCAGAATTGATAAATAGTATTTTTTTACAATTAAGTCCAAAACACCTCTCTTTATCCTTTGAATAATTCTTACAATTCTTACCTTTGTTTGTAATCCAATGATATGATTTACAGAATCCGAAAATTTACCGACAGCACCTATTTCAACAATGCACTAAAAGTAACAATAGCAGCCGTTATACCTGTTTTGTTATTTTCTTTTCTTGGCAATTTTGAAATAGGATTTACAATAGCCCTGGGCGCTTTTTTCACGTACCCAAGCGACATTCCAAGCACGCTGAAACATAAAATCAATGGTGTTCTGGTTACTGCTTTTCTAGTGGCTGGCCTCAATTTGTTAGTGAATAGCATGCATCCTTATTCTTGGATTTTTTATCCTTTTTTAGCCCTGTTGATTTTCCTGCTATCGATGCTTTCTGTATATGAAAAAAGAGCTACAGCGGTTTCTTTCTCGGCACTACTTGCCGTTGCATTGGCATTTGCACATTTGCATACCGGCTGGCAAATGATTCAATATTCAGGTCTAATTCTTACAGGAGGCTTGTTTTACCTCCTGATCTCACTTATTTTTCATTATGTAAGCCCGCATCGTTATATCGAATTACAAATTGCTGAATGTATCAAACTTACTGCAAAATACTTAAAACTAAGAGGCGATTTATGGACCATCAATGCGGATAAAAAAGCAATTATTGAAAAACAATTGCATCTTCAGGTAGAACTGAATACCATTCGCCAAAATATAAGAGAAGTACTTATTAGCAGTCATACTAATTCTGGTTCTTCTAATCAAAACCGAAAAATGCTTATTGTTTTTATTTCATTGATAGAAATTCTGGAACTTGCATTATCCACCTCTTTCGATCATGATAAACTGCATCAGAAATTTGACGATCATCCAAAGGTGTTATTAACCTATCAAAACCTGGCTTATAATCTTGCGGCAAGTTTAAAACAAGTATACAAAAGTGTACAAAACCGAACGAAATACATTTCCAAGCACAATTTACTTGGGGATTTGAATGCCTTGCAACTTGCCATTACAGAATACGAAAATGACTTAGGAAAAGTTGCTGCTTCTGAAGGTGTTTTCATGCTGACGACCATGCTTCAATATGCCGAAAAACAAGTCGAAAAAATAAAAATTGTAGAACGCGCATTTACCTTAGCTATCAATTCACTGGATTTTAAAGGAAAGGACAAAGACTTGGAGAAATTTCTAACACCACAGTACTACCCGTTGAATACGCTGATAGAAAATCTCAGTTTTTCCTCTACTATTTTCAGACATTCCTTACGTCTAACCATCACCATTCTAATTGGTTTTATCATTGGTAATGCATTGCCATTTCACAATGTCTATTGGATTTTGCTAACTATTATCGTAATCATGCGACCTGGATATGGCTTAACAAAACAACGGTCTTTTCATCGAATTTTTGGAACTATTTTAGGTGGATTAATCGCATTTGGAGTTCTTTCATTGGTACACAATAGCATTGTAATCAGTATTTTTTCGATTCTTTGTATGCTTTTGGGATTTTCATTTACACAAACAAATTATAAAGTCAGCGCTACATTTGTGACTATGTATATTGTTTTTATTTATGGAATATTAACTCCCAATATCACTGATGTTATTCAATATAGAATCCTTGACACTATTGTGGGAGCGGCTTTAGCCTTTCTTGCCAATCACTTTTTATGGCCTTCATGGGAGTTTTTAAATATCCCCATCTATTTGGAAAAATCTATTAAAGCAAATGAAAATTACCTAAAGGAAATCTCTGTTTTTTACAATAAGAAAGGAACTATTTCCACTTCCTACCGATTAGCCAGAAAGAATGCTTTTATCGAAATCGGCAATTTAATGGCTTCCTTTCAAAGAATGATTCAAGAACCCAAATCAAAACAAAAACAACTACCGCAAGTATACAAACTGGCTATATTGAATCATTCCCTACTTTCTGCTTCAGCATCGTTGGGAACTTACATTCAGTCGCACAAAACAACATCGGCTTCTGAGGCATTTAATGTGGTGGTTGATACTGTAATTAAAAATTTGGATAACGCTATTGCGCTTTTGAAAGAAAATGATTTAGATCTAAAAGAAAATCTGCCAAAAGAAGATTTAGCCATGCGTTTTACGGAGTTAAAAAACATTAGAGAAAAAGAATTAAAAGCAGGAGTTCCTATTGATGAGGAAGCATTCCAACTCAAAATGCAGGAAGCACAACTGGTAATAGAACAGTTAATCTGGCTCACTAATTTATCCGAAAACATTGTAAAGACTACAAAAGAATTAATGCAATCTTAAAACAAAAAAAACGCTGGAATAAGATTGAATATCTAAAAACCAGCGTTTTTTATTTTATAGTATAAGAACTAATTATTCAGTTTTAGAATTTCGGCAGTATTCTTTCTAATTTCCTCCAATAAAGCCGGATTCGTATTCAAAGCCTGGCCATACGACGGAATCATCATTTTTAATTTTTCCTGCCATTCCGGTCTTCTCATCTCTTCTTTGAAACACCTTCCTATTAAATCTATCATAATCGAAACTGCAGTTGAAGCCCCTGGAGAAGCTCCAAGCAAAACAGATAATGAACCGTCAGCAGTTGTGATTACTTCAGTACCAAATTCTAGTATTCCGCCTTCTTTTTCGTCTTTCTTTATAACTTGTACGCGTTGTCCTGCTCTTTCTAATTTCCAGTCCTTTGATCTTGCACTAGGAACATATTCTCTTAATGCGTTAATTCTATCTTTTGGTGATTGACGCACTTGCTCAATCAAATATTTGGTAAGGGGAATGTTTTTAATCCCGGCCGCGATCATAGGAATGATATTGTCTGGTTTTATAGACAATGGCAAATCCGAATACGATCCGTTTTTTAAAAATCGAGTGGAAAATCCTGCGAAAGGTCCAAAAAGCAATGCTTTTTCTCCATTTATCATTCGGGAATCAATATGTGGCACAGACATTGGTGGCGCACCTACGCTAGCTTTGCCATATACTTTAGCCTGGTGTTTTGCAATGACGTCCGGATTGGTACATTTCAGCCACTGTCCACTTACAGGGAAACCGCCATAACCTTTCCCTTCAGGAACGTTTGCTTTTTCTAATAATGGTAATGACCCTCCACCAGCTCCTATAAAAACAAATTTAGTATAGGCTTTTCTTTTTTGGCCTGTGGCCAAATCTGTAATTTTTATCCTCCAAGATTTATCCTCACGTTGTTTCAATTTTTTAACTTCGTGATGAAAATGTATTGTAACCCCTTCCAATTGAGTTAAATAATTGAACATGCTTCTGGTTAATTCTCCAAAATTCACATCCGTTCCAATTGCCATCGAAGTTGCCGCAACTTTCTCAGACTCCTTTCTGCCTTCCATAACTAAAGGCATCCATTGCTTTAACTGAGCAAAATCGGTACTAAAAAGCATTTCTTTGAAAAGCGGATTAGCATGTAATACTTCAAATCTTTTTTTAAGGTATGCCACATTTTTATCACCCCAAACAAAACTCATGTGTGGAATACTTTTTATAAAATTTTCAGGGGATGATACTTTTTTCTGTTGGACTAAATAAGCCCAAAACTGACGTGAAACCTCAAAAGATTCTGCAATACTGACTGCTTTTTTAGGACTAATGCTTCCATCTTCACTTTCAGGAGTGTAATTCAGCTCACAAAAAGCAGAATGTCCTGTTCCGGCATTATTCCATGCGTCAGAACTTTCAGCAGCAGCAATGTCTAATCTTTCGTAAATTTCAATTTTTATATCTGGTTGTAATTCTTTTAGGATTAAGCCAAGAGTGGCGCTCATAATTCCAGCTCCTATCAGAACTACTTCACTATTTGTACGAATGGTGGTATCGGGCATAACAATAATTTAAAGCGCAAAGATACTTCATAAAATCACAAAAATTATAACAAATTATTGTTAAAAAGTAAGATATTATGAAAATAACTCAGCCTTTTCGACTGTACTTCTGACCCCAATTTTAAAATTTTTTTCGGGTCAAATAATCCTGAAGCATTATCGTTGCCGAAATCTCATCAATAAGTGCTTTATTCTGACGTTGCTTCTTGTTCAGACCACTGTCAATCATGGTTTGGAAAGCCATTTTTGAAGTAAATCGTTCATCCACCCGAATGACTTTCATATCCGGGAAGTGATTGGTAAAATGCGTTACAAATCCTTTAATTATGGAAGCGCTTTCTGAAGGTTCACCATTCATTTGTTTGGGTTCACCGATAAGCACAGCCTCTACTTTTTCTTTGGCAAAATAAGCTGCTAAAAAAGCAATTGCTGTTGCTGATGGAATGGTAGTTAAACCCGAAGCTATGATTTGCATTTCATCGGTAACAGCAATTCCAGTACGTTTTTGTCCGTAATCTATAGCGAGAATTCTTGGCATTTGTCTATTTTTTTCAAAGGTAACTATTTTAATTTTCCGATCCTCAGCAACAAGGGAAATGTCACTTTCCTGTCATTTTTTTGCCAAGCCGTTTTTAATTCATCAGAGATCAAATCCAAAGGATTTTCATTTTTTTTTGAAATATAATGTTGTGTCGCGGACCATGTTTCCAAATATCCTATGAGCTCTTCAAAAGTCCATGTAAAATGATTTTCGAAAGGTTTTGCAACAATTTCATCAAATGGAAATGGAATCGTTTTATAATTTTCATCCAAATATTTTCGTTCTGTGTCCCAATATGGTCCTACTATATTATGATAAAAATTTTGTATTATTTTATCCGAATCCGCATTTGTGGAAAACAGTCCATAACCCAGCACAGCAAAGACTCCTTCTGGTTTTAAAATCCTGTATATTTCATTATAAAAAGAATCAAAATCAAACCAATGAACCGCTTGCGCCACTGTAATCAGGTCAAATTCACCATTTTTAAAAAAGGTGTTTTCGGCAGCAGCTATTTTATAAATGATATTCTGTGCTGAAATAGCATTATCCAGTTGGTTCTGGCTAATATCAATTCCATAAACTGTTTTAAAAAATCTGGAAAGTTTGTGTGCCACTTGTCCGTTTCCTGTTGCAATATCAAGTGCTACCCCTCTATTTTTGACAAATGAAACCAAATAGCGAATCATTTCATCAGGATATTGCGGCCTAAATTTAGAATACTCACTAGCTTGTTTAGAGAAATTATCTTTCATAGTGTCATGAATCTCATTTATTAGTCAAATTTACAACATTTAAAAAACATTAAATACAAAGCAAGTTAAATCTATAACATTTTCAAATCAATTTGCCTTTTTGCTTTTCGGTAAAAACCATATCTTTGTCAAAAATTTAATTAAAATGAATCCATTACAAACTATTATAGAACAAGCGTGGGAAAACCGTGCTTTGTTACAAGAAGCGACAACAACTGATGCTATCAGAGCAGTAATTGAATTATTAGACACAGGAAAATTGCGTGTTGCCGAGCCTGTTGGCGAGGGATGGCAAGTGAACGAGTGGGTTAAGAAAGCAGTAGTAATGTACTTCCCTATTCAGAAAATGGAAACATTAGAATCCGGCATTTTCGAATATCACGACAAAATGCTATTGAAAAGAGGCTATGCAGAAAAAGGGATTCGTGTGGTTCCTAATGCAGTAGCGCGTTACGGTGCGTATATTTCCAGCGGTGTTATATTGATGCCAAGTTATGTAAACATCGGTGCTTATGTGGACGAAGGAACTATGGTAGACACTTGGGCAACCGTAGGAAGCTGCGCTCAAATTGGTAAAAACGTACATTTAAGTGGTGGTGTCGGAATTGGTGGTGTTCTTGAACCTTTGCAAGCAGCTCCGGTAATTATTGAAGACGGTGCTTTTGTTGGTTCTCGTTGTATTGTTGTTGAAGGGGTTCATGTTGGGAAAGAAGCAGTTCTTGGTGCCAATGTTTGTTTGACCGCTTCTACAAAAATTATTGATGTTACAGGAGCAACTCCAGTTGAAATGAAAGGTTTTGTTCCAGCTCGTTCTGTTGTAATTCCTGGAAGTTACACTAAAAAATTCGCTGCTGGTGAATTCCAAGTGCCTTGTGCTTTAATCATTGGAACCCGTAAGCCTTCAACTGACTTGAAAACGTCTTTGAATAATGCGTTACGCGAATATGACGTAGCGGTATAATCCGTTTTCGTTTAAAAATCTTTATAAAAAGAGCTATTGGATATTTCAATAATTATTGTCAATTACCGTGGTTGGAAAGCCTTAGACGAGTGTTTAGAATCTATTGATACAATTATTTCGAAAACATTCTCATTCGAAGTTATCATTGTCGATAATTTTTCTAATGACGGACAATTTCCTGTTTTTAAACAAAAATATTCCAAGTTTACTTTTATACAAAATTCTGGTAATAATGGTTTCTCAAATGGCTGCAACTTTGGTGCAGCTATTGCTACGGGAAACCATTTCCTTTTTTTAAATCCAGATACAAAACTTACTCTTGAAGCCCTGGAAACGCTTTTACAAACAGCCGTTTTGCATCCTGAAATTGGCATTTTATCTTGTTTGCAAATAAATGAAAACAATGTTTTTTATAAACAGAATAATTTATTTCCGGCTTTAGGACGATTTTTCGGAATCACAAGATCATTTTTCAGAAAGCTGAACAAAGCAAAACTGGAAAGACGTTTTAACAATACCAATGATTTGTTTTACCCAGATTGGGTTACCGGAGCAGTCATTTTCATAAGCAAGAACTGGTTTAACAAAATCAAAGGTTGGAACGAAGATTATTGGCTGTATTTTGAAGATGTTGATCTTTGTAAAAAAATAGCTGATAACGGAGCAATAGTTGCCGTCACCCGAAAAGCAACCATATTCCATCAACACGGCGGTGCATCCCGATTAAATATCAAGACAAAAGCACTTACAAAAACGGAAGTGATTATTTCTAAACACGTTTATATCAGCAATCAATTTTCAATAGGAACACAAATCTATTTGCAGAGCTTATTGATTTTAGGAGTAATAAGTGAGAAAATAATCCTGTCGCTTTTAAGCTTATTTTTATTTTTTATTCCAAAATTAAAAGTGAATCGATTAATGCTTAAAAAGCTGTTCCTATATTATTTTAATGCAATACAAAAACAAACGTGGATCAGTCCTCGTGCGATGAATTACTTGAAAACAAAGGCATAATTTTTTCAAATTTACTTCGAATGAAAATACTTGTAATTCAACAAAAAATGATTGGAGATGTTTTAGTAAGCTCCTTATTATGCGACAATTTGCGTAAAGCCTATCCAAAAGCGCAAATCGATTATATGGTTTACGAATCTACAATTGCTGTTTTGCAAGGAAATACAAGTTTTGACAATCTTATCATTTTTAAAGAAAAGCATCAAAAAAGCAAATGGGAATACCTCAAATTACTAAAATCCATTCGAGCTGAAAAATATGACATTGTTATCGATGCCTATTCCAAATTAGAAAGCTGGCTTGTTGTATTATTTTCGGGTGCAAAACAAAAAATTTCTTATTGGAAAAAAGGAAGAGTCTTTCTTTATACCGATACGGTAATAAGACAAAGAACGACTAATTCTAATTTAGGTCTGATTATAGAGCAGCGATTAGCATTATTGAATCCTTTACATCTGGATAGTGTATTAGAAACATTTCCCAGAATTTTTGTAACGAAAGAAGAGAACAATTTTGCGATTTCTCTTTTTGAATCGCACGGAATAAGCCAATCCAAAAAAACTATTATGCTCAGCATAATTGGAAGCAGTTCTGACAAAACATATCCTCTGGAATATATGTCGCAGTTAGTTGATTTCATTGCAGACAAAGACGATGTGAATATTCTTTTTAATTATTTTCCAAAGCAAATTGGAGATGCAAAAACGATCTACAATGGATGTAAAGAAAGTACAAAACAGAAGATTTATTTCTCCGTCTTAGGAAAAAATATTCGTGAATTTATTGCTATAATGAATTATTGTGACATGATCATTGGCAACGATGGCGGGGCAATAAATATGGCAAAAGCATTAGAAAAACCTTCATTCATACTCTTTTCACCCTGGATTGACAAAAAAGGTTGGGCAACCTTTGAAGATGGAATCAATCATGTTTCGCTTCATTTAAAAGAGTTCAAGCCGAATTTATTTGAAGGTAAAACAGCTAAAACAATAAAAAAAGAAACCGTTTCATTTTACAAAGAGTTTACTCCAGGGTTAATTTTTCCTGCATTAAATACTTTCTTAAAAACTCATTTAAAATAATACTTAAAAGTAAAACGGAAACATATCAGAAACCTGTTTTTTTTTGTAAAACATTCAAAACTAATGAAATACAATCACAATACAAAAATTTCGGTTTTAATAATCACATTAAACGAGGGGAATCAAATGAAAGCGCTTTTAGCTGATTTGAATTTTGCTGACGAAATTATTGTTGTAGATTCATATAGCACAGACGACACAGAGGCTATTTGTAAATCATTCGAAAACGTAAAATTTATTCAAAATAAGTTTGAAAATTATAGTTCTCAAAGAAATTTCACTATTTCACTGGCAAAAAATGATTGGGTTTTATTTCTGGATGCTGACGAAAGATTAACTGCTGAGTTAAAAAATGAAATGGTGGTTACCCTAAAAAATAACCAAACATACGCTGCTTTTTTATTTCCGAGAACTTTTATGTTTGGCAACAAAGCATTGCATTTCAGCGGGAATCAAAATGATAAAATATTTAGGCTTTTCCATAAAAATTATGCTAAATATACATCAGACCGGCTGATTCATGAAAAATTAAAAGTAGACGGAAAAATTGGCATCCTTAAAAACAAACTAATTCATTATTCGTATACCAATTATGACTCCTATAAAACAAAAATAATCCGTTACGGAAAGCTTAAAGCTCAAGAGAAGTATATCAGGAAACAAAAACGTTCCTGGTTACTTCATCTCTTTCATCCAGTCTATAATTTTTTATATAATTATATTGTTCGTTTTGGGTTTCTTGATGGAAAAAAAGGAGTGATTATTTGTTATCTGAATGCCTATTGCATTCATATTAGATATCGGCAACTGCAACGACTTTGGAATAACAAACAACCGCTATCTCCAAAATAGCAGTTTCTTTTTTCTGGCGATTTTTCTATGAAATTTCAGCTGAAAATCATTGGTATAAAAACACATTTTAGTAAAAACTTCATCGTATTTCTTATTATAGAGTTTCGCGTACTCCTGACTCATTACACTCAACATTTCCGGTTTTGGCGTAAGCCTGCTAAAGTTTTTCATGCGGGAATCAAAATCCATAACGTCATGAAAATTCATCCTGTTTAAATCGACCAAGAAAAATTCATACTGATTTTGTCCCCCTTTTTTAATCAAAGTATTTCCCGGCGAGTGATCTAGAAATTCGATTCCTCTCTCATGTAGATCAAAAGTAAACTTAGTAAACTGTCTCAATATATTTTCATGGTCCGGATAATCAGGGTCCAGTACCAATTCCCTAAAAGTCAATTCAGCCTGAAGATGTTCGCTGACATAAAAACTTTCCTGTAGTCCTAACAAGGCGAAATTTTCAAGATAAGCAATGGGCTGTGGAGTTCCAATTCCCCTTTCAAGTAGCCGGTTGGCATATTCGTAAGAGCGTCTGGCCTTAGATTTTCTAAAATATTTATAGGCCACCTGATTAATAGTATTGGGAATTTTAAACGATTTTATGTTGATCATTTTACCTTCCAAATCAAATAATTTAATTTTATTACGTTTTCCATCACCAAAAAGAATCCCTGTCGAATTAAATTTGCTAATGTGATTCTTCAATTCTTTTTCTTTAGAAATGAATATAGTATTTATAAATAGTGGCATGAACAATGGGTTAGCGTATTTTTAATAAGCAAAAATAGTTAAATGCTTTTTTACTTTTTAAAAAAATAGGGCTTAAATAATTAATACTATAAATTTACATTTTAAAACAAATTAAACCTTTTACATTTATTACAGTCTAAAAAAATAAGTGTAACAAAAAAACAGTTACTGTTTATGGCTGTTATTCTAAATTATCCAATGTAATACCTATGATAAAAACTGTTTTTCTTGAAACGCATAACCTTAAAAATAAGGCAACCGGATTAGGCACTTTTAATTATGAGTTAATTAAAGGTTTGTATCAACTAGAATTTAACGGGTTGGAATTAACATTAAATACTCAAGACCCGGAAATGCTTAAGACAGAATTTGGCGATAAATTCAGCTATAACAAGTACACCAACTTGTCGCGTCATCGCATTTTCAGGACTCGAAAAAAGCATGATTTATGGCACTCAGTCAATCAAAATACAAAAGTGGAACCTTTACGAGTAGATAAATATTTGCTTACCATACATGATGTAAATTTTGTAGAGGAAATTTCATCTGACATGAATCATAAAGTAAATAAACTCCTTCTAACAAAATTAGAAAAGGCCACAGCAATTACTTACATCTCGGAATTTGCAAAAAAACAAACCCATCAATACTTTAAAGTTCCAAATGTTCCTGAATATGTAATTCACAATGGAAATCCTATTACAACCATTTTGGATACTTCTGATTTTATCTCAAACATTTCTTTAGACAAACCTTTTTTATACTCAATAGGTGACTTTCTGGAACGAAAAAATTTCCTTACGATAGTAAAAATGATGGTTCATAGTGCCGATTTCAATTTAATTATATCGGGAAATTCCGATAAGCCCTATGGAATTGAAATAGCAAAATTCATTAAAGAGAACAACTTGCAAAATCGCGTTTTTCTAACTGGAAGAGTGGATGACCGTACAAAACAATTCTATTTATCTAAATGCCATGCTTTTCTTTTCCCTTCCATTCGTGAAGGTTTTGGTCTCCCCCCTCTAGAAGCGATGCATTTTGGTAAACCTGTATTCTTATCCAATAAAACTTCCTTACCGGAAATTGGTGGAAAACACGCTTATTACTGGGATAATTTTGACCCGGAATACATGAAAACAATTCTGATGGATGGCTTAAATCATTTCTATAACAATCAAAATGAAATGGAATTACTGATGAAAGAAAGAGCTGAAAGTTTCAGTTGGACAGCTGCTGCCACCTCCTATTTGAAGGTTTATGAGAATTTTTTTTAAAAAATCAAACTGATATTTTTTAACTTAATTCTTTGCAGCAAGTCCCTAAAATATTTTTTTTCGTCCGAAAGCCACTTTGTTTTTAAAATCTTCCATTGAATCTGTACCTCTAATATCAATACGCTGTACTTCGTAACTATTTTTCAAAGGAAAAATATTGATTCTATTCCCAATCCGAAGTCCATATTTAATCCCATACTTTTTTAACAATCCAAAAAACAGCTTCTGATTAACTCCTTTTTTTCTATAATATCCCCCATAAGTATAAGCCAATGCAGGAAAGACTTTTAAATGTTCTTTTTTGACAATTTCCTGACATAATTGCAAATCTTTTTCGATTTCCTCAAGCGTTAAATCAGCGTAATTATCATGTTTAAACGTATGATATCCCAACTCAATATGGGAACCAATCTCTAATAATTGTTGCTTATTCATCAACTTCATATTCTCATTGACATATTTTCCGTTCCAATCAACATCTTGTCCTATTCTGCCTAAAACCATAAAGCAAACTGCTTTAAAATTATAGTGTTGCAACAAAGGGTACAATTCCGTATAATTATCTAAAAACCCATCATCAAAGGTAAGAACAACCATTTTTGGAGCCAACTTCTGCTTTTTGTTTTTCAACTCATCCATTTCCGACATCCAAAGAGTTGTATAATTATTACTTTTTAAATATTCAAATTGTTTAATTATTTTCTCTTTGCTAATTGTTATCTGATCTTCAAAACCATTTATAGAAATGGAATGATATTCTAAAATTCTAATTTTTGATGAAGGGAAATAAAACAATTTAAATTGAAAATTCAGAACAATCAAAAAAACAAATAAGATTAAAAACAATATTGTTATTATATAAATCATCGTATATTTTTTTTTACTGTAATTAAATCAAATTAGTATTTAATTACTTCATTCAAAACATCTAAAATTTTTGTGCCAATTATTAAACGTGTCGAAGTAGTCATCAAAAATTCATACCCATTGTTTTTGAATTTATCTTGCATAGCACTGTTCTCAATTAAAATTTCAACTTTATTGGCAAAATCCATTGCATTGCCAGCTTCTGCTAATAAACCTGTCACATTATCCAATAAGACTGTTGGGATTCCACCAGCTCTGGCAGCAACAACTGGTACATTACACGCATAGCTTTCCAATATTACGCCACCTGTCGCTTCACTTTTAGAGGTAAATAAAAACAAATCAAATTCAGGGAGACATTTATGAATATCATCTCTAAAACCTGCAAAAATAATTTCGTTCTCTAATCCCTTTAATTTAACATAATTCTTGATTTCGAGTTCTAATGATCCTTCACCAATCAAAATATATTTTGCTTTTAATCCTCTTCGATACAATTCTTCTACGGTGTTAACCCAGGTATAATGATCCTTGACTTTACAAAATGCCGAAACATTTCCAATTATTTTATACTCCAACGGTATATTAAATTCTGTATGAAGGAATCCCTTTTTTTTATTATTAACAAACCGCTCCGTATCAACAACACTTCCTATAACCGTCATTGAATCATGATTTTTTATGGAAGGTTTCAGTATATCAAACACCGAATCCGATATACATATAATTTTTTTTATGCCTTTAAAATTGTATTTATATTTTCTAAAAAAATTAGTCCCAATATTTTTAATTAAAGTTCTGCACAATACCATGGGAATTTTTAAACCAAAAAAAATAGCGGATAAAACACTTATGGTGTGTGCTTTACTATTGTGGATCATAATTACATCCGATCCATGCTCCGTTACAATTTTTTTAAATTTTTTAGCAAATCTAAGGTCATATTCCGATTTAAAATCAAATGTTTGCACTCCTAAATTTCTTGCTGTCGCCACTTTATAAATCTCTGAATCAGTCGCACATATAATCAATTGATTTTCAACAAATCCATTATCCCTAAACGATTCATAAATATCTATAATCATTTGTTCATGACCTCGCCAGACATTTGAAGTTGTAAAATGTAATACTCTCATTTGGAAGTCATTTATTGTGCGAATATAATTAATTATCTCAAAATTAAAAATTAAAAAAGATCCCAAAAAATTTTATGAATCATAATCGACTCCAAAAACCTGTAAAATCCAATTTTCCAATTTATATCTATCAAGAATTTCAGGAGCTATTTCCATATATTCTGTTTCGAAAAAACCAAGTGGAATTTCATAATTATTATCAGAAATTACAAAAACATTATTCTCATTATAAAAATCATACGTAACAATATCCTGATTATTAGTAATTAATTTTCTCTTGTAGCCTAAGGCCTCAAAAATACGAAAGCTCAATCCGTATTGATTTTCCTTTTGAACATCGACCAAAACTAAACTGCCTGCTATTATTTTTTTAACATCACTAATAGGTAAGTATTCATTAATGATCTCAATATTTTTATGATCAAATATTTTATCTTTTTTAATTATAAACCGGAAAGAAATGGAATTTTTAGCTAAATAATCAGCCACCTTTTCTAAAAAAGGGAATCTTCTATCATAGGAAGAAATATTAAAAACTTTGTTGACAATTGCATTGTTTTGAATCGTATCATCGTAAATATAATTGGTTAAAAATTGAAATTTATATTTCTCAACATCTTTTTTATCATAACTATAAACTGTATCAAAAAAAGATAAAGTCTTTTTTTGGTTTTTAAAATTTTCGATACCGTCAAATAAAAAGCAGCTCATTACTACTGATTTTTTTCTTAAAAAAACCAACGCTTTTCTCTCGAGTTTATCGGGTCTTATAATTAGAGTCTGATCAAATAAATTTTCTTTACCAATTGATTTTATAATAAAATTTGTTTTATTCTGTTCCTTTAGGCTCGGAAAAAAGAGCATTTTTAATACAAAATTATAAATTTTATACAATGTATTTTCATAAGAAAAAGGGATGCGATCAACATTAATATAAGTCAAATCAACCTTCTCCGATTCATTAAGCTTTTCAACTAAAAAATCAATATAGCCAAATGAATGCGTACTTATTACTGCTATTCGTTTAATTTTTGCCATTATTGCTATCTTTGTAAAATAATCATTTCTAGCAAAAATATAAAGTTATATTTAAATACCTAATATTATAATGAATCAGGAAATACATAATGCTTACGAAGTAATAAAAGACGGTGGAATAATCCTTTATCCTACCGATACCGTTTGGGGAATTGGTTGTGATGCCACAAATCCTGAGGCTGTTGCCAAAATATACAAACTCAAACAAAGAGCCGAAACCCAAAGCATGATTGTTTTGATGAATGGCGAAAAAATGATGTATAATGTATTTAAGGACATTCCCGAAGTCGCTTGGCAGATCATGGATTTATCCGAAAATCCAACAACTTTAGTCCTGGACAAACCAAGAAATATTGCTCCTAATTTAATTGCTCCGGATAACACTTTAGGAATCCGTATCGTGAAAGAACCTTTTTGCTTTAAATTAATGGAAAAGATGAAAAAACCATTGGTTTCAACCTCAGCAAATATTTCGGGACAACCTACTCCAAAAAGTTTCAAAGAAATTAGCCCCGAAATTATAAAAGGCGTGGACTATGTTGTAAATTTGCATCGCGAAAAAATTGCCGGAAAACCATCAACAATTATAAAATTGACGAATGATTCGCAGGTAAAAGTGATACGGAAATAAAATTACGTTATTGTTTATCATTTCGAGAAAACAAAGAAAATGAATGAATTACACAGCAGCCTTAAACAATAAAATTTTCGGAGTCATTTCTCAAGCTTCCCAAGAACTTAACATTGAAAGTTATGTAATTGGTGGTTTTGTGAGAGATTTGATTTTGAATAGAGATTTCAAAAAAGACATTGATATTGTTGCCGTTGGCAGCGGAATCGAATTAGCCTTAAAAGTATCTCAATTACTTCCAAAAAAACCAAAAGTCCAGGTTTTCAAAACCTATGGAACAGCAATGCTGCGTTTTGAAGATACCGAAATTGAATTTGTAGGCGCAAGAAAAGAATCGTATCATTTTGAAAGTCGTAATCCGGTTGTAGAAAACGGAACATTGGAAGACGACCAAAACAGACGTGATTTCACTATTAATGCGTTGGCTTTATCATTAAACACAAAAAACTTTGGCGCATTATCAGATCCTTTTAATGGTCTGGAAGATTTAAAAAATAAAAGAATCAAAACACCTCTGGATCCGGATATTACTTTCTCGGATGATCCATTGAGAATGTTGCGCGGTATTCGTTTTGCTAATCAATTGGGTTTTGAAATTGAAGAAAATTCACTAAAATCTATCGAGAGAAATGCGGAACGAATTAAAATAATTTCGGGTGAACGTATTGTCGATGAATTGAATAAAATACTTTCGACTGACAAACCTTCCGTTGGATTTTTGTTGCTATTCAAAACAGGACTGTTAGACATAATTCTACCGGAATTGACCGCTTTGAATCAGGTAGAAGAAATTGAAGGCCACACACACAAAAATAATTTCTATCACACCTTAGAGGTGGTAGATAACATTTGTCCACATACGGATGATGTATGGTTACGCTGGGCTGCCTTATTGCACGATATTGGAAAAGCGCCAACCAAGCGTTTCAATAAAAAACAAGGATGGACATTTCATGGACATGAATTTTTAGGCGGAAAAATGGCAAAGAAAATCTTTGAACGTTTGCATATGCCTTTGAACCAAAAGATGAAATTTGTGCAAAAAATGGTGATGATGAGTTCACGTCCCATTGTTTTATCGCAAGATACCGTCACTGATTCTGCTGTGCGTCGTTTAGTTTTTGACGCTGGTGAAGATGTTGAAAATTTAATGACCTTGTGTGAAGCGGATATTACCACCAAAAACCCCGGTAAATTCAAGAAATACCACAATAATTTCGAAATTGTTCGCAAGAAAATTGTGGAAGTTGAAGAGCGTGATCATGTTCGTAATTTTCAACCTCCAATATCAGGAGAAGAAATTATGGAAATCTTCAATTTAAAGCCGTCCAAAGAAATCGGAATGCTCAAAGAAGCCATCAAAGAAGCCATATTAGAAGGAGAAATTCCCAATGAATATCACGCTGCTTATGGGTTTATGTTAAAAAGAGCCGAAAAAATAGGACTAAAGATTAACGCTTGTTGAACTAAGAATTAATTGCTTTGAAATGCTTTGCATAAATTAATTACAAAATGAAAAAAGAAAATAAATCAGTTGTTATTTGGTTATTATCAGGCTGTGTATTGATATTTTTAATGGTTGTTGTAGGTGGAATTACACGTTTGACCAATTCAGGACTTTCCATGACCGACTGGCATTTGGTTACTGATACTATGCCACCGCTTTCGGAAGCAAAATGGCAGGATGCATTTGAAAAATACAAACAATTTCCCGAATATCAAAAAATCAATATCCATAACGATTTTACGCTTTCTGATTACAAATTCATTTATTTCTGGGAATGGTTTCATCGTTTTATTGGACGGATTCTGGGTTTTGTTTTCATCATTCCGTTTGTTTATTTTTTAATTAAGAAAAGAATTGACGGCGAGACCTTAAAAAAATGTGGCATTCTTCTGGGAATGGGTGCATTTCAGGGTTTTTTGGGTTGGTTTATGGTAAAAAGCGGTTTGGTAAATAACCCAGATGTAAGTCATTTTAGACTTTCATTGCATTTAACTTTTGCGTTTATCACTTTTGCCTATACGCTTTGGGTCGCCCTAGACCTACTCTACCCTGAAAAGAGAGCAATTGAAAAATCATTACGGACCATTGCCCGCGTAGCGTTAGGCTTTTTATTACTGCAAATTATATATGGCGGCTTTGTTGCCGGTTTAAATGCTGGTTTAATTCACAATCACTGGCCCTTAATGAGTGATGGACAGTTTATCCATGACAGTGTTTTTCTGGAACAAAAAAACTTGTTTTTGAGTTTTACGGAAGGAAAAAGCGGGGTTCAATTTGTACACCGAACCTTAGCCTATTTTGTCGTTGGCCTGATTGTTTTATTGTACTTCAAAAGCATTAATTTCACTTTAGACAAAGAACAAACCAAAGGAATTAAATTGCTTTTATTATTGGTTTTTGTTCAGTTTGGACTGGGGGTTTTAACATTATTATATGGCGTACCTTTGTGGCTAGGACTTTTACACCAAATTAGTGCCTTTTTCTTATTGACTGCAATGACTTTCACGTTACATCGCTTATCAAAATAATTTTTCAATAGTATACCTGACTATATTGTCGCATTTCTTTGCTCATAAACTTAAATGTCTAAACTTGCTGCTCAAGATAAATTTTTAGATTTATCCGATTACGGAAGACCTTTCGGGAAATTTTTAGCCAATCAATTAAAGAATACCCGATTTACTCCTATCCATGTTACGCTGCTTTTTGGGCTTTCAGGAGGTATTGCGATATATTGTGTTTTACAAAATCATTACTATTTAGCTAGCTTTTTCATCATCCTGAAATCGGGAATCGATGCTGCCGATGGAGAATTAGCAAGGATGAAAAACACGCCTTCCTATACTGGAAGATATCTTGATAGTGTTTTTGATATCATTTTAAACTTCCTGCTTTTTATGACCATTTTTTATGTTTCAAAAACTACAATCTGGCTTACCATTTTAGCATTTATTGGCATCCAATTACAAGGAACTTTATACAACTACTACTATGTGATTTTAAGAAACAAATCTGTTGGAGGAGATTCAACCAGTAAAATTTTCGAATATAAATCACCCCAAGCCTTACCAGGAGAAAGTCAAAAAACAGTTGATATCCTGTTCCGGATTTACACTATAGTCTACGGTATTTTTGACAAAATAATTCACACACTTGACAAAGAGGCTTACAAGGTAAAAACATTTCCACATTGGTTTATGACGTTACTTTCAATTTACGGATTAGGATTTCAATTGCTGATTATTGCCGTTATGTTACCAATGAATTTAATCGAATACATCGCTCCATTTTTTATCATTTACTCTTTCTTTATTTTCGTATTAATTGGAATCCGAAAAGCCCTTTTTAAGGTCTAAATTCACCATAGACATAATCTATACATTAATTTCATCTTACTCAACATCATGAATTTAACCATCACTACTTACCTTACTAATTTAACCAAATTTAATCATCGCATTATTTATACTAATATTTAAATCTGAACACAATTTACCAAAAATTAAACAACAAATCGTCATAATTACGCAATAATTTTTCCGTCTTCAAACACCAAATTTGTAAAAGAAATAATAGCAATTTAAAACGATACATTATGCCGAATTCAAAAGAGATTAAAGGAAACTGGAATGAATTAAAAGGGAAACTTAAACAAAAGTACGCCGACTTAACCGATGACGACCTGTTGTTTGAAGAAGGAAAAGAAGATGAAACATGGGGGAAATTGCAACAAAAATTAGGCAAAACTGAAAAAGAAATCAGATCTTTATTTGAATAATTTCAAGATCTAAAAACTATTAAAACGGTTTCAAAAGCGTTGCTGAACCTATTCCTTTTAAGGATTTTGTCTGCCGTTTTGAAACCGTTTTTTTTTACTTTAATTAGCCGATCCAGGTTTTAAATCCGGAAACTTTTTCTCGGCTTACAATCACCTCATCATCTTTATAAGAAGGCAAAATAACCTTCAAACGAGAATTACTGTATAACACAATTTCTTTAATTGCCTTAAGCGGTATAATGAATTTTCGGTTGATCCGAAAGAAATCCAGCGGATCCAATTCCTGTTCCAAAAACTCCAATGTATTTTCAATTAAATAATTTCTGTTGTCGAAAGTATGGAGGTATGTTCCTTTATTTTCACTAAAAAAACATTCGACTTCGTCGGTAGTGATTACTTTCAAATGTTGTCCGATTTTTACCGTAAAACGTTTTTTGTGATTTTTTTCAAATGGATTGGTCAGCATTTTTTTGATTTGCTCAAAGTCCAATTGTACCGTTTTCGGTTGTGGTAACCGAGTTTTAAATTTAGAAACTGCCACTTCCAAATCGTCCTCATCAATGGGTTTCAAAAGATAATCAATACTATTTAATTTGAAGGCGCGCAATGCATATTCATCATAGGCGGTTGTGAAAATTATGGCGCTTTTGATGGCTACTTTTTCAAAAATTTCAAAAGACAATCCATCCGATAACTGAATGTCCAAAAAAATCAAATCCGGATGTTCATTTTTAGTAAACCAACCAATCGATTCTTCCACGGAATGCAGCATTACTCCTACAGGAATATTAAGCTTTTCCAGTTTTCTTTGGAGTAACCTGGCGGCCGGTTTTTCGTCTTCAATTATTATTGTGGTCATTATTTAGGTTTGTTTGGGAATTAGTACTTGAATTCTGATACCTGTTAGCTGAAATTCACTCCCATTTCTCGCTTTTTTCTTTTTCCATTAACTCTTGGATTTTTTTCTCTTCCCACTTTGGTCCAAAAAATATATTTCTCCCAAAAACAGACAGTGCATGGGCTATCAAGCCAATTCCCCAAAACAAGGCTGTTGAAAAAGTTTCCCAGCGCCAGAATAGTTCTTTGTCAAGTAAACTTCGATCAAAACTGGAGATAATAATAAATGCGTTTACGACAAAATAAACCAAGAGATGAACATAAAAACCTTTAATCCTTTTTACTCTTTTATATGCTAAAGTATAGCGTTCGTCAGGATTATACGTTTCAGTATTATAATTATTATTATAATCATTTAGCCTACTTCTTCTAAATCTTCCCATTGCTTCCAATATTAATTATTTCCAAGTTTCCCTGTTTTCTTTTTCCTTATCCATAAACTCCTTGATCTTCTTCTCTTCCCAGTCTTTTCCGATAAATGGCATATAATTAAAAACTTTCATGCCATGAAAAACAACCCCAATTCCCCAACCCAACATGGGCCAATAAAACCATAAATGTTCGGGAGAAGTAAGCAGATTAATCACTACAAGTCCAATATTAACAACAATGTAGGCTACTAGATTCCCATAAAAACCTTTAATTTCTTCTACTTTCTTTTTCGCTTTGAAATAACGTTCTTCCTCTTGATTATTATTTTCCATGATCTTTCTGATTTAAAATTTGCTTCAGGTTTAGCCTTACAATCTTCCAATGGTAACGCAGTATAAAATACTATTTCCAAGCTTTTCTACTGTCTTCTCTTTGCAAAATCTCTTTAATTTTTCTTTCTTCCCACTTAGAGCTGTATCCAAAAACTTTTAAAGCATGCATGACCAATCCAAAACCCCAGCCTCCAGCTGAAAACCAAAACCATTGAAATTGTGGAGAATAAGCGAGATTAATAAACACCAAAAATGGAATAACACAACAATAAGATATCAGATTCCCATAAAATCCTTTAAGTTCTTCAACCCGTTTTTTAGCTCGGTAATATGCACTATTTTCGCTATAATTAGTATTCATTTCCATAACCGAAATTTGTTTAGTTAAAATGGGTATTTTGACCGTAAAAGTTTTTTCATTATGTTCAATCAATACTTTTCTATTGCTAATAATCCCATAGCGATCGATGATGTTTTGCAATCCCACCCCCTGACGCCCCTGTAACACTTCCTTTCTTTGATAAACATTTTGAATAACAAGATAATCTCCTTCAATAGTAATGCGAATGTGCAAAGGTCTTTGTTCACTAACCACATTATGTTTTACTGTATTTTCCAATAAAAGCTGCAAAGAAAGGGGTACAACCTTGGCTTCAGAATTTATATTTGTTGCGGGTAATTCATAAAACAAACTATTCTCAAAACGCATTTTAAGTAAGTTCATATAGGTTTTAGCGAAAGCCAATTCTTCTTCAACCGAAACTAACTCTTTATCTTTTTGCTCCAACACATAGCGGTAAATTTTTGACAATGAAGTCGTAAACCGTTGTGCATTATCTGGATTTTCTTCAATTAAAGAACTTAAAACATTCAAACTGTTAAAAAGAAAATGGGGGTCAATCTGATTCTTTAAACTTTCAAACTTCGCTGAAGCTGTTCCTGCAATTATTTTTTGTTCAGTTACTTCTTTTCGCGATGCCTGTTTCCAATTAGCCATAAAACTTCTCGCATGCATAAAAGTTGAAACACCTAGAGAAAGTATGATATAAAACAAATGAACCCAAATCATTCTCTCACTAAAAAATTCACTGGGATTCATTTTTTGAAAAACTACAAAAGTCAGATAATCAATTCCTAAAACAACTGGAACCGTATACAACACTGTAGCAATTATCCCAAAATACACTCTCAAATTAGTATGCTCCAGCCAATCCCATTTCTTATTGAGAAGCGAGTTAATTACAGCATTCCCAAAACCGATTCCAAAGGAATATAGTGAACTTACCCAAAAAGTGGTCCGTACCGTTTCGAAATCAAAACGCCCTTGAATCAAAGAAAATACAAAAGTAAAAATCAAAGCAATTTTAAGAGAAACAATTGTTCCCTTTTTAAATTCTGTGAATGTATGTATCCTTTGATTTTCCATTTTTGGCTTACGTTTTTTTAGCAATCTTATTTACAGTTTTGCAAAGCTACTGTCGCTCTGTCCAATCCCCATTTTGGAGAGAAAGGAGTTTCCGGTTTAAAAGTAGCAAAAAGACCGATTGCTTTTTCAATTTGACCACACAAAGGTTTTGTATCAATTCCTGTGTATTTCGCTCCCCCTATTTGAAATTCCGCTTTTGCGAAAACAACCCTTGGATTTTCTGGTGCAATCGCTTCAGCTTTAGCATACAATTCCATAGTTTTTGAAGATAATAAAATTCCGTTTGTCATCGGGTCAAAAACAATCCAGGCGGTGTTAATCATAGCTTGCATCACTAATAATTCCGCATTATTTGGATTTTTACCCATTTCTGTATCCAATGCATTTTGAGCTTTTGCAAGTAACAAATTCATCTTATCTTTATCGTGCGTTCCAAAAGCAGTGGTTGTGTTTACCAATGCAACATAATAATTAGGCAACCAATTCGTTTTTTCTGCTGCTGCAATTCTTTCGAATAGATCGGAAGCTTCGGTGTTTTTTCCTTCTTTCCAAAGTCCGAATGCTTTTCCCATTCCTTGCTCAAATTGTCCTTGAGCTGTTAATAAACTACATACAAATAATGCGATTGATGTGATAACTTTTGTCATGATTTCTGTTTTTAAAGGATTACTATTTTGATGATTGAAACTTTTAATTATACTTCAAAAATACCCCTGTTTTTATTCCTATTAAATTTTTACTTACCGAACTGTTGATTTTGATGGATGAATTGTAGTGTCATTAATTAAGGTAATTTCCAATGTATCCAATTTCCCAAAATACCATATACTCATGCCAGTTGAAGAAGAATGAAAAAAAGAAATGGATAAAAGGGGCAGAAAGAAAGCTTAATACGACATAAAAAAAGAGATTTGTTGAGATTCATTTTTAGAGCAATCGGTGGTAAAAAGACATTAATTAGCATTGGTATAGGATAATATATCCACCATTTTAATCCCGCGTTTGCACCATATTTCCCAAATAGCATTCCTATAACTACAACCACAATTGATAAAATATAAATCAAGTATTGCTTCTTACTAAATTCATGCCTTTTAACTACTATTCGGATTACAAACAAGAAAACAAGTAACGAGAACAGGATCATTATTGGAAATCGAGGGAGAAATGGGTTTGATAGTAAGTTCATGTCTGCGTACATAATTATTATTTGATGGCCCTTACAATTGCTTTTTTAAAGATTCTTCAATTGATTCTCTTTTTTATCATTGCTAATAGTCCAAAAGAACCCCAGAAAGAAAAAACGATCCGCTGTTGGTGTAATGGCTGCCCTATTGTAAACACCAGCTGTATTTGGATTTTTTGCATAATCGTAACCATATACATTTTGACTTCCTAAAATATTAGAAACCGAGAAATACAAAATCTTTTGCGAAGTCAATAAATAAGCCCAATTAAAACTCAAACTGTGATATGATTTTGTTTTTCCGTTCATAAACTTTGTTTCGTTTGGATTGTTGTAAGGCCGTCCCGAGCTGTATAAATTAGTAAAACCAATTTGTGATTTCCAATCGTTTATCCAATACTTGGTAACCAGCGACAAACTATGATCGGCAACAAAATTAGGAGTGACTTGAGCACTAAAGTTTTTATAATCTCGCTCGGTATCGATATACGAATACGAAACCCAATATTCTAAATTTTTAATTGATTTTCCGTCTCTCCAAAACAAATCCAAACCTTTAGCATAACCGGAACCATCATTAGAAAATTGGGAGTTGTAATGTATGGATGGTGTATCGTATTTTACTAAATTACTGTAGTCCTTATAATAGGCCTCTGCCCTGAAAGTTTTCCCGTCTTTATTATACTGATAATTCAAAATATAATGTGATGCTTTCTCACTTTCAAACTGATGAAACTTAGAATATTTGATATAATCAGCATTGGGTGTTTGGGAGAAATCTCCGTAAGCCAATGAAAGCTGGCTATTTTTAGCCATTTTGTAGGCCAACGAAATTCTTGGAGAAATGGCAGTTTCATCTAATAAATCATTATAAGAAGTTCGCAACCCCGCTTTTGCTGCAAACTTTTTTGAGAAGAAAACATCAGCTTCGGTATAGACCGCTACGATATTGGAATTATAACCATTGCTAGTTGTTGTTCCTAAATTCTCATTGAAATCCTCATTGAATTTGGTAACAAAATAATCCGCTCCAAAAGACAACTTCACTCTATCGGAAAAACTCTTTTTTAATTTAAATTTCATATGTGCGGAATTTTCATCATTTGCAACGGCATCCGAATCCAGTTTTATTTTATTTTTACTATAGCCATAACTTAAACCGGAGGTAATTTGCCAATTGCTTCCAAAAGTCCCCTTGTAAGAAGAATTAAAATAAAAATTAGCATTATTTAAATCAACCCTGGTTTTTTCTTGTGCATTGATATTCTGCTGATTAATATCGAATTTGGAAGAATCAAAAGCAGCATATACTTTTAATATCCCACTGTTGAAGTTATACCGATACACCGTTTCTCCAGATAAGGATTGATAGGGACTATTCCAGTCTACATTTTGAGGAACTATTGCCTGATATGGCGCTAAATTGATATAAGCGGTATTCACACTCAAGGCGCTTTTTTTCCATTTACGGGTGTTTCCAAAACCCAAACCAACGGTCATTAAAGCGATTTCCGTTTTGTTTTGGTCGGGTTCGTCTTGTGTATTTAACAACAAAACACTCGATAAAGCTTCCCCGTATTCTGCAGAATATCCCCCAGTGGAAAAAGATATTCCACTAAATAAAAAAGGCGAAAACCGACCGCGTGTTGGCAAGTTTTGAGCAGAAGCTCCGTACGGTTGTGCCACACGAATGCCATCCACAAACGTTTGTGTTTCATTGGCCTCGCCACCACGCACAAACAACCGTCCGTCCTCACCCACATTCTGCGTTCCCGGCAACGTTTGCAAAGCTGCAATAATATTTCCTGCCGAACCTGCAGTAGTGACAATATCCAGCGGTTTCAAAACTGAAACCCTTGCCTTATCACCTGCTTCCAAATTCCCCGCGGTAATTATTACGGCATCAAGAGCATTGACATTGTCCCTTAATCTTATGATTTTATTTTTAAAATTCGAAACGTCGATTATCATTTTTGTAGTTTCATAAACTAAAAAACTTACCACCAAAGTCTGATTACCCATGGTACTGGTTGTAAAAGTAAAATCACCTGTTTCAGAACTTGAAGTACCGTCATAAGTCCCTTCGATAAAAATGCTGGCCCCAGCTACTGGATTTCCTTTTTCGTCAACTACTTTCCCGGAAACTGTTGTTTGTGAAAATAGCGTTGCTGAGAAGAGTATAGTGGCAAGCGTATAAATAAACTTCATAATAATTGATTTTTGATCAGGCAAATATCCACTAGAAAAAAGAAACCTGAAAAAAGTTCTTGCTCAACTGTAGAAATTCCAGGATGAGTTGTTTTTTTATATCATTACTACGTGATTAAAAAATCATTTTTTTATCCGAACGTTGTATTGCATCATAAAACCTTAAATTTGTCTTCAATCCAATTTTGAAGAAATGAAAAAATCGATCCTTTTACTTTTAGTGGTATTTTCCACCGCAACACTATTTTCTCAAAAAAACGACGCTACATATAACGAAAAACTGGCCAAAACCTTAAATGCTGATGCTTATGAAATGAAGCCTGTTTTTTGTCTGCTAAAAACGGGAAGCAATACAACAGCAACGAAAGAGGAAACGAACCAATTATTTGAAAGCCATATGGCTAATATCAATCGATCAGCTGTAGCAGGAAAATTGGTTGTTGCAGGTCCTTTTATGAAAAACGGAAGAAACTACTTGAAGCAAACGCTAAAAATTCACGATAAAATCGCCAAAAATAAAATCTAATTTGGTTTAGAAAGCCTTTCTTACCAGCATCTTGAAAAGTACAGTCCGGTATTTCATTGATGACGTTCCAAAAAAAATGACCATGAAAACTGAAAAAGAAAAAATGATTGCCGGAGAACTTTACCTCTCTGGCGGTGAAGACCTTAAAAAAGAGCGCCGCAAAGCTAAAAATTTACTCCATAGTCTCAATGTAACGGAGTACAGGGTCACTAAAAAAGCCCGATTGATACTTGCAGAATTAATTCCGAATGCGGGGAAAAACCTGTACATCGAACCTCCTTTTTTTTGTGATTATGGTTACAACATCATTTGTGGTGACAATGTATATTTTAATGTAAATTGTGTTGTTTTAGATTGCAGCAAAGTAACTATCGGCTCCAATGTATTGTTTGCACCGGGTGTTCAATTGTACACTGCATCGCATCCTATGGATATTAAAAGCCGCCGCACACACGAGTTTTCGAAGCCTATTACCATTGGTGACGATTGCTGGATTGGAGGAAATGCAATTATTTGCCCTGGAGTCACCATAGGAAACGGCTGTGTTATTGGTGCTGGTTCCGTTGTAACAAAAAACATTCCAGACCATTCATTGGCAGTTGGGAATCCTGCAAAGGTGATTCGAAAACTTAACGAATAAATTTAAGATATGACACACATTTTAGCAAAACTCAAAAATGTTCCTTTGGAAGTCATCAAAGGTATTTTAGAAAAAGACAAAGCATTTCATGCCTCCCAGGGAATGTACTTAGAACACCTTTGGCAAAATGCGGACCAGGACAATGAAGTACAATTTCTTTTTAGAATTGATGACATAGAGAAAACAAAAACCTTAATCAATAAGCTTCATTCAGATGCTTTAGCGCAAGAGCCAAATGCGAATCTTCCTGAAATGACTTATTTAAAATAAACGTAAACAATTATGATTTCCATAAACAAAGTGCACCATATTGCTATCATTTGCTCCGACTATCAAAAATCAAAAACATTCTATACCGACGTTTTGGGACTCACAATTATTCGAGAAATTTACCGTGAGGAAAGACAATCCTACAAACTGGATTTGGCTTTAAATGGTGTTTATATCATTGAACTTTTTTCTTTTATAAATCCACCCCAACGTACCTCAGGACCGGAAGCGACTGGATTGCGACATTTAGCATTTGAAGTAAATAACATAGACCAGACCATTGATTTTTTAGCATCAAAAAATAGTGTAGCTGAAGCGATACGTCTTGACCCGACAACAAACAAACGTTTTACTTTTATTGCTGATCCCGATAATCTTCCGATTGAATTTTATGAAAAATAAGCGTATTGAGAGACCCACAAAAAGCATAATTCCTAAAAAAATCATAAAAAAGAACGATTATATTGATTTTTCAATTCAAATCTAAGATTCTTTCTTTAACTTTGTAATACTCTCAAAAACTTTATTTTTCAAATAAATCATTTTATTTTATCTGAAATTAAAATTTGTAAAACATTTTTTAGATGAACAATAGTGCCCGAATTAAAAAAAATTATCAATTAATCAAATTTCAAAAATTAGTCATTGTTTCTGTTCTAATTGGTTTTCTTTCGGCATTTTTAGGGATTTCATTAAAAAAAATAACCGAATATTACGAGGAAATATTTTTTCATCAAACTACTTTAAACCCAATATTCATTATCGTTTTTCCGGTTTTTGGTTTATCCATCATTTATTTCCTGAGAGAATATCTTTTTAGAAAAAAAGAGAACAAAGGGATTAAAGAAATTTTTGAAAGCACGAATTCCAAATCCAAGAATTTACCCAATTATAAAATTCCATCTCATTTTATCAATGGATTATTGACCGGTATTTTTGGAGGATCCACCGGTATTGAAGTTTCTACCGTTGTTGCTTCGGCTACTATTGGTTCTGTAGCGCAAAGAAAACAAAATGTATTCAGACAGTACAAAACCGAATTGATTTGTGCAGGAGTTGCGGCAGGAGTTACTGCTTTATTCAGTAGTCCAATTGCTGGAATTCTTTTTGCGATTGAAGTCATTTCCAGAAAAGTAACCCGAGCTTTTTTAATCAGTAATCTGATTGCGGTCGCTGTAGCTTTTAGTCTTGTCTTTTTATTGGATGAAAAACCTTTGTTTGTTGTAACGATCACCACCTGGCATTTAAAAGCGATCCCGTATTTTATTCTTTTGGGGATTTTAGCTGGTATCAATTCTGTCTATCTCACCCGCTGTGTTTTATTTTTTAAATCCCAATTTTCAAAAATAAAAATTCATTATTATAAGATTCTGATAGGCTCACTAATCCTGAGCATTTCCTTATTCTTTTTCCCACAGCTTTATGGAGAAGGATACCATGCTATCAAAACGATTTTTGTTAATTCGGATGAAGTGACACTATCCTTTCCATTAGTGTTGACATTTATCGGAATCATCCTTTTAAAACCAATTGTAACTTCGGCAACACTTGCCTCTGGCGGTGATGGTGGCGTTTTTGCACCAAGCCTTTTCATAGGTGCCTTTTTAGGATTACTTGTTGCTTTGCTTTTAAACTCTTATTTGTATGCTAATGTCATCCCTGTCAACTTTATGGTTATTGGAATGGCCGCAGTTTTAAGCGCCAGTATTCATGCGCCTTTCACTGCGATTTTCTTAGTTTGTGGATTAACGAATGATTATACTTTATTTCTTCCCATTTTAGTTGTTTGTCTGATTTCAAAATATACAGCGAAAATGATTTATCCGTTTACAGTATACTCCTATTCTACCAGTCTATCAAAATAATAGTTTTATGCCAATTCAAAAAATAAAAAGGAATTATCGCAAAACAAAGTACATTTTATACAAAGAAACTTTAGTTGATTTTAAAGAACATTTTTGGGCTTTTTTAGGTTCATTTATTGGTATTGGATTTATAGCTTACATGCAATCTAAATCTTTATTGCATTCTGATGTGGTATACCTGATTGGTTCTTTTGGTGCTTCGAGTGTTTTGGTTTATGGAATCATCCAAAGTCCATTGGCGCAACCCAGAAATCTGGTTGGCGGCCATTTGGTTTCGGCAATTGTAGGAGTTACTGTCGCCAAATTCACACCGGATATTTTATGGTTAACAGCGCCGCTTGCGGTATCACTTTCCATTGTGTTAATGCAAGTGACAAAAACACTGCATCCGCCGGGAGGAGCCACTGCATTAATTGCCGTAATAGGTTCTCCAAAAATTAAAATGCTGGGCTACTGGTATGTACTTTATCCTGTGTTAAGCGGCGTACTTATCCTTTTGATCGTAGCTTTAATTTTCAATAACATGACCTCGAACAGAAGCTATCCAAATCATAAAAAGTATCACATCCTTAGAAAAAGACTGACCAGTAAAATTAAAAAAAGCATATCGTAAATTAGTCACCTGACCAGCCTTAATTGAAACCGATATTTTTGAAAAAAATCAATATTTCGTACTGCAAGCTATTGCTTGCATTTCATAATAAGGAATTACTTACGCGCTATCCCTATTTATACGCAAAAAAAAATCAACAAATCTGAAATCCGAAATCTAAAATCTAAAATTAAATTTTACCTTTGACCTTTCAACAAAAACAAAGATTATGGTTTATAAATTTAGAGTAATTCTAGACGCAGAAGATGATGTTTTTAGAGACATTGCAATACTTGAAGACGATACTTTAGAAGATTTACACAATGCTATCTTTAATTCCTTTGGTTTTGACGGAATGGAAGTGGCTTCATTTTATACTTGTGATGAAACATGGAATCAGGAAGACGAAATTTCGCTTTTTGATACTGGAGATATTCCAGGTGAGCAAAAAGTAATGAGCGATTATCAGTTATCAGATATTTTAGATAAAAAAAATACCAAAATTATTTATGTCTATGATTTCATCAACATGTGGACTTTCCTTGTAGAATTAGCTGCAGTAGAAGACCAGGTTGTTGGAAACTTATATCCTGAAACCATTTTTTCTCACGGTGAAATGCCTGATGAAGCGATGGAAAAAAGTTTTGAGGCTGATATGCATGATGATATTTACGGTGAATTTGAAGATGATATTGACGAAGAAGATCTGGACATGTTTGAGGGAGATGATAGTTTTGAAGACTTTGGATTTGAAGAGAATTGGAATTAAAAAAATAAGCGATTAAAAATCAAGAACCAAGATGAAAGACAGTAAAAATCTCTTTTATCTTGGTTCTTTTATCTAAAAAAAACATAAAATATGATCAATTTATATAATACACACATCGAAACCTTATCAATTCATAGAGTTGGTAATAAAAGTAGGAATGAAGCACTATTCTTATCGGAGCAACTCTTTAATTTGAATGACGAAATCGTTCCGTTGATGAAGGAATTTTTCTTTAAACCCTTTAGAGAAAAAGAAGAAAATTATTTTCAATTTGCTCATGAAATTGATTTGGATTACAACGACATGTTCAAATTTGCAACAGAAGTTTTTGAGAATCCAAGTACCATTCATGAAGTTTCTAAAAAGATCACAAAGCATTTATTTGAGCAATCCAATCATCCGCACATCAAGAACGGCGAAGTATATGTTACTTATTTAACTAACGTAAGCATTGACAACAATGTTGTTGATGCCATAGGAATTTTCAAAAGCGAGATACAAGCTGATTTTTTACAATTTGAAGAAAAAGAAACGCACCTGGAAATGATTTTGCAACAGGGTGTAAGTTTAAATAAATTAGATAAAGGTTGCTTGATTTTTAATTATAAAAAAGAAGAAGGATATAAAATACTAACGGTAGACAGCAACCGTTATGACGCCAGATATTGGTTGGAACATTTCCTTTCCGTTGATGCTTTTGAGGATGAAAATTTCATCACTAAAAAGTATTTGAAATTCTGTCAGAACTTCGCTAAAGACGTTGTTTTCCCTGCGGAAGACAAAAAAGAAGAAGTGATGTTCATGAACCGTTCTGTAAATTATTTTGCAAAAAATGATCAGTTCGAGGAAACTAATTTCTTAAATGAAGTTTTGGACAATCCTGATTTGATACCAGAATTTAAGAATTACAAAATAGACAAAGGAGAGAAATACAGCATTGAAGATGTAACCTCATTTCCTATTGCCAATGCAGCAGTTTCTGACGCTAGAAAGTCAATTAAAAACGTAATCAATTTAGATACGCATATCCAAATAAAAATGGATTTCATCAATCCTGAAAGTGCCGAAAAATTTGTGGAAAAAGGTTGGGATGAAGAAAAACAAATGTATTATTACCTAGTTTATTTTAATAAAGAAGAGAAGAGCTAGTTTAAGTTCACCTCATTATAGCTATTCAGTCCCCAATTACGAAAAAGTGATTGGGGATTTTTTTGTTTTGCGATAAAAGAATTAAACTAATCACTTTATCGTTACATTTATAGGAATATTAATACTTATTTCGATATTAAATGTATTTAATCGAGTTTATTTGATATTTAAACGGTTAATAACTACGTTTAAGTCCCCAAACCTGAATAACCTAAATAACCTAATATGAACCCATTCGAAATCAAAGAAAAATTTTTAAGTAAAAAAATCCTATGCTCATTATTTGGACATAAAATCATCACCACCAGGAATGTAACAAATCATTTCAAGGAATACAAATGCACCGTTTGCAATCTGGAATTAACTAATGATGAAAAAGGCCAAAAAACATTTCTCACACCAGAACTAAAAGAAATAAATGAAACACTGATCGGGTTTTATAAAAAAAGAGTTCATGTTGTTTCAAACCAGTTTTAACACGCTTATTTACAATTTGAAAGCTGTAATCATCAGCTTTCTATTACGGTCAATTTCATTACATTAAAGTACCTAAGAATTAAACTCAACGTATTGCTAACTTTCTGAAAACCTTAAAAAGATGCTAATCCTTCTCTTACTCCAATCTATAATCGTGTTAAGACAAAAAAATAAATTAAAAAAAAATCTCGTGAATTCAAACATTTACTTCATTAATAAATCATAATTGATTTAAACAAACATCAGTTGCTTACAGTCCTAATTAGAACTTTAGTGCTTTTTTTGGTCCATTAAAGTATAAATTTATTGCAAACGAATTAAAAGCTACTTCTGAAGTATTGATTTCTATTTATTTGTAAATTTACATCTTCATAAAGAAAAGAAGATGACTAATAATCTATTTACAAATAGCCCATTCAAGACCTTAATTTCGTTTCATAAACTTATTGAATCCTTGGAAGAAATTGCGAAAACCAATGTGGATTATCGATCAAATTACGCCAAAGCAGTACTCAAAGAAATCGAACCTTTTCCGCAATTCAGAACAGGGATTGAAAATTTTAATTTGATTCATGAGAACGAAACACTGATAAAATATTTATTAGCAGATCTATTTCCTACCGCCCTGACACAGAACGAAATCAAAGCGGTTACCATCCCTTTTCAAAACTTTACGTTTAATTATACCGAAAGATTCAAAAAAATACTGAGTAATGCCGGAGCAACTTTCGACATGGAAATCAGGGATTTTGATGACAATCAATTCTACATCATGAATTGTATTTTGATTTTGAATACCGTCTATCATCAGCATTTTGATTTCAATAAACCTCTGTTTTACGATATTCCAGATGCAAATGCCATTATGAAGCATTATAGAATTCTGTATAATGCCGATTTTATGGAAATTATTCCTACTGATAAAGCAATACCATTAACCCCTGAAGACATCGATTTATTGATGGATAATTATGATAGTATCGCTTTATGGAAAGAAAAATTTCCATCCGAAAGTTGGATTTTAAAAGGCTTTGGTATCGTTTCTCTATTTGATGCTTCCATAGAAAGTGCCGTTTCAAACTTGAAAAGCAATCTTCTGAAATCAGAAATGGGGCAATCGGATATTAAAGAAAATTTCGAAACCATTTTCCGTTCTATTTTCAAAGTACCCGATTTAAAAATTGGTTTCATCATTTATAATGAAGAGGAAGAAAAGTTTGTAAAACCGCATTATCATGATAAAAAAATGGGCAGTTTCATTCTTGATGAAATGCAAGAAACCGATTGTAAAAATGCCCTTTTTGGTTGTTCTTTGGAAACCATTTTAGAACAAAACAAACCTTTTATAATTTCAAACGTTGAAAAATTTGCCACAACGCCAGGAAATGAAAAATTGGCAGCACATTTTATAAGGCTAAATATCCAAAGCTGTATTCTTGCCCCGGTAATAAAGGATGATAAACTTTTGGGGATTATAGAATTGGTTTCAGCAAAGCCAAGAGAACTTAACAGTATTAATGCAAACAATCTAAATTTGGTTTTACCTTATTTAGTTGATACATTGGAGCGCTACGACAATGATATGCAACACCATGTCGAAGCTATTATTCAGAGGGAGTACACAGCCATTCACCCAAGTGTCTACTGGAAATTCAAAAGAGAGGCGCTCAAATATTTTCAAACTAACAATCCAAATAAAGACTATATCTTTAAAGAAATTGTATTCAAGGAAGTATACCCTTTGTATGGACAAATTGATATTAAAGGCTCCTCAAATCATAGAAATGAAACCGTAAAAGAAGATTTAAAAAACCAGCTGGAGGCTCTTGTTCAAATCTTTGAAAATCAAAATTCAAACAACAACCTGGTTTTATTGGAACAACGAAAATTTGAATTGCAATCGTTACAAGAGCAACTGGAATCTCCACTAAAAGCGGATACCGAACAACAAATTCAACTTTATATTGAACAAGAGATTCATCCAATTTTAAGGAATACAAAAACAAATGTCATCGGAGAAACACTGGAGCAAAATTATTTTGCGAGTTTGGATGAAAAAACAGGAATGTTTTACCAGTCGAGAAAGAAATTTGATAATGCCATGTCTATTGTCAATAAAAAATTAGCTTCAATTCTTGATAAAAAACAGGTAGAAGCGCAAAATATTTTTCCTCATTATTACGAGCGTTTCAAAACTGATGGGGTGGAACACAATCTTTATATAGGTGCTTCCATTACGCCAAATAAAGATTTTGACAGCATATACCTGCATAATTTAAGATTGTGGCAATTGCAAACGCTGTGTGAAATGGAATTGGAACACCATCAACTCAAATCTTCCCTGCCTTACGAACTTGATGTCACTTCGTTAATTTTAGTATTCAGTTCCGCTATTTCAATCCGATTTAGAATGGATGAAAAACGTTTTGATGTAGACGGCACCTATAATGCCCGCTACGAGGTCGTAAAAAAACGCATCGACAAAGCCAATATCAAAGGAACCGAAGAAAGAATAACCGAAAAAGAAAAAATTACCATCGTCTATTCTCATAATAGCGAGGAAACTGAATATTTGAAATACATCAAATTTTTGCAATTCAAAACTATTTTAGAACCCGAAATAGAGCAATTTGAAGTGGAAGAATTACAAGGCGTTTCGGGTCTGAGAGCCATTAGAGTAAAAGTAATTAACAAAAACACAGCCCCTGATTCTAAAAACTATTCCTATCAGGATTTATTGGATGAATTGAGCTAAACTCCAGCCATTTTGAATGCAATGATAAAAGCAATAACTGAGACAACTAATCCTATCATAAAAAGATTATAGGCTATTCGCAATAGCCTATATTTCTTCTCTAAAACTATTCCTAAGAAATATAAATCTTTAATCATCGAATTATAAATGTACTCTCTGTCTTTCATCATTTCGTTCATAGCCCATTCATAGTCTTGCAAAGCCATTTTATAGAAATTACCAAAGAAAAGTAAATTCACTTTTTTATTTTCAATGTCTTGTTTAGAAAAAACGCCTCTTGTTACTTTTGGACGTGTAGAAAGTATGGCAAAAATGATAGTGATTACGCTAGAAATTATCATAATAAAGGTTGGAATCACCAAATGGGCATTTTTTGGGCTATCTAGTTTTGGAATAATCGTAGAAAGTGCAATAGAAATAATAATAGCATTTACAGAAAGTAGAATATTAGCCTTACTATCTGCAATACCGCTCAAACGTGTATGATTACCAAGTGTAACTCTAAAAACAGTATCAATACCTCGCTCCGGCTTTTCCTCTTTTTCTTTCTTTTTATCTTTTTTTTTCAATTTTTTATCTCTTTTATTTTCAGTTACATCGATTTTTTTCTGAAGCCGTTTTATGTTTTCATCCTTTAAAGGCTGCCAATTTTTCAAAGCAAAATCCGTATAAAAACGATGTTTATTCATCAGAAAATCCAGGTTTTCAGTAAACCAATCTTTATCTGACAACACTTTATTTTCTGTATTTTCCCATTCTTTTCTCAACACTTCACAACTGGAGAAATAATCGGCACTAAAAAGATGATAATAGTCAGCGTCTTTTATTATTTTTTCGAGAAGAGTTTGCGGCACATATTCCTTTACTGTAGCTTTAATTAAGTTGACGATTTTTGTGATATAGGCTGCCGATTTTCCTTTTTCTTCCAAAAACGTTGTAACTATAGCACTGCTGCAATTCTCGTGATTGGTACAACCATCAATGTACCCCGTATCATGGAACCAAGCTGCAACAAGCAAAATTTCTTTATCCTCAGCAGCTACATTCATTCCTTCAGCAAGTACCAAAACTGCGGCAACCATCTCACGTGTATGCTTAATATTATGGTAAGTATATGAATTAGAAAGTTTATCTTTGAGTAATTTTACGACAAAATCTCCGGATTGTTCTATAAGATTCATAAGAAATAATTATACTACTAAATTATGGAATTGTTTTTGGATAATCGTTTTAAAAATGGGAATAAAATAAATTTCGGTTTTATTCTTTTGTTTTTACTGCTTCAATCTTGCGCTACACATCATGCGCAGTTTGGTAAAAACATCAAAAATCCGCTATCAGTAAACGCAAGAGATAGCGCAAAAATTGCGCACACCTTTTATTTAATTGGTGATGCGGGCAATGCCAATGAAAAAAGTGCACAGCAAACGATTGGTTTACTGGAAAATCAATTAGAAAAAGCAACCAAAAATTCGACTCTTTTGTTTCTTGGTGATAATATTTACCCAGAAGGATTACCTAATACTGACAATCCAAGTGAGCGACTTAGTGCAGAAAATAAGTTAACTAAGCAACTAAAATTAGCTAAAAACTTCAAAGGCCAAACCATTTTCATTCCTGGAAATCATGACTGGTACAATGGAATCAAAGGATTACAACGCCAGGCTTCCTTTGTAACAGATTATCTGAATGATAAAAAATCATTCTTACCAAGAAAAAGCTGCGCCATTGAAGATTTGGAAATAAATAAAAATTTGACACTTATCACTATAGACAGCCAATGGTTTTTAGAAGATTGGGATAAAAACCCCACTATAAATGATGACTGTGACATCAAAACACGAGAAGCTTTTTTTCTTGAACTAGAAAACATTTTCAATAAAAATCAGGAAAAAACAGTAATTCTGGCACTTCATCATCCGTTGATGAGCAACGGGACGCACGGTGGTCAGTTTTCATTAGAAAAGCAACTTTTTCCACTGGAGCAAAAAATTCCGCTTCCGGTCATCGGTTCCCTGATTAATCTTATCCGAAAAACATCCGGAATAAGCCCTCAGGACATTCAAAACAAAAGGTATACCCAATTTATAAAACGTATAAAAACGCTCCTTCAAAGCCAGAATAATTGTATTGTGGTTTCGGGTCATGATCATAATTTACAATACATCGATAAAGACAATATAAAGCAAATCATCAGCGGAGCCGGTTCGAAATCAGAAGCTGCTAAAGCTGTTTTCCCTAATGACTTTTCTTATGGTGGAAATGGGTACGCCACCCTAGCTGTTTATGAAAATGGTGCTGCAAAAGCGTCCTTTTATGGCCAGGAAAATAATAAAGAGAAACTGATTTTTGAGCAATTCGTATTAGATAAAAAAAAGGATTATAGTACCAAAAAAATTCCAAGCTCATTTGCTAAAACAACAATCGCATCAATTTACTCAGAGCAACAAACCAAAAAATCAGCATTTTATAAATTCCTTTTTGGAAACCATTATCGAAAGTACTACAGTTTACCAATAGAAGTAAAAACGGCTACTATTGATACCCTGTACGGAGGCCTAACACCGAAACGTGCCGGAGGTGGTCATCAATCAAAATCATTACAACTTTTTGATAAAAATGGTAAAGAATATGTAATGCGTGCCCTGAAAAAAAGTACCGCGCGTTTTTTACAGTCGGTGGCTTTTAAAGACCAATTTATCCAAAACGAATTTGAAGATACCTACGCAGATGATCTTTTATCCGATTTTTATACAACTTCACATCCTTATACTCCTTTTACTGTCGGCAATTTAGCAGAAAAAATTGGAGTTGCACATACCAATCCCGTATTGTATTATATTCCAAAACACCAAGCATTAAAAGAATTTAATGCTAGTTACGGTGATGAATTGTATATGGTGGAAGAACGTCCCAATGACAGTCAAATTGCCGTAAAAAGCTTTGGAAAACCAACTGCAATTATCAGTACTGCTGATGTATTAAAAAATCTTCACAAAGACGAAAAATATACTGTGGACGAAAGCAGCTACATCAAAGCCAGACTGTTTGACATGCTCATTGGCGATTGGGACAGACACGAAGACCAATGGCGATGGGGGGAATATAAGGAAGGTAAAAAAATAATTTACAAACCTATTCCTCGAGACAGGGATCAAGCTTTTACAAAATACGATGGTGTCTTACTTTCCATTTTAATGAATATGCCCGCTTTGCGCCATATGCAAACTTTTAAGGCGAAAATTAAAAATGTGAAATGGCTCAATCGTGAACCTTATCCGTTAGATCTGGCCTTCCTTAAAACTGCCAATGAAAAACAATGGGTGCAACAGGCACTATACATTCAGGAAAACCTTTCAGACGCAGCTATAGATGACGCTTTTAATTCATTACCGGCAGCTGTTCAGGATAAAACTATCGAAAGTATTAAACAGCAATTGAAAGTTAGAAAAACACAATTGCAGCACTATGCCACTGACTATTACAAAGTGCTGCAAAAGACGGTTCTACTTGTTGGAACAGATAAAAAAGATAAATTTATAATCCGGAACAAAGCTAAGAATATCCTTAAAATCGAAGTATACCGTTTGAAAAATGAAAGCGAAGAATTACTGTACACCAAAGACTTTACTGCTGGAAAAACCAATAACATTTGGATTTACGGATTAGATGATGACGATATTTTTGAAGTAAAAGGAAAATCAAATTCTGGTATCAATATTCGATTAATCGGAGGACAGGACAACGATTCCTATGTGGTTGAAAACGGAAACAAGGTGAAGATTACTAATTTTAAATCAAAAGCAAATACCTATAGGTTAGATTCTAAAACTAAAGTTCTTTTGACGGATGACTATGAAACTAGCCTCTATGATTATGCAAAACCAAAATACAATGCTTTTTCAGGATTACCGAGCATAGGTTATAATCCTGATAATGGGATAAAATTAGGTTTTATAGCGAACTACACCATTACTAAATTCAATCAAAATCCGTACACGCAAAAACACATCTTGAAAGCGAATTACTTTTTTGCCACCGATGGATATGAGCTGAATTATACTGCTCATTTTCCAAAATCAGCAGGCAAATGGGATTTAGATCTGGAAGCCGAATTCACGAGTCCGAATTTTACAATTAATTATTTTGGTTACGGAAATGAGTCTGTAAATAATGACGAAACTTTTGGAATGGATTACAATCGGGTGCGCCTCAGAACAATAAGGGTTATGCCGTCGATAAAAAAATTGGGAAAATACGGTAGTTCCATCTTTTTTCAAACCTCTTTTGAAAGAATCAGTGTAGAAGAAACGCCTGACCGATTTATAAACATTCCCGGAATCGTAAATCCGGACGTTTTTAACAGTCAAAAATTTGCCGGTGCAACACTGAAATACAGTTTTGAGAATTATGACATCCCATCCTTTCCTACTATGGGAATGGGATTTTCCATCGCCGGAAGCTGGAAAATGAATTTAAATGACACCAAAAGAAATTTTCCTTCGCTAGAAAGCAAACTAAATTTCAACCATAAAATTGATGCCAACGGCAAAATAGTTTTAGCCACTATTGTGAAAGCAAAAGTGTTATTAAATAACAATTTTGATTTTTATCAAGGCGCAACTTTAGGTGGGGATTATGATTTGAGAGGTTTTAGAAATGAACGATTTCTAGGGAACCAATCTTTTTATCAAAGTAGCAATTTACGCTGGAATTTAGGCCAAATAAAAAGAAGTGTTTTACCAATGACTTACGGAATTTTAGGTGGTTTTGATTATGGCAGAGTGTGGCAAAAAAACGAAAATTCCACTAAATGGCATCAATCTTTCGGAGGTGGATTGTGGCTCAACAGTCTAAATGCACTTACCGCGAGAATAACCTATTTTAAAAGTACTGATGAAGAAGCTCGAATCTCTTTTGGTTTAGGATTTGGATTTTAGCTTTTTGACACTAATATGATACACATTTCCGCCAACACTTTTGGTTCTTTCATCGGCTATCAGTAAATCATTATTATCACTGAAGCAAACCGCTTCTTTTTGGGAAAAATGGTTTAATTCTAGTATTGTTTTTGTCCCATGCAAAAAATCATCATCGTTAAAATTTTCGAATAAGAAAACTTTATCATGGGTCAAAATAGCTACTTTCGATTCATCCGGACTTATCGTTGCACTAGTAATAGCGCAATGATTATAGTTGCCGCAAGTTTTGAATTCCCCCATTAAAATTGCCTCATGAAACCCATCCCTATTCGGGATTTTGTATACTAAAGCAGTACCGTCAAATCCTTTGCTTCTGTTTTTGGTGAAGAGATAAAAATTATTTTTAAACTCAAAAAAACCTTCTACATCATAGAACATCGCTGACTTTTTTGGCGGAAAATCCTTTTGTTGCGGATAAGTAAATGAGATTTTATAAGCTGGAACGGCACTTTCAGTTTGTAATGAATTCTTGTCTATTTTATAAATACACAAATCTTTTCTTTCATTGTCATTATTACCAAAATCACCAATATACAAATTTCCATCCTTATCCCTAGTAATATCTTCCCAATCAATATTTTCTGTATTTTCAATGTTGAGCGTTTTTTCAATTTTACCAGTATTGAAATTTAAACCATAAATCGCATTGGCATTACCCTGGTCTTCCAGTGTCCAAAGCAAATTTGTTTCTGACGAATACGTAATCCCGGAAACCTCTTTTAGTGTATTGGGCAAAGAATATAGCTTTTCCAATGCATCCGGATCCTGTTGACAGGATAAAAAAGCAAAAGTAACGAGCACCGAAATATAGTTTTTCAAATTCATGGTATTAGAAATGTAAAGTTATAAAAGGTTAAAATCCAGTATTGAATAAATTTGTGTTTTTAAAATTTCTAGTTATAAATTCAAAAGCGGCACTCATCACATTTCCCATGGATTTTGCTTTTTTAAAATTTAAGTCATTTGTATAACTGTATATTTCTAATTTCAACTGATTCAAATGTTCATCAGTCGATATGGTATCGGAGCCCATGATTTGCAATAATCTTTTGATACGGTTTTCGGCAGAATGTATCCTTTTGGCTAAAACGGCCCGCTCTTCATCTTTATACTGCTCTATAGAACTGCGTTGCAGTTTTTCTTTAACCAACTTTACCATTGGATAATTTTCTTTGAAAAACTGAGGGCGATACACTTTGAAATTTCCTTCATAGCATTGCTGGTCAAAATCAATAGCACGAATTCTATAAACCACCTGATCAAAATCGTGAATAGGAACAATCACATAATTATAAGAACGCATATCACCCAACAATCGAATCATGCAGCGCTCATTGAACTTGACAAATTCTTTTGCAATTTGTGATTTTTCGGTTTCGGTACAATCAGCCAGAAGTGTTTTAATGAACACATCCCCGGCAATTCCCATTATATGTTCTTCGATTAAAGTGTCTTTGTAAACTAAAAAATTTATTTTATCCGGTGACAGAATATGCTCCAATTCCAGTCCGTAAACACGCGAAGCATCCGCTTTCTTAATATAAAAATGCGTGTAATTATCATTCAAAATATTTCTGACTTTGATTCGAAAAGGTTTCGAATTTCCAAAAGTGCAATAATCGATCGAATCAACATTAAGAAATTTAATAATTCCCAAATTACCATCCGAATGTAAAAGAGAATAGATTTTCATCAAAGTCAAATCAATTTCTTTTCTTTCAAATTCATTATAATACACCCGAATCCATAAGGTGTCCTGATCACTTTTATCATATACATTTACAGAACCAGAAAAACGCAACAAATCATCATAAAAAATAGGCACTTTGGAGATTCGGTCAAATCGTTCCAAATAATCCAAAAGCGAATTGTTTATAGGATAAGATGGTTTTTTAAAAAGCATTATTGGCTCACTCATTCGAAATATATTTACTGCAAAATTACAATAAAAATAGAATTCAATAACATCCTAATTTCGAACCTATTCCTGCTTCGTAAATCCAAATGAAAATGTTTTTTTTTATAGAAAGCTTGTGCGACGAAAAAGCAAAAGCGTGCTATTTGTCGTTTTTCCCATGCAAACAAAAATCGTAAAACAAGTTAATAATCCCTTTCCTGGCAGAAGAATATAGAGCCATTTTGTAGGATTTTATTGTAGAAATAATACTACAAAAAAATAAAAAATAAGTTTTTGGTCGACTTAATTTGATTTTTAGCGAATTAATAAATATTTTTATTATTTTAGATATTTCTGTTGCAACAGTGTACCTACTAAAATTGCGGTTTTGCAAAAATAGTGGTGCGTTTTTCAAAATTATTACAAAAAAGAGGGATGTCCTCTTTGTCAATTGTAATTTTATTCAACGATTAAAAAAAAGGACCTGTAACTTAGTCATCTTAGCCTGTAAGAAAATTATTGTGTTAAATAGAATTTTGTTAAAAAAACAGATCAATTAGGAAGCTGATTTAGAAAAAAAAGTTTGTTTTTGGTACAAACAAAAAAAATACTTTTTAACGTTAAATTAAAAAAACACAAATATTTAATTGTCCCCAAGACATTGAAATCTATTTAATACCTACTATGACAAATAAACTTGAACTCTATTTCAAAGCCGCGCAATCAGCTAAAATAGGGATTTGGAAATTGAACTTAAAAACGAATCAGGTATTTTGGGATGCCGTTACAAAAAGTATTCTTGAAGTACCTGAAGATTTCATTCCGGTACAGGAAAGTGAAATTTATTTTTACACAACGGGAGAAAATAGAGACAAAATCAAAAACCTGATCGAGAAAGCTATTAATGAAGGGATTTCTTTTGAAGACAAATTTCAAATCACCACCGTTAAAAATAACATCAAGTATATAGAATGTATCTGTCAGGTAGTCCTGAAAAAGGGAAAACCTGCACAATTATTGGGCACTTTTCAAGACATCACAAAGAAGCAAAATTTAATTAACGAACTTCAATTAATTGTTGAGAAGTTTTCATCAGTTTTTTCCAGTGCCAATGATGCAATTATCGTTATTGATACTTTAAATGGAATCATATCGGATTGTAATACCAGAGCATCCGAACTGACAGGATATGATAATTCAGAATTAATAGGCTTGAACAATTCAGAATTATTTCCCATAAAACACAGAGAAAAAGGGGATGTTTTTATTTCGGATCATTTAATAAAAAATGATTACACAGTTAATGAGACCTATATAATAACCAAATCCGGAGATCTGATACCTGTGGAAGTAGCCTCGGGAAAAAAATTCATGGTCAATGATAAAACGTACCTGGTCTGTTTCTTTAGAAATATCACAGACCGAAAAAATGTTGAGGAACAGCTAAATTTGCTCTCGCTTGCCGCTTCAGAAACGACTGATACCATTGTAATTGCAAATCCAAACGGCGAAGCAATATGGGCAAACAACGCCTATTTAGATCTGACAGGTTTAACGATAGAAGAAGTGATCGGACAAAAGCCCGGATATTTATCTAAAGGCGCTGAAACAGATGTACAAGCTACAGCCATAATGAGAAAAGCAATTCAGGATAAAAAAAGCATTAAAATTATCATTCTGAATTACAATAAGAAAAAAGAAAAATATTGGTTTGAATTGAATATTACTACCGTATTTGACAGTCAAAATAATTTAATCAATTTTGTTGGTGTCGGACGCAATGTTACTTTCAGAATCGAAAAGGAAATGAAACTTAAGCAGCTATTAGAGGTAACCAGCCAGCAAAACAAAAAGCTATATAACTTTGCTCATATTGTTTCCCATAACATTCGTTCCCATACCAGCAATTTAGCGATGATTGTCGATGTGATTGAAAATACCGAAAATACAGCGGAAAAACTCTCCTATTTTGATTTATTTAAAGAAGGAACGGAAAAGCTGTCAGAAACAATTGAATATCTAAATGAAATTATAACTATACAGCAAAAAACCAATATTAATAAAACTAAGATTCGTTTAAAAGACGAAATCGAAAAAACAAAAAAGGCATTGAGTCTGGTTATCAAACAAAGTCAGATAACAATAATCGATACTATTCCCAACGAATTAATAGTGAACGCCATCCCCGCCTACTTAGACAGTATTTTACTCAATTTGTTTACAAATGCAATAAAATACAAATCCCCTACACGTAAAGCTATTTTAGAAATAGGTTATGAAGTTAACGAAAACTTTACCATTATAACTTTTAGGGATAATGGCCTAGGATTAAATTTAAAAAAAAACAGTCATAAAATTTTTGGTATGTATAAAACTTTTCACGGCAATGACGATGCCAAAGGAATTGGATTATTTATAACCAAAAACCAACTTGAGGCAATGGGTGGAAAAATTGAAGTGGAAAGTGAAGTAGGTTTTGGCTCCGTTTTTAAAATTTATTTAAATGAAAAATAAGCTGACTTATATTATTGATGACGATAAACTAACAGTAAAATTACTATCCAAGCTTATTTCAAAAAATGAATTTTGCGAAGAAATCAACTCCTTTTTTAATGCCCAATACGCTTTAGACGAATTAAAAAAGAACTATTCAAATATAGAAAATTTACCCGATGCGATTTTGCTTGATTTAAATATGCCCGTCATGGACGGTTGGCAATTTCTGGACGAGTACATTCTATTGCCAATAAAAAAAGAAATTTCAGTTTTTATTGTCACTTCTTCAATTGACCCTGCTGACATAGAAATGTCAAAAAAATATAATGTGGTAAAAAACTACATTATTAAGCCAATTACCGCTGAAAAACTAGAAGCTGCCTCGCTGTTAATGGTTGCAAAAAAACTAATTCCCGTTTAATAGTAACAAATCTTTATTTTGTTCGTCCTATATAAAACTAAAAAAAGGGGAGCTTTGGAAATCATACTCACTATTAAAAATCTCAACAAACGTTATGGCAGTGTACAAGCCTTGAAAGACGTTTCATTCGAAATCTACAAAGGTAATGTTTACGGGATTCTTGGTCCTAATGGTAGCGGAAAATCGACAACATTAGGGATTGTTCTGAATGTGGTAAATAAAACCTCGGGAGCATACAGCTGGTTTGGAGGTACAATACAAACGCACGAAGCACTAAAAAAAGTGGGAGCCATTATCGAAAGACCCAATTTCTATCCGTACATGACGGCAAAGGAAAATTTAGAATTGGTTTGCAAAATCAAAGGGATTAACTATGCAAAAGTAACCGAAAAGCTGGAATTAGTTGGTTTAACAGACCGCCAAAACAGTAAATTCAGCACGTTTTCTCTTGGGATGAAACAGCGATTAGCAATAGCTTCTGCCCTGTTGAACGACCCTGAAATTTTAATTCTTGATGAGCCTACTAACGGATTAGACCCACAAGGAATTCATCAAATTCGTGATATAATCAAACAAATAGCCTCAAAAGGAACCACTATTTTACTGGCTTCCCATTTATTGGACGAAGTAGAAAAGGTATGTACACATGCCCTCGTTTTAAGAAAAGGTGAAATTTTATATACTGGTTTAGTTGGTGGAATGTCTGCAAATGAAGGATTCTTTGAATTGCAAGCGGATGATGTTGAAAATTTGATATTGGTATTAAAAACACATCCTGCTGTAAAAAGTGTTGTAAATGAAGGAGGAAAAGTTTTGGTTTATTTAAAACAGGATTGGGATGCAAAGGAGCTGAATGAATTCCTTTTTGAAAAAAAAATTGTATTAAGTCATTTGGTTAAGCGTAAAAACAGCTTAGAAGAGCAATTTTTAGAATTAACAAATAACGCAAAACCAACTATCAAAAACTAAAATAATGAAACGACTTCTCTCAATAGAATTACAAAAAATATGGAAAAACAAAGCCAGCCGCGTTTTGACTTTGACTTATTTTATTCTCTTAACTTTTATTGCGTTAATTGCTTCAATCAAATTTGATCTTGGGATTTTCAAGCTTCATCTTGCCGAAATGGGCATTTTTAATTTTCCTTTCATCTGGCATTTTAATACCTACATTGCAGCAATTTTAAAACTATTCCTGGCGATTGTTATCGTTTCAATGATGGCAAATGAATATAGCTACGGTACATTGAAACAAAATTTAATAGACGGAATGAGTAAAAAAGAATTTATTCTTTCTAAATTTCTGACAATCGTTTTATTTGCTGTGATCTCAACCCTTTTTGTGTTTATGATGTCATTAATTCTCGGCTACAGCTTTTCTTCCTACACTGAAATCGGCATCATTTTTTCTGGTTTGCAATATCTTTTGGCTTATTTCATAAAATTAATTGGATTTTTCTCTTTCTGTTTATTTTTAGGAGTATTGGTAAAACGCTCGGCATTTGCGCTTGGATTTCTTTTAGTTTGGAATATTATTGAAGGAATTGTCAAAGGAATTTTAACTTTTAAAATATTTCCCGACAGCAATACGGCATACTATATTACACAATTTTTGCCTTTGGAATCCATGTCTAATTTAATTGTGGAACCTTTCTCCAGATTATCAATTATTAAATCTATTGGAAACCAAATTGGAATGGAGAACACCAAAGATTATAGTGTCCATTTTTCATCTGTTCTAATCGTTTTATGCTGGACTTTCATTTTTTCATTCTTATCGTATCGCGTATTAAAAAATCGAGATTTGTAGTATCTTTACGGAGCTATGAAACGGGTAAAAACAATTTTATTTTACATCCTTATTTGTTGCTCCATATTTAGTGCGGCTGGGCAATCTATTTCAGTAAATGACTCTTATACAGCCCAACAACTTGTAGCGAATATTTTAGTTAACGGTTCTTGTGCTACTATTTCGAATGCAATCGCAACAGGAGATACATTTACTGCCGGTAAAAAAAGCTATGCCTATTTTAATAATCAAGCAGGCAGTTTTCCTTTTACTGAAGGCGTGCTTTTAAGTTCCTGGAGTAGTAAATATTCTGAAGGCCCTTTTCTAAGAGAACCTACCAATGGACCTAACAGTGGGGCATCAACTTGGCTAGGAGATTTAGACTTAGAGCAGGCCTTAGGAATTACGGACACTCGTAATGCAACAGTTTTAGAATTTGATTTCGTATCGCTGACAAATCAAATTAGTTTTAATTATTTATTTGCTTCTAATGAATACCAAGATGATTTCCCTTGCCATTATTCCGATGGTTTTGCCTTTTTAATCAAAGAAACAGGAACAACTACCTATCAAAATTTAGCAGTAATTCCAGGTACCACCACCCCGGTTTCATCACAAAATATCCATCCGCTGATCAATACGTTCAATAGTACCACAGGGCCTAAACCTGGATGCCCGGCGATAAACGATACTTATTTTGGAGGTTTAAATACAAGTCCCACAAACACCAGTCCCATTAATTATAGCGGACAAACAGTGGTGATGAATGCGCAAACCAACGTTATTGCAGGAAAAATGTATCATATCAAACTGGTAATTGCTGATCAGGGGGGTAATTTTTATGACTCCGCCATTTTTCTACAAGCAAAGAGTTTTTCTCCAAAAATCGACTTAGGTCCAGACAGATCAATCACGAATAACCCAATTTGTTTTGGCGAAAGCTATACCATTGACACTAAATTGCCGGCAAGTTATACTTATAAATGGTTTAAAGATTCAATAGAAATAATAGGAGAAACTAGTCCGTCGCTTACCGTTACAGCTACTGGTAACTACAAAGTGGAAGTAACTTTGGCCCCCTCTACCTGTATGGCTACAGATGAAATAAAAGTAGAATATGCTCCAGAAATCATTTTGAATGACACAACACTTTCGCAATGTGATGCTAACAATGATGGAATTACCGTTTTTGATTTGACCCGAGCTGATGCATTGGTAAAAAACAATGCTTCCGGTTTAAGTAACATTGTATATTATGAATCTTTAGCCGATGCCAAGGCACAACTCAATCCAATTGCGAACGCCACAAATTATCAAAACAAAACAACAAACCAAACGGTCTTCGCAAGAACTACAAATTCGTATGGTTGTGCCAATTATGCAAAAGTTACCCTTACAATTTCAAATAATATGATAACTCCTCAAAATCCAATTACAACCTGCGACGGAGATACCGTTCAAGATGGTTTGTATCATTTTGATTTGAACGCACAAGTGACACCCCAAGTTTTGAATGGGTCGCCACCCGGATTAATTGTTGAATACTATTTGAATACCATTGATGCTGTTGCTCAAAAAAATCCTTTACCAAACGTTTTTAATACTACAGTCGCCAATCAACAAATTATTTATGCCCGAATTGTAAATGGTTCTGATTGCTACGCAATTAGTTCTGAAACACTGATAATTAAGACTTTTAATCCACCAAATTTTCAAGAAGAACATGCTAGTTTATGTAATGGAAGTTCCGTTAACTTAGTTGTTAATACCGGATTTTCAGGATATTTATGGAATACTGGAGCAACTACAAATTCAATTACTGTGACTATACCCGGTAATTATTCCGTAAAAGTTACTAATCCAAATGGCTGCACTGCAACGAAGAATTTTGATGTAACGGCATCTGGAATTGCAACCATAACCGGAGCGGCAATAAATGATTTTGATGGAAACGGAAATTCAGTTTTAATTGAATATACAGGAGCAGGCAATTATGAATTTTCACTTGATGGATCGTTTTTTCAAGATGCCCCCCTTTTTAATGCAGTTGCCGCTGGAGATTATTTGGTTTATGTCCGGGATAAAAATGGTTGCGGCCTGTCAAATCCATTTCAAATTTACGTACTCGATTATCCTCGCTATTTCACTCCGAACGGAGATGGATATAATGATTTTTGGAAAATTAAAAACCTTGATCTGTTGCCTAAATCCACCATAACAATTTTTGATCGCTACGGTAAATTATTAAAAGAACTTAGTTCATCTAGCTTAGGTTGGAATGGAAATTTTAATGGATATGCTTTGCCTGCTGATGATTATTGGTTTCATTTAACTTTTGAAGATGGAAGAATAATAAAAGGGCATTTTTCCTTAAAAAGATAAACCTTAATTTCCTATTTTTAGCGAATGAAAAAAAAATTACTTCTTTTCTTTATTTTTTTATCAATTGGCTGTTTTGCCCAATTTAGTAAAACCCACTATATTCCCCCTTTAACCTGCGCCACAAATTTGGCAGGTGATCACTATTTATATATCTCTACGCCAAGTACTATCGATGTCAATTTTAAAATTATAGCCAATGGGGGTAGTATAATAACAGGCGTAGTTAATAAAAGCACCCCCTATATTTATTCTATTGGACAGGGGCAAAATACCCAACTGTTCACTCCAAAAACAAGTATTGGAATTGTAAAAAACAAAGGATATGTAATTGAAGCTGAAGATTTAATTTATGTAAGCGTTCGTGTCAATGCAGGTTTTAATACACAGAACAACGCCTATTCTCATGCTGGTGGACTGGTGTCCAAAGGGAATAGCGCTTTAGGCAAAGTGTTTCGACTGGGCGGCATGTTAAATCCCCTTTTTGACACTACTTTATTAAATTTCGCATCGATACTATCGACGGAAAATGGCACAACAGTGACTATTTCCAATATTGAAGTCGGCACAGTCTTGTCCAATGGCACCACCATTACCGGACCCATAACAGTTACTTTAAACAAGAACGAAAGTTATGTTTTGGCTTTAGAAAATTACAGCGGTAGTGTTTCCAATAGCTCCAAAATGATCGGCGCCTTAGTTGCATCGGATAAACCAATAGTAGTCAATTCCGGTTCATTCGCAGGCAGCAATAGTACAAATCAAATGGGAAGAGATGTGGGATTTGACCAAATAGTTCCTGTTGAAAAGACAGGAAAGGAATACATCTTTGTCAAGGGAAGAGGAACCGATGAACTGGAACGTGTTCTATTGATTGCAAATGTGGATAACACCAAAATTTATATTGATGGCACAAACCTTTTTACAACAATTAATAAAGGAGACCATGCTGATATTGACGGGAGTGCTTTTACCAATGGGAATTTGTACGTTACGACCTCTGAAAGTGTTTTTGCTTATCAAAGTATTGCAGGGTCCCCAGCTCCCGCCAATCAAAATCTTTTTTTTGTACCACCATTAAACTGTGCTACACCAAGCGTTGTTGACAATATCCCGTCCATTGAATCCATAGGAAATATATCGTATACGGGTGGCTTAAATATTGTTACGGAAGCTGGTGCTGTGGTAACTATAAACAATAATCCCATCAACAGTACCCCTGTTGGTGTGGTTGGCAATCCTAATTTCGTCAGGTACACCCTAGATAATCTCACGGGAAATATTGCAATAAAATCGAACAGACAAGTCTATGTTTCTTATTTTGGCACTAACATAAATGCTACCTATGGCGGATATTATTCCGGTTTTGATACTAAACCTGAAATTGTTACTGATAAAATTACTGTGTCCAATTCCGCCTGCATTCCAAATGTAAAGTTAAAAATCAGTACCTTATCGTCTTATGATACCTTTCAGTGGTATTTCAATGATAATCCAATTCCTAATGCCAATTTAAATTCATATACACCTACGCAACCTGGCTATTACCAGGCAAAAGGAAGTATTGTGGGATGCCCCAGCACAATTCCTATTTTTTCTGATAAAATTCCGGTAAGTGACTGTCCGTTGGATTCAGATAATGACGGAACCAATAACAATATCGATATTGATTTGGATAATGACGGTATACCAAATGCTCTAGAAGCCAATACCTCACTTTTGAACCAGTCCAATGCAATCACAAACCCTGCTTATACTGCTACAATAACAGGAAGTGGAACTATTAGCGGAAAACCATTGTATGGATTTGTATCAGAAGTTCCTGCTGGACGGGCAAATTCAGTTGCCTACACGCTAAATCTAACAAAACCGGAAAGTATTAGCATGAATTACATTGGTCAGGATAATTCAAACCAAACTACAGCGGTTTCCGAATATTTGAATACCGAAGGCGATTTTATTTTACAAGTCCCCTCAGATAAAACTATTACCTTAACTGATCCGCAAAATCAATTGCTCATAGACACTAATTATGATGGGATTTATGAAAGCGGAGTGACTGAATTTTCTTCTTTTGAAATCCGTTTCCGTTTGAAAAGTACAACACCATTAGCTCCAGGTTTGGGTAGCTTCCAGTTTTCATCCTATTTAACAAACTCACTTACTTTTACCCATACCAATCTATCCGACACCAGTATCAATAAAGCTATCCTCATGATTAGTCACACTGAAACTTTTGATTCGGATGCTGATACAGTTCCTGATTTATTGGATACAGACAGTGATAATGATGGAATTCCTGATACCATTGAAGCTCAGGGAAAAGGTTTTAAAGTTTTTTCAGGGACTGATTCCAATAAAAATGGATTAGACAATGCTTTTGAGCCTGGTCTAATACGAGTCAATACAGACAACGATATTTTCAGCACTTTCCCTGGTGTCTACGATGTACTCGATTTAGACAGTGACAATGACGGTATTTATGACTTGGTCGAATCAGGAAGTAATGCGATTGATGCCAACAAAGATGGAATTATAGATGGGTTGCCGGTTTCTTTTGGCTCCAATGGCCTGTTTGATGGACTTGAGACCAGTCCAGATAGTAGTAAATTGAATTACCCCGTTACAGATACCGATTCAGACGGAAATTTTAACTATATCGATTTGGATAGTGATAATGATATTTGTTTTGACGTTTTTGAGGCTGGTTTTAACGACCCTGACAATGATGGCATATTAGGAAATAATCCAGTGATTGTCAATCCAAATGGCAAGGTTACTAGTGGTGTGGGTTATAGCAATCCGAATAATAATTACATCATTGGCGCACCAATTGAAATCACTGCACAACCGCAATCAAAACCAACATGTGAATTACAAAACACAACAATTACAGTATTTGACAATGGAGGAAATACCTACCAATGGCAAGTTTCAACTGATGGAACTACCTGGAACAACATTTCAAATAATACAATTTACAGCGGAGTTACCACAAATATTTTGTCCTTAAAAAGTTTGACAAATGCGATGAACGGATATAAATACAGAGTGAAACTGGAAAAAACCGGCAATTCCTGCGGGGTAATTTCTTCCGAAACAACTTTGACGGTTTACCCCTTACCAGTGGTTAATGAGGTCACTATTGTTCAATGTGACGATGATACTGATGGCTTTTCAGATTTTAATTTAACGGTAAAAAACAATGTTATCTCCTCTAATTTTGCATCCGAAACTTTCACCTACTACACCACCCTTTTAGGAGCTCAAACAACCGATACCGGAAAATTAATTCCTAATCCTTTAGCTTTTAGAAACACAATAGCCACTGGCATGCCTATTTGGACCAGGGTAGAAAATACAAAAGGATGTTACTCCATAGCCAAAATTGCATTAGTAGTTTCCACTACCCAAATTCCAGCCTCATTCAGTCGTACTTTTTCAAACTGCGATGACTTAGGCATAGCCAATGACGATACTGATGGAATCGCAACTTTTGATTTTAGCAGTGCAACAACTGATATACTGGCACTTCTTCCCATTCCAAGTTCTTCATATACTGTAAAATATTACAAAAATGAAGCGGATGCCTTATCAGAAAGCGATGAAATTGTAAATACTACGGACTATAGAAATACAGGGTATCCAATGGAACAAAAAATATGGGTTCGTGTAGAAAGTACCGCTGATAATGCTTGCTATGGTTTAAGCCCCCGAATTACATTAAAAGTAAATCCAAAACCTGCTATTGATACCAACGAGGATTTTGAAGAAAACGAATTGGTGTGTTCTAACCTTCCCACGTTCTTTGTAACACTAGATTCAGGAATTATAGATGGTTCGCCAACAAGTAATTATACTTACGTTTGGAAAAAAGATGCAATTATTTTACCAAACGATACGGCACCAACATTGAATGTAAATCAAGAAGGTAACTATACAGTAATCGTGAGCACTCTTGCCGGCTGCAGCAGAACACGAACGATGAAAGTTACCGCTTCGGACGTTGCTAAAATTGCTAATGTTGGTATAGTTGATTTATCCGATTCAAATTCTGCAACAGTAAATGTGACTGGGCAAGGCCAATATGAATACAGCCTGGATGCTCCTTTTGGGCCTTTCCAAGAATCTAATTTCTTCGATAATGTATCCGCCGGGATTCATGAAGTCTTCATTAATGACAAAAATGGTTGCGGAACCGTTAGTCAGACAATAGCTGTGATTGGCGTTCCTAAATTTTTCACGCCTAATGGTGACGGACAAAATGATTATTGGAATATAAAGGGAGTCAATGCTAATTTCAATAAAAATTCAACCATCTATATTTTTAATCGGTACGGCAAACTTCTAAAGCAAATAGTTGTGTCCAGTCAAGGTTGGGACGGTACTTTTTCAGGAGAACTGGTGCCGTCTGATGATTATTGGTACACGATAAAATTAGATGACGGAAGAGAAGTTAAGGGGCATTTTAGTTTAAAAAGATAAAAATATCAAACAATATCCCTGACTTATGTTACTATTTTTTTTTCATATTGATATTAACTATATTTGTTAGTTTATAATAAACATGAAATATAGTCCATTTTTAGCCCTCATCCTTTTTATAATGGCGGTGCCTGCTTTTGCTCAAAAAGAAGCGGCAAATTGGTACTTTGGGGAACAAGCTGGTTTGGATTTTAATTCCGGAAGCCCCGTTGCTTTAACAAATGGTCAATTGAATACTTCAGAAGGATGTACCACTATTTCTGACAAAAATGGGAACCTCCTTTTTTATACTGATGGTTCCATAGTATATGACAAATCACATCAGGTAATGCCTAATGGATACGGTTTATTAGGTCACAACTCAAGCACACAGTCCGCTATTATTGTTCCAAAACCGAGCAACCCCAATTTGTACTATATATTTACAGTAGATCAACCCAATCCTAAAAATGTAGATGATAATCCCTTAAATAATGAAGACCCACCAAATAATGGATTAAATTATTCCTTAGTCGATTTAAGATTAAATAATGGTTTAGGAGATATTTCCACCAAAGAAAAAAACATACATCTTATAACCTATGATACCAATAATGATGAAGAGGTAAAATTTAAATGTTCCGAAAAAATTACGGCCGTACAACACAGTGACGGTATTTCTTTTTGGGTAATTACCCATTTTAAAAGCACTTTTTATTCCTTTAAAATAAGTACGCAGGGAGTCGACAAAAAACCAGTACAAACCACTACACCTTTAAACGTACCCACAGGTGGCTATATTTCTAATGCGATAGGATATTTAAAAACATCCCCAAATGGAAAAAAAATAGCTATAGCAAATTCGTCAGTAAAGCCAAACGATGAATTAGGACCAAAGAACGAAGTCAGAAGAAATACTGGTAATGTTTGGCTTTTTGATTTTGATGCAGCAACAGGAAAAGTAAGCAATGGACTTTCAATTCTAAACGGAACCAATCCTTATGGTGTAGAGTTTTCAGCAAAATCAAAAAAACTATATGTGACCGTCAACCGATTTGATCCAGGAGGGGTTTCTTTGGGAAGTTCATTGATTCAATTCGATCTTAAAAGCGCTAACATTATTGCTTCAAATACAACAATAAATTCCTCTACTAATGTGGCAGGGGCGTTACAATTAGCTCTTGATGAAAAAATATATCGCTCCGGATATGCCGTTCTCACTGATGGCAGTAATAAATTATCGGTAATAAACAATCCGGAATTAGACGGATCAAATTGTAATTTTTTACAAAATGAAATTGATTTGGCCAGAAAAACAGCTAAATTAGGATTACCTCCCTTTATCACCTCTTTATTTCTGTATGCTTTTAGTTATGAGTTTAATTGTGTAGGACAAGCTACACATTTTTACACTAATTCTGTTGAAAAAATAGATGCTGTGCTTTGGGATTTTGGAGATGGGACAACCTCTACCAACAGAGATACATATCATACTTACCCAAAAGCTGGAGATTATAAAGCAACTTTAATAAAAACAGTAGATGGAGAAGATAAAGAGCCTCTTGAAAAAACAATTACTATTTATGAGGTTCCCAAAATACTTTCAACACCCTACAAATTAATTCAATGCGATACACAAGACAGCTCCCCTACCGATGGATTAGCGCTGTTCAATTTGGCTCTAGCCAATGAACCAATAACTTTAGGCCAAAAAGACTTTGAAGTACATTACTATTATAGTGTTAGCGATGCCGAAAATGATAGTCATAATACTTTGTCAATTCCTATAAATTACCGCAACAGTATTCCTGATGAAATGCTATTTGCAAAAGTTACTCAACCCAACTCTGACTGCTATAGTATAGGAAGCGTAATTTTACATGCTACTAAAAGTATTACAATACTACCCGAAGCAATGCACGAATGTGATCTTGGCGAGGGGAAAGGATTGTTTGATTTAGAAGAAAAAAAAGACTTAATAAAAACCGAATTGAATTTACCTCCCGATGTTCGCCTCTTTTTTTATGCTACAGCAGTTGATGCTTCATTGGGAGAAAATGAGCTTGAAGCACGGTATGTATCAGTTTCCAAAACAATATTTCTACGAGCTGAAAATAATGAAGGGTGTTATGGAACTGGAGAATTTGAAATTATAGTGGAACCCGCTCCAAAAATCAATGTTTTAGAAAACCTAATTCTATGCGAAGGACTTACAAATCCTTCTTTAGTACTGGATGCCGGAATTTTGGCTCCGGCACGCATCAGTGACTACACTTATTTATGGTCAACCGGTGAAACAAGCCCCACGATATTGGTAAACAAACAAGGGGAATATAACGTTGTTGTAAAAAACAAATCAGGTTGTTTCACCACGCGAAAAAACATTGTAAAGCTTTCCTATTTAGCAAGAATAAACAACATAATAGTACACGATCTACAGCCAATAAACCAGGTAATCATTGAAGCAACAAATCCAGGTGATTATAAATATATGATTCGGTTTCAAAACAGCAGTGAAACCCCTTTTCAAAGTTCAACCATTTTTGAAAATGTACCAGGTGGCTTTCATGAATTGATAGCTGAAAACAATGACGGATGTGGCCAAATAATGAAAAGTTTCGCAGTATTAGATGCACCAAAATTCTTTACTCCAAACGGTGATGGATATAACGATCATTGGAACTTAAGAGGAATAGATACCATTTTTTACAAAAATGCAGTTATATACGTTTTTGACCGCTATGGAAAATTACTCCGACAATTATCGCCATCAAGCCCGGGTTGGGATGGTACCTTTCACAAAGAACCATTACCGGCAGATGATTATTGGTTCACCATAAAATTAGAAGATGGTAGAGAAGCTAAAGGGCATTTTAGTTTAAAGCGATAGCGTTTTTGATACGACCTTCAAATCTCATATTCGTACTCCATTATTTGGAGATTTGTAGTCATTCCACATAATTCATGCCACTTCAATGCATAAAAAACGGATAAACAGCTAAAACGAAACCATAAAAAAAGCCATTTGAATAAACAAATGGCTTTTATATTTATTAAAAAAATAAAATTAGAATTTAAATCTTTTTCTATCAGTTTCAGTCAAATATATTTTTCTCAAACGAATAGATTTTGGTGTAACCTCTACATATTCATCTTTTTGAATGTATTCTAACGCTTCCTCAAGAGAGAAAATAATTGGAGGAATAATCCTTGCCTTTTCATCATTTCCAGATGAACGAACATTAGATTGTTTTTTCATTTTAGTCACGTTAACACACATATCATCGCTGCGAGAGTTCTCTCCAATTACTTGACCTTCATAAATTTCATCATTAGGATTAACGAAGAATTTACCACGATCTTGCAATTTGTCGATAGAATAAGGAATAGCTTTTCCATTTTCCATAGAGATCAATGAACCGTTGTTACGTCCAGGAATATCTCCTTTGAAAGGCTCGTACCCTATGTAACGGTGTGACATGATAGCCTCACCTGCAGTAGCCGTAAGCAATTGGTTACGCAATCCAATGATTCCACGTGATGGAATGTTGAATTTTATGATCATACGCTCTCCTTTGGCTTCCATGCTTAACATTTCTCCTTTACGGATAGAAACAAACTCTACTGCTCTACCTGAAAGATTTTCTGGTAAGTCAATAGTTAATTCCTCAATTGGCTCACATTTTTTACCATCAATTTCTTTGATAATAACTTGTGGTTGACCAATTTGTAATTCATACCCTTCTCTTCTCATCGTTTCAATAAGAACAGACAAGTGAAGTACACCACGACCAAAAACCATAAACTTATCAGCTGAATCAGTTTCACCCAATTTCATCGCTAAGTTTTTCTCTAATTCTTTTGTCAAACGGTCTCTAATATGACGAGAAGTTACAAATTTACCCTCTTTACCAAAGAAAGGAGAGTCATTAATTGTAAACAACATACTCATTGTTGGTTCGTCAATAGCAATTGTTTGTAAAGCTTCCGGGTTTTCAAAATCAGCGATAGTATCTCCAATCTCAAAACCTTCAACCCCAATGATCGCACAGATATCTCCTGCAATTACTTGTTCTACTTTCTTACGTCCAAGTCCTTCAAAAGTATGAAGTTCTTTAATTCTGGATTTTATTATTTTACCATCTCTTTTTACTAATGAGATTGGCATTCCTTCATTTAAAATACCTCTTTCCAAACGACCAATAGCAATACGACCTGTAAATGCTGAGAAATCTAAAGATGTAATTAACATTTGAGGAGTTCCTTCTGATACTTTAGGAGCTGGTACATTTTTAATAACCATATCCAATAGTGGTTCAATGTTTTCAGTCATAACATTAAAGTCATATGACATCCAGTTATTTTTAGCAGAACCATATACTGTTGGAAAATCCAATTGTTCTTCAGTAGCACCTAATTCAAACATTAAGTCAAAAACTTTTTCATGAACTTCTTCAGGAGTACAGTTTTCTTTATCAACTTTATTAATAACTACGCATGGTTTCAAACCAAGATCTAGTGCTTTTTGAAGCACAAAACGAGTTTGAGGCATTGGACCTTCAAAAGCATCTACAAGTAGACAAACTCCATCAGCCATGTTCAATACACGTTCTACCTCACCACCAAAATCGGCGTGACCAGGAGTATCAATAATGTTGATTTTTGTTCCTTTGTAAACTACAGAAACATTTTTAGAAGTAATAGTGATACCTCTTTCACGCTCTAAGTCGTTGTTATCAAGGATTAAGTCACCTGTGTTTTCGTTGTCACGAAATAACTGACAGTGATACATAATTTTATCAACCAAAGTTGTTTTACCGTGATCGACGTGGGCAATAATTGCAATGTTTCTAATAGATTCCATCTGTGATTTTTAATGGGTGCAAAGGTACACTTTATTTTGACATAAAAAATATTTATGCAATAGTTTACCTATTCTTAACCTTTTAGATCCAAAAAGACTTAATAAATAAAGCTTAAAAATAAGTTTCATATGATGTTTAATAATTAAACATTATTTAATTATATTTGAGTAATGAAAAACAAAACCAATCAAATAACCTTTACCTATATCCTTATCTCCATATTTATGGCTATTGTTTACCATAAATTATTTAAAAATGACGGCCACAATATTAATTACCAATACTATAACTTTATAAAAGATTTATTATTTATTTGCCTGACAGGTATAACTTATAAATTTATTTTATCAAAAAATGACAATAGAAATATAACCATTTTTGAAAGATTAAAGAATACAAATGACGAAATTAAGGAGTCGAATGAAAAATATGACATCGTAGCAAAAGCAACAAGTGACACCATTTGGGATTGGAAAATACAGGAAGACAACTTATCGTGGAACAAAGGAATTGAAACGGTTTTTGGTTACAAAGAAGATCAGGTAGGCGATAGCTCAACGTGGTGGTTTGATAAAATCCATCCTGAAGACAGTATTAAGATGTCTATCAAACTCTATTCATTCATAGAACAAAAAACAGAAAAATGGCAAGATCAGTATCGATTTAGATGCGCTGACAACTCCTACAAATACGTTCTTGACAGAGGATTTCTTCTTAAGGACGAAGACGGAAAAGCCATAAGAATGATTGGAGCAATACAAGACATAACAAAACAAAAAGAAGAAGAACAAAGACTTAAACTATTAGAAACCGTAATTACCCAATCCAAAGATTCCATAATTATAACCGAAGCCAATTTTAACAACGCCCGAATTCCAAAAATAATTTATGTCAATCCCGCTTTTACTATCATGTCCGGGTATAAATCTGAAGAAATTATTGGAAAAACCCCCAATCTTTTTAAAGGCCCCAATTCCGATAAACAAGAGTACAAAAAATTAATTACCGCTTTAAAAAACAAGGAAGAGTGTTTAATTGAGACCATTAGCTATAAAAAAAGCAAAGAAGAATATTGGGTTCGCTTTTCTATGATCCCTATATACAATTCAGAAAATGAACTTTCACACTGGATTTCAATCCAAAGAGATGTTTCTGAAGAAAAGAAACAAGAAAAGGAAAAAGAGCAGCTTATCCGAGAATTAACACAAAACAATAAAGACTTAAAACAATTTTCTTACATTACTTCTCATAATCTTAGAGCACCATTATCTAACCTGACCGGTCTTTTAAACTTAATCGAAGACATCCCTATAGAGAATCAGGAATTAAAAGAAATTCTAAATGGTTTTAATAAATCAACGCATTTATTAAACGAAACAATTAATGACTTAGTAAAAGTAATTATCATTAAGGACAATCCTTCTATTCAAAAAGAAGCCGTACTTTTAAAAGATATCTTTGAAAACGTTTTTAATCAACTCAGTTTTCAAATTGAATTGTATAAACCAATAATTAAACTTAATTTCGAAAAAGTTTCTGTTTTCAATACAAACAAAGCCTACATAGAAAGCATACTATTAAACCTATTGACCAATGCTATAAAATACAAATCTGAAAATAGAAAGCTTAAAATAACAATTAACGCTAATGAAGTTGACGACACTGTTTATCTAATATTCAAAGACAACGGAATAGGCATCGATTTAGAAAGGAACAGAGACAAAGTTTTTGGACTCTACCAGAGATTCCACAATTATCCTGACAGCAAAGGACTGGGCTTATATCTCGTAAAATCTCAGGTTGAAACCATGGGAGGAACGATTAGTATTGAAAGTGAGGTAAACAAAGGAACTACATTCACATTAACATTTAAAAACAAACAATAATGTTAGATCAAATTTTATGCGTTGACGACGACCCCATAACACTTATGTTATGCAAAAAAGTAATCACCAAAGCATCTTTTTCAAATGAAATAATTACTTCTCAAAACGGAGAAGAAGCACTTGATTACTTTAATAAACTAAAACAGATTAACGCTGACGCTGAAAGCAAGTCAAATCATCCTCAATTAATCTTTTTAGATTTAAACATGCCAGTAATGGGAGGGTGGGAGTTTTTAGATATTTTTACTACCAGCGAGTATTCAGAATTCAACACTATAAAAGTAGTCGTTCTTTCTTCCACAATAGACCCTGAAGACTTAGAAAAAGCAAAATCCTATACTATGGTCATTGATTTTCTATCAAAGCCTATAACCACATCAATGCTTGAATACCTAAAAAACAAAATATAAACTATAGATACATAAAAAAAGCTCTCAATAAATTGAGAGCTTTTTTTATGTATATTTTGAAAAATTGTACTAATTACAATTTAGCAACATGTTTCGTTAATTTAGACTTTAAATTAGAAGCTTTGTTATCATGAATGATATTTTTCTTAGCTAATTTATCAATCATAGATATTACACTTGACAATTTAGAAGTAGCATCTACTTTATCAGTAGCTATTCTTAACGCTTTAATAGCATTACGAGTAGTTTTGTGTTGGTATCTGTTTAATACTCTTCTCTTTTCGTTACTTCTGATTCTCTTTAGAGCTGATTTATGATTTGCCATTTTATTGCTTTTTTATCTTTTACTATTTTTTTGTAGTCCGTAAGGGAATCGAACCCCTGTTACCAAGACGAAATCTTGGCGTCCTAACCCCTAGACGAACGGACCATTACCCTCCTAAGTTTTTATCAATCTAAATTGAAATTGTAGCCCGTAGCGGAATCGAACCGCTCTTACATGGATGAAAACCATGCGTCCTAACCGATAGACGAACGGGCCCTTTTTCCCTCTAAGTTCAGGAAAACTTTAACATGCAAAAAAAATAGTAGCCCGTAGCGGAATCGAACCGCTCTTACATGGATGAAAACCATGCGTCCTAACCGATAGACGAACGGGCCCTGCTTCTCTAATGCGGATGCAAAAATACAACTATTTTTGAAACGCACAATAGTAGATGCAAAAAAAATTATTTTTTTTTAATATGCCTTTGCAAACAACACTCTTCCTACCGAGCTTTTCCCAGTAAAAACACAGCTTCCCGCCTCTTCTACTCTATCTAAAGGGATGCATCTGATGGTAGCTTTAGTCAAGTCTTTAATCTTCTCTTCAGTCGCAGCAGTTCCATCCCAATGAGCTGATACAAAGCCTCCTTTAGTATCCAAAACTTGTTTGAATTCATCAAAACTATTTACTTCGGTAATATGGGTGTTGCGATAATTTAAAGCCTTTTCGAACAAATCAATTTGAATTTGCGCCAATAAATCGCTGATATAAGTTACAATTCCATCTTTAGAAACAATCTCTTTAGTCAAAGTATCTCTTCTTGCCACTTCAAAAGTACCATTCTCTAAATCTTTAGGACCAACTGCAATTCTAATAGGCACCCCTTTCAATTCATATTCATTGAATTTGAAACCTGGTTTTTGCGTGGTTCTGTCATCGTATTTAACCGCAATTTTTAATTCCCTCAATTGAGAAACTAAATCAGCAACGACAGTTGATATTTCCTGCAATTGTTCGTCCGTTTTGTGAATTGGAACAATTACCACTTGTATAGGTGCCAAATTTGGCGGTAAAACCAATCCTTTATCATCTGAATGCGTCATCACTAAAGCTCCCATTAATCGCGTAGAAACCCCCCATGAAGTCCCCCAAACATGCTCTTGCTTTCCTTCGGCATTAGCAAATTTAACATCAAATGCTTTAGCAAAGTTTTGTCCTAAAAAGTGAGACGTTCCGGCCTGCAATGCTTTTCCATCCTGCATTAAAGCCTCAATGCAATAGGTCTCCTCAGCTCCAGCGAAACGTTCCGTTTCAGTTTTAAAACCTTTAATTACCGGTATTGCCATAAAATTCTCTGCAAATTCAGCATATACATGCATCATTTTTTCAGATTCTTCAATAGCTTCCGCTTTCGTAGCGTGAGCAGTATGCCCTTCTTGCCATAAAAATTCTGCAGTACGTAAAAACAATCTTGTTCTCATTTCCCATCGTACAACATTTGCCCATTGATTAATCAACAAAGGCAAATCTCTATAGGACTGCACCCAACCTTTGTAGGTTGACCAAATAATAGCTTCACTGGTTGGACGAACAATCAATTCCTCTTCCAGTTTTGCATTAGGGTCTACCATGAGTTTTCCTGGCCTATCCGGATCATTTTTCAATCTATAATGAGTTACAATAGCACATTCTTTTGCAAATCCTTCCGCATTTTTCTCTTCTGCTTCGAACATACTTTTTGGAACAAATAAAGGAAAATAAGCATTTTGATGCCCCGTTTCTTTAAACATTCGATCCAGCTCCGCTTGCATTTTTTCCCATATTGCATAACCGTACGGCTTGATTACCATACAGCCTCTAACTCCTGAATTTTCGGCTAAATCGGCTTTTACAACCAACTCGTTATACCATTTTGAATAATCTTCTGATCTTGTAGTTAAGTTCTTACTCATATTGAATAGTTTGGCACAAATTTTGTTTTAATAATTTTAACTAAATAGTTCCGCAAAACTAACTATTTTTGTATTGTCCAACAATAAAAAACCCCATAGATATGAAAACTAGTACTTTTTCCCTCAAAAACACATCAATTTATTATGTGGTTGGTTTTTTGAGCATTCTGTTAACCTCATGCGGCTCCTATCAAAATAGCTCTTACTACGACGGGGATGGAATTTATGGAAATACAAACCGCAAAACCATTGAAAGAGAGACTCAAAACAACCCAAATAATTACTACAAAAATTATTTTGGCTCTTTACAGGACGGCAATCAATCTTCCGAAATTTTTACTGATGTGGATAGCTACAATACCTATAACGATAGCATCCAAGGCACCAATAAAAATTATGGCGGATGGGGAAGTAATTCCCGTGAAACCATAATAAATGTATCGCCTAATTACTGGGGGCTTTCTTTAGGATACGGAATGGGATATCCTTATTATGGTTATGCAAATTACGGCTATGGTTATCCCTATTATGGTTATGGCTACGGCTACCCTCATTATGGTTATGACTTTTCTAGTTTTGGCTGGGATTATCCCTATTATGGATTTGGATTCGGATTTGGGTACGGATATTCTAATTATGGATATGGGTATAGCCATGGGTATTATAACAATAATTACTCTTACAATCCAAGCAGAAGAGGTTCCTCCCATTCCAATAGCGTAAATGGCAGCAGAAACTATACCAGCAGAAGCTCTAGAGATTACTCCCAAAATGAAACCAATAGTTACAGAGGATCAAACTATAGAAATTCCACTTATAATAGCACCAGAACAAGTCCTACCTTTACAAGAAATCAAAACAATACTTTCAGCAATTCTAACCGAAGAACAAGCACAAACAACTATCGAAGCGAAAGCAACAACACTGCAAGATCTTACACACCAAGCCCAAGAAGCGACAGTAATTCTTCAACTTCCAGATCATATAGCCCGACCTCAAGTGGTTCCAGCTATGGTGGTGGCGGTGGCGGTGGCGGAAGATCATCTGGCGGCAGCGGAAGAAGATAACTTTTACATCTATTTTGAATAAAAAACTAAAACTTACCTGAAATAAAAATGAAAAAATACTTATTCCTACTAATAACCGGCTTCACTTTTGGTGCTGCACAGTCACAAGAAATAACAGACGCAATGCGATATGCGCAGGACAATTTGAATGGAACAGCACGTTTCAGAGCCATGGGCGGCGCTTTTGGAGCGCTTGGTGGGGATTTATCTTCTTTGAATATAAATCCTGCAGGTTCGGCTGTTTTTTCAAATAACCAAATAGGCATGACTTTGAGCAGTTACAACACGAAAAATAATTCCAGCTATTTTGGCACAGAAACCACTGGGAAAGAGAATTCATTTGATTTAAATCAAGCTGGAGGTGTTTTTGTTTTCAAGAACAGAAACACAAATAGCAACTGGAAAAAGTTTTCAGTGGGAGTGAATTATGACAATATCAATAATTTCAACAATTCGTTATTTTCTGCGGGAACCAATCCAAACAATTCAGTTGATAATTATTTTCTAAGTTTTGCCAACGGAGTCCCATTAGATGTATTAGAAAACTCTAGCTATGGAAATTTAGATCATGGGGCACAACAAGCTTATTTAGGATATCAAGGCTATATTATCAACCCTGACACCAACGATCCAAATAATACGCAATACAGTTCAAATGTACCTGCAGGGGGAAATTATTATCATGAAAATACGGTTAGTTCAAATGGTTATAATGGAAAACTATCTTTTAATGCTGCTACATCTTACAAAGACCAATTATATATAGGTGTTAATTTAAACTCTCATTTTACAGATTACAGACAATCCTCTAGTTTTTACGAAGAGAACAGCGCTCCATTAACTTCGAAGTATACCGTGACTAATTTACGTTTTGACAACGAACTTTATACTTATGGAACAGGATTTTCATTCCAAGTGGGTGCTATTGCTAAAATCACCAACGAAGTTCGTTTAGGACTAGCCTATGAATCATCTACCTGGTACCATTTAAGTGACGAGTTCTCACAAAGATTAGTTGCCGTGAGTAGCGCAACAAACCTACCTGATACCAATGATGTTGTCGATCCTCAAGTTACGAATTACTACGAACCTTACAAATTACAAACACCAAGCAAACTTACCGGAAGTTTTGCGTATGTTTTTGGTAAATCGGGGCTGATAAGCATTGATTATGCGATGAAAGATTACAGCAATACAAAATTCAAACCAGAAAATGATTCTTATTTCCGTGATGTAAACAGCTACATGAATTCTGTTTTGGATAAAACCAATGAAGTGAGGGTGGGCGCCGAATACAAAATCGATCAATTGAGTTTAAGAGCAGGATACCGTTACGAACAAAGCCCTTATAAAAACAAAACAACTGTAGGTGATTTAACGGGATATTCAGGAGGTTTAGGATATAATTTTGGTTCAACTAAAGTAGATTTATCGTATTCATCTTCAGAAAGAAATTCTCAACAGGGTTTTTTCAACCAAGGACTTACAGATGGTGCTAAAATAAATACTATCAATAACAATGTTTCTTTGACACTATTATTTGAATTGTAATTTCTCAAAGTAAAAAGAAAAAAAAGAAAAAAAAGAAAAAAAATGACTAACTCCGTTTCATTACAGGGAACGGATTTTTTTTAGCGCTGATAGCAGTGAAATCTTCTTGATTTTTTTTCGAAAGATTGCAACCTGCCGCAGGACCAGCTTCATAAAATACACAAAGATTTATGGTCCTAAAAATAAAAATTGTAATTTTGCAAAATTCCCAAATTATCGGGACTATAATGCTATGAGAACGAAGTCTTTAAAAAAGAATAAAATCAACGTGATCACTCTTGGGTGTTCGAAAAATGTATATGACAGTGAAGTGCTTATGGGACAGCTTCGCGCAAGCGGGAAAGATGTCACGCATGAAGCACCGGAAGCTGAAGAAGGAAATATTATTGTTATAAATACCTGTGGATTTATTGATAACGCTAAGGCAGAATCAGTAAACATGATTTTAGAGTATGCTGATAAAAAAGAAAGAGGCTTAGTTGACAAAGTATTTGTTACCGGATGTTTGTCAGAACGTTACCGACCTGATTTAGAAAAAGAGATTCCAAATGTGGATCAGTTTTTTGGCACTACCGAGCTACCACAATTATTGAAAGCTTTGGGAGCTGATTATAAGCATGAACTATTGGGAGAGCGCTTGACTACAACACCTAAAAATTATGCGTATTTAAAAATTTCCGAAGGCTGCGACCGACCTTGCAGTTTTTGTGCAATTCCATTAATGCGAGGAAAAAACGTTTCACAAACTATTGAAAAATTGGTGAAAGAAGCGGAAGGTTTAGCTAAAAATGGCGTAAAGGAATTGATTTTGATCGCTCAGGATTTGACGTATTACGGTCTGGATCTTTACAAAAAGAGAAATCTTGGAGAATTATTGGAAGCTTTGGTAAAAGTAGAAGGAATTGAATGGATTCGTTTGCACTATGCCTTTCCTACCGGTTTTCCAATGGACGTTCTGGAAATCATGAAACGCGAACCTAAGATTTGTAATTATATCGATATTCCGTTGCAACATATTTCAGATTCTATTTTAAAATCGATGCGTCGCGGAACAACTCAGGAAAAAACAACAAAATTATTAAAAGATTTCCGTGAAGCAGTTCCCGGAATGGCCATTCGTACGACTTTAATTGTAGGATATCCTGGAGAAACACAAGAGGATTTCAACATATTGAAAGATTTTGTTCAAGAAATGAAATTTGACAGAATGGGTTGTTTTGCTTATTCCCATGAAGAAAACACGCATGCGTATTTATTAGAAGATAATGTTCCGGATACAGTAAAACAGGAGCGAGCCAATGAAATTATGGAATTACAATCTCAAATTTCCTGGGATTTGAACCAAGAAAAAGTAGGACAAACATTTAAATGCATCATCGACAGAAAAGAAGGTGGTCATTTTGTGGGCCGTACTGAATTTGACAGCCCGGATGTTGATAATGAAGTTCTTATTGATGCTTCTAAACATTATGTAAAAACAGGGGAATTTGTAATGATAAAAATTATCGAGGCTACAGAATTTGATTTGTATGGTGAGCCCGCTTAGATTTATAATATAGTTTTTGAAAACCTTTTTAAAACATTTAATATGAAAATAGTTCAGTCATTTGTAGTGGGTGCATTTATGTTATTAGCCAGTAACACTATTTCCGCACAATATGGAAATGGATACGGTGGAGGTGGTTATGGCGGTTACGGCGGAAATGGCTATGGAAGCGGTCGTATGAATAGCAGCATGGACCAAGGCAGAAGTCAGGAAAAACCAAAAGAAATTCCTGTTGAAGAGACTGTAGGGAAAATCATGGAGAAAATAAAACCCACACTTACGCTTGATGCGCTTCAAGAAATTGCCATATCGAATATTCTGATTGAAAGCATAAAACGCCAGGGAGTAATCCTAAAACAGGATACCAATCAAAGCGATCAGATGCAAGACATCAAAATACTCAACGAAAACACCGAAAGAAAGATTGTGGAGTTACTGAATGATGATCAAAAAGAAAAATATAAGATTCTTAAGGAAGAAAGTAAAAATCCAAAAAAATCGAAAAAGAAATAGATAGCTCGTATTTTTGGTACATAAAAATGAAATTTAAAATATGAGAAAATCCTTTTACTGCCTGATTTCGGCCATTATAATTACATCCTGCTCTACCAATCCTTACAAAGCCAGTGAGAAAGTATATGACGAAAAACTCAAAACATTAAAGGATCAGATTTCAACTAAAGAATCACAACCTTTGCCTTTTGTGACCGAAGCTGCAATAAGCATTGATACTTTATACGCAAAACAATTGCATATTTTTAAGGATTCTATTTCAAAAATGGGGTCTACCCCTTTGCAGAATGGCATTAATACAGAATGGATAGGTACCGTAAATTTTAATTTACGAAAACCTAACTTCATAATTATTCATCATACTGCTCAAGATTCTTTACAGCAAACCGTAAAAACATTTACAAAAACAGAAACACAAGTAAGCTCCCATTATGTAATTTCAGATAATGGAAAAGTTGTTCAGATGTTGAATGATTATTTAAGAGCCTGGCATGCCGGCACTGGTTCATGGGGGAAAAATACTGATATCAATTCATCCTCTATAGGAATTGAGTTAGACAATAACGGTACAGAACCGTTTACTGAATTACAGATAAACAGTTTACTGGCGCTTCTGACTAAATTAAAAAAAGATTATAATATTCCTGTCCAAAATATCATTGGCCATTCAGACATTGCTCCAACCAGAAAAAAAGACCCCAGTGCTTTATTTCCCTGGAAAATTTTAGCTGAAAAAGGTTTTGGAATTTGGCCTGATGCATTATTACAAACAGCTCCATTAGATTTTAATATCGAACAGGGATTGCGAATTATAGGCTATGATACTAAAAATATTTCAGCCGCAGTAACTGCATTCAAGTTACATTATATTCAATCTCAGGTCGACGATACAATCGATGAAAACACTAAGAATACCATCTACTCTATTTATATGAAACAATAATTTTTTACCTCTAAATAAAATATAGCAGATCGGCTTTTGAAAGATTCAAAAGCCGATTTTTTTTTGTCTGCTACTGTTGTATCAAATAAATTATAAAATGCTTCCTGAAATCAGCCTAAATTATCAATAAGACAGCACAAAAACCCTTACTATCACCTGTCTTGAACCGTCGACGAAGAACTAACTTTGACGGTAAGGGCATCGTCTTTCCAAAGACAAATTACAGTACTTTTTCACCAAAACGCACTTGCATTAGTGAAAATTTACTTTGGTTCCATAAAAAAAGCTGCCAAAATACTTAAAAAGCATCTTGACAGCAAAAAAAAAAATATTATTTTCTGTAGTTAATTAAAAACTATAAGTTGTTCCAAGTAAAACATATGCATTAGAACTTGTTGGAAGTGCATCACTATCCATAAATATATCCTCTGATGAAAGATCAACTCTTACCTCAGGAATAATAGTTAAATTACCAACTTTGTAGTTCAGTGAAAGTGTGTTCCCTACTATACTTGATCCACCCAAAGCAGAAAGAGTTACCGCAGCATCCGTTGCATCAAAATATTCTAATCTGTATGCCAAACTAAGATTGTCTTTTGCTGCATAACTAGCATATCCGATTAAAGCAAACCACTTTTCATCGTTTGCACTCGTCACATCATCATTTATTAGAGCATACGTTCCATTGAATCCTAAAGAGAATTTATCAGAAATCTTTTTAGAAGCCACTATATCGAATTGTGTTTTATTAACAGTAGTTGCAGGATTTGCGCTACCAGACGTTGCATTAAAATAAATACTTCCCGAATCACCAACATAAGCAACCTGTCCTATGAATGTTTTTTGAGTAGAACCCGCTTCAATAGCAGTTTTGAAATCCGTTGGATTAGTTACTCCAGCCATAAAACTAACTTTTCCAGTAGTATATTGCGCTTTTACACCTGTATTAAAAAATGGTCCGTTTGTGAAAGCATAAGACATACTGTAGTTTTTATTATCCACAGCGTCCAACAACTCATATCCTATGTGAGTACCAAAGCTACCTGCAGTAACTTTAAATTTATCAGAAAATTCATACGTAAAATTCAATTGTTTAATCATAAATGAACTTGCATTATCATTGTATGTAAATTCTTTGGCTCTATTTCCAAAACCTAAATCTACAAACACAGATCCTTTCCCCATTTTATGAGACGCCTCAATAGAAGCCATCCCTAACTCAAATGAGTTGTGAGAATTAGTAAAACTAGTTTTACCATTTCCTGCCAAATTAGCAAAATCATATTTGTAATACATATCTGCTGACCCTCCAAAAGTAGTTGCTGGTGCTGGCGTATCTTGTGCAAATGTCATGCTCGTCGTTAGTAAAATTACTAAAATAGTTACTGCTTTTTTCATGTTTAATTTAGTTTTAGTTAGTATTCCGGTTGGTTATTATTTTTATTTAACGCTTATAAACATTCAAATTCGGTACTTTTAATTAGTTGTTCTATTAAAAAAACAGTCCAAATTATTCTTTTACCGCGAGTAAAAGACCTTTTCCTTTTGGCGAATTTATTAACTTTTATTTTACTTGAATAATTAATAATTACTTTTTTAGCTCTTTCTGATAAGAATTATTGATAACAAAAAATCAATAGCGAATAATAGATATTCAATATTAATATTGAAGTATTTTAAAAAATTCACAATGGAAATATTCAAAGACCCCTACTTTTTAATACATTTTCATTAAATATTTCCATAAAAAATGATTTTTTAAACTATTTTTCACTAAAAATACTTTCACACCCCCCTATTTTTTTTGCTAATGTAATTTAAATTATCTTTTCACACTACAAAACAAGAAGCTAATATTACCACGCAATTTCTGATAAAAAAATCAAACTGCAAACAAAAAAATTTCTGATCTATTTAAAAGTGCAAGAAATAAAACGTCTTGCGATGCAAAAAATAGAATTTTACCGAAATTCTTTTTTTTAGGATCAAATAACAATCAATAAATCATAATAATAATTGCGCCAAGAATACGATCCTGCAAACCTCCCTACATTTTGATGAGCGGAACAGATGTTAATTTTATTTTAAATTTCATAAAGTAGTATTGATTTCATTTGTTAAATTCTATTTTTGCAGCAATGAAGCTAATCGCACAAATATTATTGTTTGTTTTTATTGCTTTTCTTTTAACACCAACAATTGTTAGTGCGATACAGAAAAGTAGTGATACTTCTATTACCTATAGTTTTTCTGAGGAAGAACAATTACACAAACAGATTAAAGCAATTTGTCATTTTGATATAGCTTATGAAATAATCAATTTATCGGAGCTAACCTCAAGTCTTATTTTATCTGAGAATTTGTCCAAGCACGATATAATTGCTTCTTCTATATTTATTCCCCCACCCGACCAGGTTTAATACAATCTTGATTTTAAAATTTTAAAATCCAATTCTCACATTATAACAATGTGAACCATTCTTTGTATTCAATTTTCAGTAAGGTATTATGACAAAAAAAATCAATCTTTTTGCTAACCTTAAATCCGATTTCGCATCTGGTTTAGTGGTTTTCTTGGTGGCGCTTCCATTGTGTTTGGGTATCGCAATGGCTTCTGGTGCACCATTATTTTCGGGAATAATTGCAGGTGTTATAGGCGGAATCGTCGTGGGTTATTTGAGTAAATCCCATTTAAGTGTCTCGGGTCCGGCAGCAGGTTTAACCGCTATTGTTCTCACTGCAATTACAGATTTAGGTGCTTTTGATATTTTTCTAACGGCAGTTTTTATTGCAGGTTTAATCCAATTAGCATTGGGATTCATCAAGGCGGGAACCATTTCAAATTATTTTCCAACCAATGTCATCGAGGGGATGTTGGCTGGAATTGGAATTATTATTATTCTTAAACAACTGCCCCATGCTTTTGGTTACGACAGTGATTTCGAGGGAGATCAAGCCTTTTTAGAATTGGGAGGAAGCAATACATTTTCTGCCTTATCGAGCATTTTTAATTACATCCAATTGGGTTCCATAATCATCACGGTACTTTCATTACTAATATTGATTGCCTGGGATAAGGTTCCTTTTTTGAAAAAATTAAAATTAGTTCCCGGTGCACTTGTAGCCGTAGTTGTTGGTGTTCTTTTGAATGAGATTTTTACATCAGCCGGCAGCTCTTTGGCTATTGCCAAAGAACATTTAGTTTCACTACCCGTTCCCACGTCTTTGGAAGAATTCAAACAAATAATTGTCACCCCTAATTTTTCAGGAATTACAAATTCTAAAGTTTGGGTTATCGCCTTTACTATTGCCATTGTTGCTTCGATAGAAACTTTATTAAGTATTGAAGCGGCTGACAGAATGGACGTCCAAAAACGGTATACCGATACCAATGTAGAACTTAAAGCTCAAGGAATTGGAAATATGGTGAGCTCCCTTTTAGGTGGTTTACCATTAACATCTGTAATTGTACGTTCGTCCGCAAATAGTAATTCGGGTGCAAAATCTAAAATGTCAACCATCATTCATGGCTCTTTATTATTAGTAAGTGTCGTAACTGTTCCATTAATCCTGAACAAAATTCCATTGGCAACATTAGCGGCTATATTACTGTTGGTAGGATATAAACTGGCTAAACCGGCAACATTTAATCATTTTTGGAAAAAAGGAAAATATCAGTTTGTACCCTTCATCGCTACATTATTGGCCGTTGTATTTACCGATTTATTAAAAGGAGTGGCTTTGGGAATTATCATCAGTATTATATTTGTTTTAAAGGGGAACTTGAAACGAGCTTACCATTTTAGAAAAGAAGAATATGCAGATGGTGATGTCATTCATATTGATTTAGCACAAGAAGTTTCTTTTTTGAATAAAGCGGCAATTAAATCTACTTTGAATGACATTCCGGAAAACTCAAAAGTAATTATTGATGCAACAGATACGGTTTATATTGCCCATGATATTCTTGATTTGATCCATGAATTTAAAACCACCAGGGCCAAAGAGGATCATATAAAAGTTAAGCTTAGAGGGTTTAAAAAAGCTTATCAGTTAGAAAACAGTGATGAAACGCCAAACAAAGTTACTTTTGAGCATTATTATGATGCGGCGAAAAGAAAAACAGTTCAAAGAGAAATCCTTTCTGAGGATTTTCTTAAGTAATTAATTTTTAACAAAATCTCTTTCCCTTAATAATCATTTTAAAACACTAAAAAAGAGACTATTCAAATTTAACAAAACAAAAAAATGAGCGATTTTTATAAAAAAATATTAGATAACAACAAAAAATGGGTCGAAACCTCTTTGGCTAACGATCCGAATTATTTTGAAGATTTAGCCAAAGGACAAACACCCCCATTATTATGGATTGGCTGTTCAGACAGCAGGGTTCCGGCAAACGAAATAGTTGGAGCCAAACCGGGAGAAGTATTTGTTCATAGAAATATTGCCAATATGGTCGTCCATACGGATATGAATATGTTGAGTGTTCTGGATTATGCCGTAAATGTTTTAAAAGTAAAACATGTACTTGTTTGTGGCCATTATGGCTGTGGTGGCATAAAGGCTGCCATGGGGAATGATTCAATTGGTATTATTGACAATTGGATTCGACACATAAAAGATGTTTACAGATTACACGATCAGTATTTAAATTCAATTACTGATGAGACGGACCGCTTCAATGCTTTTGTCGAAATCAATGTCAAAGAGCAGGTTTTTGATTTAGCCAAAACGTCAATTGTCCAGGCGGCATGGAAAAACGGACAAGATTTAACGCTACATGGCTGGGTTTATGGACTGAATTCAGGTTTTGTAACTGATTTAAATGTAAATATAAGTTCGGAAAAAGATTTGGACGAAGTGTACCAATTGAGATTCTAAAGTAAAAAAATCGCCTTCGGGCGATTTTTTATTACAAATGGTTTATAGGAAACCTATCAAGAATTCAAATTACCTGATAGTGAATGTAACACCCGTTGAAAAGAAATTTCTCACCGTTTTAGTACGATTATCATTCGCGTCAAATTCTTGAACTCCGTAGTCATTATTGGTATATCGAACAAAAACCGGCAAACTAAATTTATCGGTAATTTTAAACTCCTTAGCCACATTTACACCTACATTAGTAAAAGTAAAGCCTGCTTTTCCGTTCGCATCTGCGCCATAATAACCGCCATTTATAACTGCTGCTCCAACAAAAGGTCTTACATCAATACCCACTTTTTCAATAGAACAGGTATATCCCATTTCAGCATAACTAGAAAAGGCCCGAGTCCTTTCATCATTCTCATCATACTTATAATCATTACCTCCTACAATAGTACTCCATTGAAAATCAATTGGTACTCCTTTTTCAGTAAAGTTCAGTAGTACCGAAAAATCTAAAGTCTGAGCAGAACCCTCAGAATAATCAAAATAACTGCTCCGCTCCCAGTCCCTATTTTTTTTGGTAGCTGGCCAATAATAATCACTCAACATTACGCTGACAACCGGTGATAATTGATAGGAGATATTCCAATCGAATTCGTTGTAGGCGTCTGCTGCATCAGAAAAGTTTGTTGTTGCCCATACTCCAACAGACAATTTATCTGTAACGGCATAAGAAAGATACGGTTGAAAAGCGATTTTATCGCCATAATATCTAATTCCTCTCCACAAATAGGGATAGACGATATCCACGCCTGCCGTAAATTTACTTTCAGGGGTTTCTGGTTCGGCGAAAAGCGCACTAACTGGTGCTTCTTGTGCAAATGCCAGACCACCTTTTACTAATAACGCTAAAATCAATAGTGCTTTTTTCATTTTCAATTTTTATTCTTAATTATAATTATTCGATAATTACCGATTTCATATTCATAAATTCCTTGATACCAATTTCAGACAATTCTCTTCCGTAGCCTGATTTTTTGATTCCTCCAAAAGGAATTCTGGAATCAGAACGTGCCAATGAATTTATAAAAACATTTCCAGCTTCAATTTTTCTGGCCAGGCGATAGGCATTTTCACGATCTTCCGTCCAAATAGCCGAAGCCAACCCATATCTATGGTTATTGGCAATCGCGACAGCATCAATTTCATCCTTGGCTCTAATTATGGTTGCCAATGGACCAAAGGTCTCCTCCTGAAAAGCAATATTACCAGGATCGACAAAATCAATCAATGTGGGTTCGAAATTACAATGCTCTCGTTGTCCCCCTAGTACCAATTTTGCTCCCTGCTGTAGCGATTTTTCTAATTGACCACTTAATTTTTCGGCCAAATCCAGTCGCGCCAAAGGCCCCATATTGATTCCATCCTGTAACGGATTTCCCTGATTCAAAGCATTTACTTTTTGGGCAAAAAGGGCCACAAATTCATCCGCTACTTTATCGGTAACGATAAAACGTTTGGCGCAAATGCAAGCCTGTCCCGCATTTAACATTCTGGATTGAGTAGCAACAGTAGCAGCTTTTTCTAAATCGGCATCATTCAGAACAATAAATGCATCCGACCCCCCCAACTCCATAACGGACTTTTTAATATACTTTCCAGCCAACGAAGCCACAGAAGAGCCTGTCATTTCGCTACCAGTCAACGTAATTCCATGAACAATATCGGAAGCGATTACACTTTCGACATGCGTAACATCTATGGTTATTTGCTGAAAAACTCCCTCTGGAAAACCTGCTTCCAGAAATGCATTTTCGATAGCTTTAGCACAACCAATAACATTTCGAGCATGCTTTAAAAGCGTCACATTACCCGCCATAATTGCCGGAGCCGCATAACGGAGTACTTGCCAAAAAGGGTAATTCCAAGGCATAATCGCAAAAACAGTACCCATCGGGTCGTAAACCGACATGCTTGTAAAAGGCGTATCGTATGTTTCGTCTTTCAGCATTTTTTCTGCATTGGCTGCATAGAAATCACAATTTCCTGCTGATTTTTCGACTTCACTAATTGCTTCGGATATAATTTTACCCATTTCACTAGTAATCAATAAACCCAACTCCTCTTTATTAGCTCTCAAGATGTTAGCCAGCTTTTTCATTTTATCAGCTCTTTCCTGAAAAGACGTGATACGCCAGTTCTTAAAAGCATTTTCTGATAATTCCAATTTATGATTCAATTGGCTGTTCGTCAATACCTCGTGTTCCCCTATAATTTCCCCTGAAAATGGATTTATTGATTTGAATATCATTTTATTTTCTATTTAAAATTTACTCCCATATCCCACATTATTTACGCCAATTCCACCTGCACACGAATCAGTTCCCTTTCGCCAGCATCAATAATTTTGACATCTTTAGCCGATACCGGATGGGTTGAAAATTACACAAACGTTTAGGTTACTTTGTTGCTCTTATAATGTAGGGCATTATTCATTTTGCTTGCCTGATAATTTCGCGAATTCCAAATCAGGTTGCGCGAATTTATAAATTTTCATATACATATTTGTTTTGGTATCGAAAACACCTTCCAAAATATGAATTTTGCCTCCCAATAATGCATTCAGATGTTCCATATCACGACACATAACATTGGCTTCTATATCATAGTCCCCTGAAACGGATGCCAAAAAACTGATTTCGGGCAGTTTTGTCAATTCTTCAAAGATAGTGTTCAGATGTGATTTTGGCTTGACTGAAATCAAAACACTTGCGTAAGCATTGAAACCAATTTTATTTGGATCTACCCTTCCTATTATTTTTAAAGTCCCATCTTCAACCAAGTTGATGTAACGGTGCCGTATCGTACTTACAGCCACATTAATTTCTTTTGATATTTCGGTAAATGACATTCTCCCGTCTTTTTGAAGCAATGTCAATATTTGGTAATCCAATTCATCATCTAATACACTCATTTTTTTCTATTTTTAACAACGCTCTGAAAGAACTGTCAGTTTAATAATTTTTTCATACCTTAATTCCATCCAAATTTCGTTGGCTTCAATGGTAAAAACAACATCGTATTTATTAACCCATATTTAATCGCAACTAACTCATATTGTAAATAAATTAATATATTAGTAATTATTTTGTAAATCTAACGATATTTATAATTTATAAAAAAAATACTGTTATATTTTTACTAAATTTTGTATTTTTAAAAAATTAAAAAAGCATAATTATGACATTTGATGAAGTAAAAAACTTTATAAATGGAGAGTTTAGATCAGGAAGCTCTGCCAAAATCCATACTGTTATATCACCTTTAGATGGAAATGAATTGACTACTTTCAAAGAATCCACAATGGAAGATTTGAATACGATTATCCGTTTTGCGCAAAAAGCACAAAAAGCCTGGCAAAAAGTTACCTTAAAGGAACGTGTACAGGTTTTCTATAAATACAAACAATTACTGGAGCAAAACAGTGCTGAACTAACCGAAATTATTTACCGTGAAAACGGAAAAACTCATAGTGAAGCCAAAACCGAAATTGACAAAGCAATTGAACTGACTGAATTTGCCTGTTCACTACCGCAATTTGTAAATGGAGAAAATATGGAAGTAAGTAAAGGAGTCTATTGCTCCTCGACTAAACTACCATTGGGAATTGTAGCTTCAATTGTTCCTTTTAATTTTCCAACTATGGTGCCCCATTGGACTATTGTCAATGCTATCGCATTGGGAAATGCCTTTATTTTGAAACCATCCGAAGCGGTACCCATTAGTAGCCAGTATACAGCAAAATTATTGAAGGAAGCCGGCCTTCCTGACGGTTTATTCAATATTATAAATGGAACACAATCAACTGTTGAGAATCTTTGTGATCATCCGGATATCAAAGCCATTACTTTTGTAGGTTCTACAAAAGTGGCAAAAATAGTATATCAAAGAGCAAGTCATAATTTGAAACAAGTTTTAGCACTTGGCGGAGCAAAAAATCATATCATTCTGCTTCCGGATGCGCATCCAGATATGGTCTCTTCTAATATAGTTGCTTCCATGAGTGGTTGTGCAGGGCAAAGATGTATGGCAGCGGCTACTTTAATAGCTGTTGGAAATTGCAGTGCTATTTTAGACAAATTAATCGATGATGCTAATAAAATTCAGTGCGGAACAACATTGGGCGCCGTGATTTCAAAAGCAGCCAAAGAAAGAATTGAGTCTTATATCACGGAAGCCGAACAACAAGGTGCCAAAATCCTTTTGGACGGTCGCAATACAATTGTTACCGGAAAGGAAAATGGTTTTTATGTTGGCCCAACTATTATAGATTACGCAACCGCCGATATGCGTGTGGCAAAGGAGGAAATATTTGGTCCCGTACTTACTATTGTTCGCGTTAACACGATTGATGAAGCTTTGGCACTTGAAAATGCAAATCCTTATGGAAATGCCTGTTCTGTATTTACACAAAGTGGCGCTTTGGCAAATTATGTTACTGAAAATGCTTCAGCGGGAATGTGTGGCGTTAATATTGGCGTTCCTGTTCCCCGAGAGCCTTTCGGTTTTGGAGGATGGAATGAATCCCGTTTTGGTTCAGGAGATATTACAGGAAAAAGTGCCATTGGATTTTTTACCAAAGAAAAGAAAACGACTACCAAATGGAATCCTGATGCGGGCACCAATTGGATGAGCTAAAATTCTTACCAATCCCGAAGTCACAGGACGCTTCAAAGGAGAGGACGATGAATATTAAATAATAATTTGTATTTTTAATACCCAACCATTAAAAAATAGACAGTTATGATACGAAAAGCTACTTTACAAGATTTAGACCAATTGACGCCATTGTTTGATCAATACTTGGTTTTTTATGGAAAACCCTCCAATTATGAAAAACACAAATCCTATTTAAAAGAACGATTAGAAAATAACGAAGCTATTATTTTTTTAGCTTTTGATGACGATGATAAAGAAAAAGCCGTCGGATTTACTTTAATTTACGTCACCTTCTCTTCTTTAGCGTTACATAAAATACTGATTTTAAATGATTTATTTGTTGACCCAACTGTCCGAAAAAAAAGAATTGGAGAACAATTAATTCTAAAAACTGTTGATTTGGCTAAAGAATTAGGTTCCGATTTAATTCGATTGAGAACAGCAAAAAATAACATCATAGCACAAGGACTCTATCACAAAATGGGGTTCAAAAGAGAGGAATACCTCTACTCGTATGATCTTGCTGTAAAATAAACTAAACCATATCAATAAGAGCATGTTGACTAAAGAGCAAATAATAAACGATAGTAAACAATTCAGCCTGTTTACCTGGGTTGCCCAAAAAAATGTAAATCCCATTCCAATTGAAAGAGCCGAAGGTGTTTATTTATATGAAACAGGCGGAAAAAAAATCATCGATTTCTCCAGCGGATTAATGTCGGTGAATATAGGTCATGGCGACCAGCGCGTTACTGATGCCGTAGTCGAACAAATGCAAAAAGTGAGTTATGTAACCCCTTCATGCACCACCGAAATTCGAGCAAAATTAGCAAAAAAATTAGCAGAGATTTGTCCTGGAGATTTAAACAAAGCTTTTTTTACGCTTTGTGGTGCTTCCTCAATTGAAAATGCCATAAAACTAGCCCGTCTCTATACTGGAAAACATAAAATATTTGGAAGATACCGCGGCTTTCACGGAAATTCTTCTGCAAGTATGACTGTGGGTGGAGATCCCAGAAAACAATATACCGATGCACAGCAATCGACTAATATTTTTCATCTTGACGATCCCTATGATTTTTATGGTTTAAGCGATCAAGACGAAGACACGAGATTAAAATGGAGTTTAGATGCGGTAGAAAGAATCATCTGCTATGAAGGTGGACATACAATTGCCGCCTTTGTTTTCGAAGGAGAAAGCGGTTCTTCCGGTTGCCTTCATTATCCAAAAGGGTATCTAAAAGGGATTAAAGCGTTATGCGAAAAATATGAGATGCTGTTTATTGCCGATGAAGTAATGAGTGGCTTTGGAAGAACCGGAAAATGGTTCGGATTTGAACATAGCGACATTATACCTGACATGATTTGCATGGCAAAAGGCCTGACATCCTCGTATTTACCATTGGGTTGCTTAATGGTTTCAGATAAAATTGCCGCAAAATTCGACGATTCTCCTTTATGGTTGGGATTAACGTATAATTCACATCCCGTTTCTTTGGCTGCGTCACTGGCTGTTGTCAACATTTACGAAAGTGACAACTTAATCGAAAACACCAATAAAATGGGTGCTTATCTGGAGAAACGCATCAACGAAATGCGTTCACAACACCCTTCAATGGGCGATTTTAGAAACAGAGGATTATTGGGTTGTTTAGATGTTGTCAAAAGTAAAGAACCCTATCAATTGATGGCGCCTTTCAATGCTAATGCTGCCGAAATGGAAGTTATGAATAAAGTGGGCGCCAAGTTAAGAGAATTAGGGCTGTACACCTTTGTTCGTTGGGGTTATATTTTTATAGCACCACCTCTAATTATTAACGAAGCTCAAATAGATGAAGGCTTAGCAATTATCTCCCAGGCATTAAGCATTGCTGATGAATCGATAAATTAATAGATTTTTTTTATAATAGTGTAGTACTGAATTAGCTTCTTTTAGCCTTAAAAAAAATATTTTGAAATACTGTCTTAATTAATACAAATAAATTTTATCAATCGGTTTATAATGTACAGAATCACCGGTATTGTAAGGATATAAGATACTGTATTGTTTTTGACTATTTTCTCTTTAATTTTAAACCGAAAAAAAAAAATAAATCATTTAAACTCCAAACTTTCGTTTAGAGTTTAAATGATTTATTTTTCGATGTTATACTTTCGTAAAAGTTCCCGAACCTTAAGCTCGCATTTTGATAATCCTTTGACCGAAAAAAATGTTTGGGACACCACTCCAAAATCGTTGGCTTTGGCTTTATCTGAAGGAGAAAGTCATGAAAAATTTAAATCCTGGTTAGATGAAGCAGCAAAATATATTTTAACTTTAAAAGATGAAAAACGGAAAACCAATTCCTATGCTATATAGCCCCTTTCATGAACTTATAGGAAACTGGTTTTGGTGGTGCAAAAACAATGGAAACCCGACGGAAATCAAAACTTTATGGAAATTCACCATTGATTATTTACAAAAAAAAAGAGGGGGGGGGGGGGGGGGGCATAATTTAATATATATGTACAATACCGCAGATTTCAAAACGAAAGAAGATTTTTCGGAATACTACCCTGGTCCAAATTATGCTGATATTTTGAGTTTTGACACAAAAGATAATTCCTTTATTAAAAATTGCCAAAGACAATTCAAAATAATGGATGAAGTAGCGAAAGAGCAAAATACGATCATGGCTTTTGCCGAAACAGGGTATGAAGCGATTCCTTATGATAAATGGACCGATACGCTTATAAAAGCCATCGGTGATTATAAAATTTGCTATGTATTAGTCTGGAGAAACCGCGGATGGCAAGAAAAAGAACAAAAAATGCATTACTATGCCCCTCATAAAGGACAGCTGAGCGAAAAAGACTTCATAGATTTTTACAATCTTGATACCACTTTATTCGAAAAAGAGGCTGCGAAAGAAAACCTATATAAAAAATAATTAATTGCCTTTATACCTTTAAACAAAAAAAAAAAATGCACAATAAAATAAGTATAAAAGAAAAAGTGGGTTATGGATTGGGAGATGCTGCCTCCTCGATGTTCTGGAAGATTTTCAGTATGTATCTCCTGTTTTTCTACACCGATGTTTTCGGTTTGGCACCTGCTGTTGTAGGGACTATGTTCCTGATCACCAGAATCTGGGATTCCTGTTTTGATCCTCTCGTAGGAATTATTGCGGACCGAACAAAAACACGTTGGGGTAAATTCAGACCTTATTTACTATGGACGGCCATACCCTTTGCAGTAATAGGAATTTTAACATTTTGCACCCCTGATTTTGATCAAAAAGGAAAAATAATCTACGCTTATGTTACCTATTCCCTAATGATGATGGTGTATTCCATCATAAATGTTCCTTATGCGTCCCTTTTGGGTGTTATGTCTTCAGATAGAAAAGAGCGGACCACTCTTTCTTCCTATCGAATGGTTTTTGCTTTTGGCGGCAGTTTATTAGCCCTTTGGTTAATTGAGCCGCTGGTAAATCATTTTGGCGGCAACATGAATTCAAAAATAGGTTGGCTATACACCATCACTATTTTTGGAATGATTACTACCCTATTTTTCTTGGGCTGTTTTTTTCTAACTAAAGAACGTGTTCTACCCATTTCAGATGAGAAACATGACTTAAAAGAAGATCTGAAAGATCTTTGGAAAAACAAACCCTGGTGGATTCTCCTTGGTGCCGGAATTGGAGCCCTAATATTCAATTCCATCCGTGACGGAGCGGCAGTATATTACTTTAAATATTATGTGAGTAATACAGTCAGTTATAGCTTCAATCTTTTTGGAGAACCTTTTGCCATGACTCCAACTTCCCTATACTTAGTGTTGGGTCAGGCAGCAAATATTATCGGTGTGATTGCCGCGACTCCAATAGCAAATACGATTGGTAAAAAGAACACCTTTTTCGGCGCTATGTCTTTAGCTGCTATTTTAAGCGTGATTTTCTATTTTTTCGGAAAAGAAGACATACTGCTGATTATGGTTTTCCAAGTATTAATCAGTATTTGCGCAGGTTGTATTTTCCCATTAATATGGTCAATGTATGCCGATAGCGCTGATTATTCCGAATGGAAACAAGGAAGACGCGCTACAGGACTTGTGTTTTCTGCTTCTTCGATGTCCCAAAAATTTGGATGGACAATAGGAGGCGCAGCAACCGGATGGCTTTTGGGATACTATGGTTTTCAAGCCAATATTGAGCAGACCGCAGTTACTCAAAATGGAATCCAACTGATGTTAAGCATTCTTCCCGCTGCTGCTGCAGTCATTTCCATGCTTTTCATTTTATTCTATCCGCTTACAGAAAAAAAATTACAGATTATCGAACAAGAACTTAGCAACAAAAGAAATTTAACTAATTAATACTTGGTTTTAGAACTTTCAATCATGACTACAAAAAACAATACCTACCGATTTCCAAAAAAGAAAAATCGAAATTGAAACCGAATTTCCACAAATAGCTCTTAAATAAAAAACCATGAAGAATTTAATTTCAAAAATAATACTGTGTTCTTTTTACGTTTGGACAATTACTTGTTCGGCACAAAAACAAGCACCAATAACAGTAAAAGGAACTCAATTTTACAAAGGTGACAAACCGTATTCGTATGTTGGTGCCAACTATTGGTATGGCAGTTTATTGGGTTCTAAAAAAGTAGGGGACCGAAAAAGACTCTTTCGTGAATTGGATTTAATGCAGAAAAATGGAATTGACAATCTTAGAATATTGGTGGGGGCCGACGGAGGGACATATGATTATACCGTGAGTCCGGCTTTGCAATACGAACAAGGAAAATACAATGAGGATGTATTGGACGGTTTGGATTTTCTGATTTCGGAAATGGGAAAACGTAATATGTATGCGGTTTTATACCTCAACAACAACTGGGAATGGTCTGGTGGAATGTCACAATATTTAGAATGGAATGGCTATGGAAAAATTCCGAATCCGAACATTCAGTCCAACACCTGGCCGCAATTTATGGATTATGTGAAGCAGTACCACAGTTGTGAACCGTGTATGGCAGCTTTTGAAAATCATATTAAATACATTTTGGGCAGAACAAATACGTATAATAATAAAAAATATACCGAAGACAACGCTATTATGGCTTGGCAAATAGGTAATGAACCCCGCGTTCTTAGTATTGAAAATGAAGAAAAATTTACGCTATGGCTGAACAAAACGGTTGATTTGATTGATCGTTTAGACCCAAATCACTTGATTTCGACAGGTTCCGAAGGAAAAGTAGGCTCTAATGATGATTTGGCTACTTTTGAGCGCACACACAGCAATGCAAAAATTGACTATTTGACGATGCACATTTGGCCAAAAAACTGGGGTTGGTTCAAGGCTGAAGATCCGAAGTCCACTTTGCCAATCGCAATTGAAAAGGCAACGCAATACATCGACGAACATATTGCTGTGGCAAAAAAATTAGACAGACCAATTGTTATTGAAGAATTAGGTTTTCCAAGAGCAAACGAGAGCCTTTCACCTAAATCATCCGTTGTGGACAGAAATGCATTTTACAAAGCTTTCTTTGACCGACTAATAAAAAGTCATGCCAATAACGAAACGTTGCAAGGAATTAATTTTTGGGGTTTTGGTGGCGAAGGAAAAGCGGTTAACCCTAGTGGGAAATGGAATATCGGGAACCCTTTTACTGCCGATCCTCCGCAAGAGCCACAAGGTTTAAACTCCGTTTTTTCTTCGGATCGATTGACATTGGAAATGGTGAAAATGTACAATTTGAAATTGAAATGATGTTTGTTTAAAATGATTGAAACATCTCACTTAAAAATAAAATCATACACTATTCTTCAACCAAAAAATAACAGCTGCTATTAAAATAAAAAAAGGTAAAATCAAAAATTTCACCTTTTTTTATTATCCCAAAATACTTTCAATGTCGGCTAATTCTTCTTTGGAAAAATCCAGATTTTGCAAACTGTCAATATTGTTATTTAATTGGCCCACGGAACTCGCGCCAATCAAAACAGAAGTGATTCGGTTGTCTTTTAATAACCAGGCCAAAGCCATTTGAGCTAACGATTGATTTCTTTGCTGTGCAATGGCATTCAGTTGAATGATTTTCTGAATTCTTTCCTCCGACACTTCATCCGTTGTTAAATGTCCGTTTGGATTGGAAGCCCTTGAATTTTTCGGAATTCCTTTCAGGTATTTGTCCGTTAAAAGTCCTTGTGCCAAAGGTGAAAATGCAATACAGCCTACACCTTTTTCTTCCAGAACGTCGAGTAAACCGGCTTCTGGCTGTCTCACAAACATCGAATATTTCACCTGATGAATTAAACAGGGTGTTCCCAAACGTTTTAGGATTTCGGTAGCTTCCCTTGTTTGTGCTGCATTATAATTGGAAATTCCGGCATACAATGCTTTTCCGCTTCGTACGGCATAATCCAATGCCATCATGGTTTCTTCCAAAGGCGTTTCCGGATCAAAACGATGCGAATAAAAAATATCTACATATTCCAGATTCATACGCTTCAAACTTTGGTCTAAACTCGATAATAAATATTTTCGGGAACCCCAGTCTCCATAGGGTCCATCCCACATCGTGTAACCGGCTTTGGTAGTAATTACGATTTCATCGCGCAGGTTTCCTTGAAAATTATTTTTTAGAATTTTACCAAAATTAGTTTCCGCAGAACCCGGAACCGGGCCGTAATTGTTGGCCAAATCAAAATGGGTAATTCCTTTGTCAAAAGCGGCTTTAACAATATTTTCTCCATTTTCAAAATTATCTACCGAACCGAAATTATGCCATAAGCCAAGAGAAATTTGAGGTAATAACAAACCACTTTTCCCACATCTGTTGTATTTCATTGTATCAATTTAAAGATTTGATTTTTCAATTTTATAATTTGTAAAATTCGCATTCGTATGTATATAATGCAAATAAACCCGACCTGTTTTTCATACAAATCGGGTTAAATTTATTATATTTAATTTTAAGTAATACAAACTATAGTAAACATTCCTTCTCCCTCTTCTTTGGGAAGTTCGGATGCTTAAGGAAAACCAAAGTATTATTCGCAATCTGAACGTAGTAAAACGGAAACTCATAATTCCATAATTTTCTCCAAGAAGTAATTAAAGCTGAAAAGGTTTTGTTATAAACCGGTGAACCTACATTCGATTCGCCCTAATAGCAATCACACTCGCAATTTTAAATTCCACCAAAGGATAAATCATCACATTAAAAGCCCTCCCTGGTTGGTTTTGGCACTTTCCAATAAAACAGGATCCTTTTGAATTACATCTTCCGGCATCCAAATCTCCGCCGGCGTTCCTCCACAATTCGAGCCGATCAAACCGATAGGCACATTTTTTAAATCCTCCTGCAATCGTTTGGCGAAAAAATAACCTACCGCACTGAAATTTCGTTTCAGGCGTGCATTCTGTCCCTTTACCTGATACATTATTTTACCGCAAATTTGCCATCAGTTAAGGAATAATAAAAAATCGGATATTCGGATTCGTGGCATTCTTCACCTCTTCATCACCGTTTTCAATGCCCCAACTAGCGGACATTTCCATATTGGATTGTCCCGAGCAAATCCACACTTCCCCAATCAAAATATTCTTCAATACAATTTCTTTGCATGCTAACAAAGTCATGTTAATAAGATAATTCTTAAGGGCGGATTGTTTTAGTTATTTTTACATAAATAATCTATATTTTTAATTACATATAAATTAAATGTTGAAAGCGATTTCAGTATAAAAACAACTATAAAAATAGTATGAGTGGAAGTAAAACATCCTTTTTTTTCTGTTTGATAGTAGCTATTAGTATTTCCGCCTGTTCGTCTAAAAAAGCTATAACGCCTTTGTATAATTACACTCCTGACAATCCAGAGCTATACAAGACTATCGTAGCTATGGACAGTGTGTTTTTTGAAGCCTATAACACCTGTAATCTTGACAAGCAAGCGGAAATTTACTCTGATAAAATAGAATTTTACCACGATAAAGGCGGACTGATGACAGCTAAACAGGAAATTTTAGACGGCACAAAAAAATACGTTTGTGGTAAAGTTACCAGGGAATTAGTCAAAGGAAGTATTGAAGTATATCCAATTAAGGATTTTGGAGCTATCGAAATGGGACTTCATAAATTTCACAACAATACCGAAAAGGCTGGAACGCCATCTCATGCAAGTAAATTTATAATCTTTTGGCAGAACAATAATAACGATTGGAAAATAACAAAAGTAGTAAGTCTTCATTAACAACTTTCTTTTCATAATCCTCCTTTTTGTCATTCTAACAAGAAGGGACTCTCCGCTATAATTTTCTTCTATAACACAAAAGCCACCTTTGTCATCAGGTGGCTTTTCAATTTCTGTCCAATACTTACAAAGGAATATTTCCATGTTTTCTTTTAGGAGTCACGCTAACTTTACTTTCAAGCATGCTAAAGGCTTTTATCAATTTGCGTCGGGTATCCTGTGGGAGGATTACCTCATCTACAAAACCGCGTTGGGCTGCGGTATATGGATTTGCAAACAAATCGGCATATTCTGCTTCTTTCTCCAAAAGTTTTGCTTCGTGGTCTTCGGCATCGTTAATTTCTTTTTTAAATATAATTTCAGAGGCGCCTTTGGCTCCCATAACTGCAATTTCAGCTGTTGGCCAAGCAAAATTCATGTCGGCACCAATGTGTTTGGAGTTCATCACATCATAGGCTCCACCGTAGGCTTTACGCGTAATCACAGTTATTCTGGGTACGGTTGCTTCGCTTAAGGCATATAACAATTTCGCCCCATGAACGATAATCCCGTTCCACTCTTGATCAGTTCCCGGTAAAAAACCCGGGACATCCACTAAAACCAATAACGGAATATTAAAACAATCGCAAAAACGGGTAAATCGCGCCGCTTTTTTCGAACTGTTCACATCAAGACAACCGGCTAAAATCATCGGTTGATTGGCTATAATCCCAATGCTTTTTCCTGCTAATCGTGCAAAACCCACCAGGATATTTTCAGCATAATTTTTATGAATTTCAAAAAATGAATCTTCATCAATAATTCCTCCAATCACCTCATGCATATCGTAGGGCTTGTTCGGATTTTCGGGAATAATAGTCGCCAATTCAATACGTACCTCATCGTTCAGTTCATAGGGCAAATTGCGAGGCATTTCTTTATTGCTTTGTGGCAAATAACGCAACAATCGTTTCAAATCTTCCAGACATTCCACATCATTTGCCGAGGTGCAATGCGCCACACCGGATTTAGTGGAATGCGTACTCGCCCCTCCCAATTCCTCCGAAGTTACGGTTTCATTAGTCACAGTTTTTACCACATTGGGGCCTGTTACAAACATATAGCTGGTGTTTTCGACCATCATCGTAAAATCAGTCATAGCAGGAGAATAAACGGCTCCACCGGCACAGGGCCCCATAATAGCCGAGATTTGTGGAATCACGCCCGAAGCTTGCACGTTTCGGTAAAAAATATCGGCATAACCTCCTAAAGAACGGACGCCTTCCTGAATACGTGCACCACCAGAATCATTCAGTCCAATCATGGGCGCTCCCATTTTGACCGCCATATCCATGACTTTACAAATTTTCTCTGCATGCGTTTCGGATAGCGAACCACCAAAAACGGTAAAATCCTGAGCAAAAATATAAACCAATCGTCCATTTATGGTTCCATATCCTGTAATGACTCCGTCACCATAATACAGCTCTTTTTCCATTCCAAAATCAGATGTACGGTGCGTTACCAACATCCCAATTTCTTCAAAAGAACCTTCGTCCATCAAATAATTGATGCGTTCTCTTGCTGTCAGTTTTTTATTGGAATGCTGTTTTTCGATCCGTTTTTTACCACCTCCCAAATGAGCTTGGCCAATTTTATCGTTTAATGTATTTATTTTGTCCTTCATACTGTTCTTTTTTAACCGCCGTTCCCTAATTTTAATTTTTTTTTAATCATTAAGGTATTACCTGTTTTTTTTCACAAAATCAAACTTAATCTCTTAATGGTCCAACAACTATTTTAATTTAGTAAGCGTACGATTTTTTGATCTTCAAAATACTGTTTTAGCGCCACCAAAGCAGCAATTTCAGCTTCTTGTGCCATTTGTTTTTTCAACACATCGGCATTGTAATAATTCTTTACGAAATGAGTGTCAAATTTTCCGGAACGAAAGCCCTCGTGTTCAAAAACAAATTTACCGAAAGGCAACGTGGTGCGAACGCCTTCCACCTGATAGTCTTCAATGGCTTTTAGCATAATTTGAATTGCTTCCTCACGGGTTTCGCCATAAGTGATTAATTTTGCCAGCATTGGATCGTAATAGATGGGAATATCCATGCCCTGCTCAAAACCGTTATCTACACGAATACCCTCACCCTCTGGCAATTGATACACATCCAAATGACCTACGCTTGGTAGAAAATCATTCATGGGATCTTCGGCATACACACGCAATTCCATTGCGTGTCCTTTTATTTTTAAATCTTCCTGTTTGATTGCCAATACTTCTCCTCTTGCCACTCTGATTTGTAATTCAACCAAATCAGTTCCTGTAATCCATTCCGTAACGGGATGCTCAACCTGCAAACGGGTGTTCATCTCCAAAAAGTAGAAATTATTATTTTCGTCCAATAAAAATTCGACTGTTCCCGCTCCTAAATAATCACAGGATTTGGCAACCAAAACGGCTGCCTCACCCATTTTTTTTCGCAGTTCGGGTGTTAAAACCGAAGAAGGAGCTTCTTCTATCACTTTTTGATGACGACGCTGGATACTGCATTCTCTTTCGAATAAATACAAAACATTACCATGACTGTCCGCCATTACCTGAATTTCGATATGTCTTGGTGAGGCTACATATTTTTCTATAAAAACGGAACCATCTCCGAAAGCGGAAATTGCTTCACTGATAGCTCTGTCCATTTGGGATTTGAAATCTGTTTCACTTTCTACAACACGCATTCCTTTTCCACCACCTCCAGCAGAGGCTTTAATCAGAATAGGAAAACCAATTTTCTTGGCAACTACTTTAGCTTTTTCGACATCGGTAATCGCTTCGTCAAAACCGGGAACCATTGGAATATTGTATTGCTTAACGGCATCTTTGGCCGCTAATTTACTTCCCATAATTTTTATTGCTTTCGACTTGGGACCAATAAAGATGATGTTATTTTTTTCTGCTTCTTCCGCAAAATCAGCATTTTCGCTTAGGAATCCATAACCCGGGTGAATCGCATCCACGTTTAAGGCTTTGGCCACTTCAATGATTTTGCTTCCTAATAAATACGACTGATTCGAAGGTGCTTCACCAATCCAGACGGCTTCATCCGCAAATTTTACATGAGGCGCATTTCTATCAGCAGTAGAATATACCGCCACGGTTTTAATGCCCATTTTTTGTGCGGTTTTCATCACCCTAATGGCAATTTCTCCTCTATTGGCAACTAATATTTTTTTCATATTTTAATAAGCAATAAATCGTTTTACTGCAGCACTACAGAAGCTGTAAATACTTGCTGCTCCTTTATTCGAATTCAATTAATAACTGTCCTTTATCTACTGCATCTCCCATCACTACCGAAATCGTTTTGATAACGCCGTCACGAGGAGAAAGAAAACTGTTTTCCATTTTCATGGCCCCCAAAATAATTAAGTTGTCGTTTTCTTTTACACTTTGCCCCACTACAACGCTAATTTCCAGAATCAATCCAGGCATCGGTGCTTTGATAAAATTGACTTGTTTGGTAAGCCCCACTTCAAACCCCATTTCTTTGATGAGAATATCCAAAGGGTTTGAAATTGCAACAACATAGGTGTTGTTATTTACCTTTACCGTGTAGCTTTTTTGAAGAAAATCGGAAGTTAGAATTTCCGCTTTATAAGGGATATTCTGATGCAGTATATGAAATTTATTAGCTGCTACACTAACTGCATCCAGCTGTGAAATACTTTCCATTTCCAAATCAAAATGAAAAGCATCATTAACATTTGCTTTATAACCAATACTCATACATTTATTTATTTAATTGGTTGTAAAAATAAGTAAAGAAAACGTTTTCGTAATCGAAAAATAAAAGTTTTATGCTAATTTGAAATAGATCTCTTAAAATAAATTTACAACATTAACAATCCAAATTCTCTTAGGGTTTTAATTGGTTTTGAGTACCAAAACAATTCAAAGTCTTCCAGTTGCATTTCAAAATCTGTTTTTATTTCTTGAAACGTGTGGATTTTAATATTCGAGACAGCTATTTTCTGAAGCATATTAACCAGCCATTCTCCTTCACTTTTATTGGTTTGAATAGCGAAACTTTCTTTTTTATCATGGAAAGTTAACGACATTAGCTCCCAGGAATTCCCTTTTTTAGACTTAGTAAAATGCTCAACAAATGGCTTCCCTCCTAACCAGACAATTTTGGCAGTGGGCTTACTATTGAAGTTATCGTCTTCTTGCAAAGCATCAAAAATAAAATCAGGAGCTACTTTTGTTTTTGGAATTTTAAATTCAAACCAATCCTGCAACTCATAATCAAAACAGATTCCATGCATGAAATTGAACAAAGATTTCTTGAGTCCAAAACTGAATTTATCATGATCGATTCCTGTTGAATCAGTATAATTAATATCATTGTTGGCAAAAGTTCCTAAGATTTCGGTTTCTTTTACTACACCAAATTTCTCCGGATACAAGCCTACGGGACTGTGCGCCGTCATAGCAAACTGATGCCAAAACCCGGATTGCAACACGCCTACTTCAAATAATTGTCGCACCATTTCGAGACTGTCTACGGTTTCCTGAATAGTTTGTGTGGGGTAACCGTACATCAAATAGGCATGAACCATTACGCCTGCTTCGGTAAAATTTCGGGTGACTTTAGCAACCTGTTCCACCGTCACTCCTTTGTCTATTAATTTCAATAATCTATCAGAAGCTACTTCGAGTCCGCCAGAAACGGCGATACAGCCTGAAGCTTTTAAAAGCAAACACAAATCTCTGGTAAAGCTTTTTTCGAAACGAATGTTCGTCCACCAGGTCACTGCTAATTTTCTTCGAAGGATCTCGAGAGCCAAAGCGCGCATCAAAGCCGGAGGTGCCGCTTCATCTACAAAATGAAATCCGTTCTCACCTGTTTGGGCTATCATCTCCTCCATCCGGTCGCATAATAAACTGGCGGCAACGGGTTCATATACTTTGATATAATCTAAAGAAATATCGCAAAAAGTACATTTTCCCCAATAGCAACCGTGTGCCATGGTGAGTTTATTCCAGCGACCGTCGCTCCACATGCGGTGCATTGGATTCACAATTTCGATAACCGAAATGTATTTATCCAACAACAAATCGGAGTAATCAGGCGTACCCACTTGGGATTGTTTGTAATCGTGTTTTAGGGAATTATTTCTATAGACCACTTTTCCATTTTCTAGCAGAAACGTTCGTTTATAGGAATTGTAATCTGGATTTTCAATAGTAGAAATTAATTCTTCGATTGGCATTTCACCATCGTCCAATGTAATAAAATCGAAAAACTCAAATACACGAGCATCCGAAAGCGAACGCAATTCAGTATTCGGGAAACCACCGCCCATAGAAATCTTAATGTTCGGATAATGCTTTTTCATCCATTGTGCCGAGCGAAAAGCCGCATATAAATTCCCTGGAAACGGAACAGAAATCAGGAATAATGTCGGCTGGATCGTTTCTATTTTTTCTTTTAGAATCGAAAGAAGTAGGTTATCAATATACGTTGGTTCTTGTTGCAAGGCTTCATACAACTCGTCAAAAGAATTCGCACTTCGTCCCAAGCGTTCTGCATAGCGGCTGAACCCAAAATTTGAATCAACGCATTCCACAATAAAATCCGAAATATCTTCGAGGTATAAGGTGGCTAAATGTTTTGCTTTGTCCTGTGTTCCCATTGTTCCGAAAGCCCAATCCAATTCTTCCAATTGTGCAAATCGTGATGCTTCCGGCAAGAAATCTTCCTGACAAATTTGAAGGGCCAATGTTGGATTTTTTCCTTGTAGAAAAGCAATTACTGGATCGATAGTTTTTAGATATTCATCTCGTAGTGCAAGAATTCTTTGACTATTTGGTGTTAGGTTTATTTCTCCTGTTCGGACAGTGCTTTCGCATTGAGTATTCGGTATTGGAAAAGTAAATACCTGGTCCAAACCTTCCTTCGAAAACAATTTCAAAATCACTTCAATTCCCAAATCTGCCTGAATGGATTCAATGTTTTTAGTATTCAGAAAACCTTTGATATAAGCGGTTGCCGGATACGGTGTATTCAGTTGGGTAAAAGGAGGCGTAATTAGAAATAATTTGGTTTTCAAAAGGAATAAGTTTTGTGCAAAAATAAGGGATATTTATGTTCTTTCCACAAAAGTAAAAGTCTGCATTATTATTTATTTCTTGGATCCAAATATAAAACACAGTCCTTTTCAATTTTTATGCAATTTGTAGATATTTAATTACATTTACATTGTATAAATCATTTCCATGAAACATAAATTACTTTTACTGCTATTATTAATCGTTGTCTCATTATTTGCCCAAAATAAAAACCAATCTATTGGTTTCAAAGAAAATAAAGGTCAAATTATTGATCAAAAAGGAAAACCGAATGCGGCGGTAAAGTATCTATTAAACTCAAAAGGATTAAATGTTCAGCTAAAAAAGAATGGATTTTCGTATGACATTTATGAAACTAAAAAAAAGCCTATTAAACAGAATATCGAAGAAAACCTTACTTCTTCTCTATTAGAAAATAATAAAGGCAAAACTTCTAATTACAGGGTAGAACACGTTTTTCATAGGGTAGACATTGATTTTGTCAATGCTAATCCTAATGTAGAATTAATTGCAGGTGAAGCATCAAAAGATTATGATAATTATTACAATGTGCCGAATAAACCTGAAGGTGTTCTTAACGTGCATCAATACCAGCAAATTACTTATAAGAATATCTATCCCAAGATTGATGTAATTTTTTCCATTCCAAAAGACACTTTAAAAACAGTCGAATATAATTTTGTAGTTCACCCGAAAGGCAAAATATCGAACATTCAATTAAAATTTAATGGCTCTAAAACCGATTTAGTTGACAATAAAATTCGAATGAGCGTTCGTTTTGGTGAAATGGAAGAGACCCTTCCTGCCAGCTGGACGGAAGATGAAATTAGTAAAAAGGAAATTAGTATTGGTTACAAAAAAATCAAGAACAATATTTATGGATTTGAAACAGCAAGTACTATTTCGGATAAAACGGTAATTATTGATCCGGTTCCTGTAAGGTTATGGGGAACTTATTATGCCGGAAATAATCAAGATTTCGCAACTGACATTTGTAATGACAACAACAACAATGTATATTTTTCGGGATACACATGGAGTAATTCAAATATTGCTACAGCTGGAACTTACATTGTATCAACGTATACCTATTATTATGGAAATGGTTTTATTGCAAAATTCAATAAAGATGGAGCTAGAATATGGGGAATATATTATCCTGTTGTGCCCACAACCATAAAAGTAGATTCTAATGAGAATTTATATTTTACAGGAAGTGGCGTTGGTATTGGTGTAGCAAATGTATCCACTTCGGGCTCCCATCAGCCCTTACATTCGGGCTATTATGATAATGCCTTTCTAGTAAAAATAAATTCATTAGGAACAAGAGAATGGGGAACCTATTATGGTGGTAATTCATCCGACAGAGGTAAAGATATTAGTTTTGACAATCAAAATAATGCCTATCTAGTTGGTGTTGCAGGAAGCGTGGAAAACATAGCAACTAATAATACCCATCAGCCTACTCATGCATCAGGCTATCTTGATGACGATGGTTTCATTGCAAAATTTACACCTCAAGGAGTTAGAGTTTGGGGTACTTATTTTGGTGGTACTGAAAGCGACGAGATTATTTCTTCAAACATTTCTGACGATGGATTTTTATATGTAACGGGAAATACCCGAAGTAATAGCGGCATATCAACTTCAAGTTCTTATCAACCAAATATAATTGGATATGCCTCAGGGATGATTGCCAAATTTACTTTAGATGGACAAAAAGTTTGGGGGACTTATTTTACAGGAAATACAAGTGCCACTATTACAAAATCAAAATTAAAAAACAATTTTTTATACCTCACTGGTATAACGAACAGTCATGATAATTTGAATAGTATCGGAACTTTTAATCAAAATTTCCAAGACTTACCAATGCATTACGGTTTCAGTAGCTATATTTCAAAATTTGATGTTAACTCACAAAGTCAAGTGTGGGGAACCTATTTTGGAGAGTTCATACAGGATTTAGAAGTTAATTCAAATAATAAAGTTCTTATTACAGGATGTACAGATCAAATTACAGGGATTGCAACTTCTGGAGCATATTCTTCTATTAGTGAAAGAGGAGATGCTTATGTAATAAAGTTAAATGAAATCGGACAAAGGGAATGGGGTACCTATTATGGAGGAAATGGTAGCGAAGGATATAATGGCGCAGCAAATGTTTGTAATAAAATGTCGCTGGATCTCTTGGACAACATCTATTTAGTAGGTAATACAAATAGTACGACCAGAATTTCAACCCCTGGTGCACATCAAGAAAATTATATACTAAATCCATTAGGTGGACTTTATAATATATATTTAGCAAAGCTTCAAGATTGTTCATCCAATCCTACAATAACCTCCAATTCTCCAATTTGCGTAGGCAAAACTATAGAACTAAAAGCATCTGGCGGAACGGACTATGCATGGACGGGACCAAATGGATTTACATCTGCTTTACAAAATCCAGCTATAGTAAATACAACCGCTTTAAATAGTGGCCTATACAGTTGTAGCATTACCGGAACCGGAGGTTGTGACGATACAAAAAAAGTTGCTGTAATTGTCGGAGATATTGAACCACCTATTCCTGACCTTACGACCCTTCCAGTAATAACAGGCGATTGTAATACCATAATTACAACAATACCTACAGCAACAGACATTTGTGCTGCAGTAATTACAGCAACGACCTCAAGTCCGCTCTCGTATAGCTTACCGGGAACATACACCATTATTTGGAAGTATAATGATGGGAATGGAAACACGTCAACACAAAACCAGACCATTATAATTAGTACCCAGCCATTACCAACTGCAGCTTCTACCCAGTCGTTCTGCAGCAACCAAAATGCAAAATTAAACAACGTCGCAATAACTGGTCAAAACATAAAATGGTATAACACATTAGTAAATGGAACACCCCTACTAAATACAACTTCATTACAAAACGGAACTATTTATTATGCTTCACAAACGATTAATGGCTGTGAAAGTGAAAGAACTTCTATTACAATCAATATCCAAAATACCCAAGCTCCAATCGGGAGTGGAGATCAAACTTTTTGCACGAGTCAGAATCCAACTTTAGATACTATGGTAGTTTCAGGAACTGCGATAAAATGGTATAATAGTGTTGGAGTTATTTTATCTACTTCAACTCCTTTACAAGATGGAGCTATTTATTATGCTTCACAAACTGTGAGCGGATGTGAAAGCACAACAAAACTGGCTATTACTGTTTCCTTAATACGCACTTTACCGGCAAATAATTATGCCGAACTATTTTGCGATGATTTGAATGACGGCTTCGAGAAAGTGAATTTATCAGACTACAATTCAAAGTTGATTTCAAATACATCAGGGCATACCTTTTCTTATTATTCGACTTTTTCAGGTGCAGAAAATCAATTGGTAACCAATCAAATTACTACCTTTTCAAATTACAACTTAGCTTTAGAGGATAACAAAATATACGTTCGTATCAATTCGAATACTCCTTGTTACGCGATTGTCGAATTAAAACTAATCCTTTTATCTAAACCAAAAATAACGATTCCAGATGTTATTCCCATTTGTAAAAATAATTCAATTGTGATTGATGCCGGTGCAGGTTTCAATAGTTATTCATGGTCAAACGGAGCTAATACACAGTCTATAATTGTTACGAATCCCGGAAATTTTTTTGTAACAGTAACTGATGATTATGATTCCTTTTATTGTTCGAGCACAAAAAATTTCATAGTAAAAAATTCAAATATCGCCACAATTACTTCCATTGAAACACAAGACTGGACGGACAATCAGAATGTGATAACAATTTATGTTACTGGTGCAGGAGATTTTGAATACTCCATTGACGGAATTCATTTTCAGGATACCAATAAATTTTCGAACATCATTAATGGACAATATACCGTTTCTGTCAGAGACAAAAATGGGTGTGGAACTGTAACCGATGAAGTTTATGTAATGATGTATCCAAAATTCTTTACTCCTAACGGGGATGGCCATAATGACAGTTGGGAAATCAAATTTTCAGATTTTGAAGTTGGTCTAATCGTTAAAATATTTGACCAATATGGAAAATTCATTACAGACTTACAGCATACTACTGGTTGGAACGGGACTGTAAATGGTCAGCCGGCTCCGGCTTCTGATTATTGGTTTGTAGTAAAAAGAGCCAATGAAAAAGAATATCGAGGTCATTTTAGTTTGAAACGATAGTATGATCAAAACTTATGCTCCTTTTTACTAATCATCAACAACGAAAACAAAGAGATACAGGCTGCGGTACTCAGATAAAAACCAACATAGGTCAAACTATAATGTGTCGCCAACCAAATTGCAATCATAGGCGCAAAAGCTGCTCCGATGATTCCTGCCAAATTAAATGCCAAAGAAGTACCCGAATAACGAACGGTTGTAGGAAACAATTCCGACAAGAAAGTACCCAAAGGGCCATAAGTAAATCCCATCAAAGCCATTCCAACACATAAAAACAAAGTCACAAGAAAGGTACTGCCTGAGTTTAAGAAAAAAGAAAATGCAAAACCAAAAATAGCTATAGCAGTTGTGGCATAAATTAGCATCTTTCTACGCCCGATACGATCCGCAATTAGAGCCGAAACAGGAATAAAAAGTGCAAAAAACAATACCGAAAACAATTGCATTAATAGAAAATCTCTTTTGGAATAACCCAAATCAGAAGTTGCCCAGCTGAGTGTAAATACCGTCATGAGATAAAACACTAAGAACGTAGTAATAGCAGCAAATGTGCCAAAAATCAATTGGTTTTTATAAAATTTTAATAAAGTAAAAAATGGGATTTTCACTTCTTCTTGTTCTTTTTTGGAATTTTCGAAAGCGGGAGTTTCGGTAATTTTTAAACGGATATAAAAACCTACGACAACCAATAACGAACTCGCTATAAAAGGGATTCTCCAGCCATAATCTAGAAAAGCATCGGCACTCATCGTATCGGTCAAAACCAAGAAAGTCCCTCCCGAGAGCAATAAGCCTATTGGAGCTCCCAATTGCGGAAACATACCATACCAAGCGCGTTTATTAGGCGGAGCATTTTCGATGGCCAATAATACGGCTCCACCCCATTCCCCACCTAAACCAACTCCCTGACCAAATCGGCACAACATTAATAATAAAGGGGCAGCAATTCCAATGCTGGCATAACTTGGTAAGAAACCAATACTCACCGTTGAAATACCCATGGTCAACAAAGCGATTACTAAGGTAGTCTTGCGTCCAATTTTATCTCCATAATGACCAAAAACTGCAGAACCAATAGGTCGAGAAAGAAACGCTATCGAAAAGGTTGCTAGGGATAGCAAAACCGAATTGGTACTGTCTGCTGAAGGAAAAAATAGTTTCGGAAAAACCAAAACGGCTGCATTTGCATAAATATAAAAATCGAAAAACTCTATCGTTGTACCTATTAAACTGCCAAAAAGAACATGTTTTAATGAATTTTCTTTATTCGAATTTGAATTATCTTTCATGTGAATGTTAAAATATTTCGATAAAAATGGTACTATTTTTCGAAAGTAACAAATATTATAGTTCCAATTATTATTGGTAATTTAGCAACATATAAAAATTTATTATGCCAACCGACTGTATCAGCTATCAGAATTCCGGGTATTTCTCTCCTTTGATGAATGATTATTTAGACCAAAAGACAAACTTAAAACCCTTATATAACAGATTTCCAGCACTTGAAAACTTTGAAGGACAAATACTGGAGAAGCAAGAAAATTTTGATGATACTTCCCGAAAAATATTGGTTTCCGTTTTACAAAAACAATATTTAAATATTGAAACTTCGGTTTTGACCAAACAAAATATTGATGCTTTAGGCAATACAAATACATTTACTGTTACGACAGGACATCAATTAAATTTATTCAGTGGCCCCTTATATTTCTTGTATAAAATAATTTCAACTATTAATTTGACAGCCGAATTAAAAGCGAAATATCCAACGTATCACTTTGTTCCCATTTATTGGATGGCAACCGAAGACCATGATTTTGAAGAAATCAACTATTTCAATTTTAAAGGGAAAAAATTTCGATGGAATAAAGAAAGTACCGGTCCTGTCGGGAGATTATCCACTGAAGGCTTGGATGAGTTCTTTGAACTATTTGGATTGGAAATTGGCTCAAGTTTGAATGCAAACACAATAAAAAAAATATTTGAAGATTCGTACATCAAACATACTAATTTAGCTGATGCTACACGATCTTTAGCCAATACATTGTTTGGAACTTACGGCTTAGTTATTCTTGATGCTGACAATCAAGATTTAAAACGCAACTTCATTCCTTTTGTAAAAGAAGAATTACTGCAGCAGTCTTCTCATTCTTTAGTGCTTGAAACTGCCGAGAAACTAAAAGATTATTTCATTCAAGTAAATCCGCGTGAAATCAATTTGTTTTATATCGAGGATAATTTACGCGAGCGCATCATTTTTGAAAATGGGAAATACAAAGTAAATCATACCAAAATTGAATTTTCGCAAACGGAAATTCTACGTCATTTAGAAAATCATCCTGAAAAATTTAGTCCTAATGTGATTATGCGCCCGTTGTATCAGGAAGTGATTTTACCCAATTTATGTTATATCGGTGGAGGAGGAGAAATTGCGTATTGGTTGGAATTGAAATCCTTTTTTGACGCAGTAAACATTACTTTTCCAATACTTCTATTAAGAAATTCGGTGCTGCTAGCATCAGAAAAACAAGCTAAAAAAGCCGACAAATTGGATTTGACCTGGAAAGATTTATTTTTAAAGCAAGCACATTTAATAAATTCCAAAACCAAGCAATTGTCGGAATTCCCAATCGATCTGGCCAATCTGAAAGAGCAATTACAAAAACAATTTGAAATACTTTATGAAATAGCAAACAAAACAGATGACTCTTTTATTGGCGCGGTTAAAGCGCAAGAAATAAAACAAACTAAAGGATTGGAAAATCTGGAAAAACGATTGCTGAGGGCGCAAAAAAGAAAATTAAGCGATATTTTACATCGTATCACCGATTTGCAAAACGAATTGTTTCCCAATCAAAGTCTACAGGAACGCCAAGCAAATTTTTCGGAATTCTATTTAGAAAACGGAGCACTTTTAATTCCTGCATTGTTACAACAATTAAAACCTTTACAATCTAATTTTGAAATAATTACGGTGTGTTAAAAATCAAAATAACCGCCAAAAAAGAAGAATCAAAGAGCGCCTAATTTGGATGTTTTTGGAGGATTTACTATTTTATTAACTGACCATTGTCTACCATCCGGAAAATTAGACATCGGCATATCCTCCTTTATTACATTCTCAGTGGAATGGCTGTACTGCCACCGATTCGGATTGCTCCTTTTTTCAATAATCCCATGACAGTATCCTGGCTACAACTTTAATTTATGCAACCATTGGCCTTTTATTTTAAGGTCATTTTGTGAACATAAATTAATCTTTAAGGTTTAAATTAAAAAAAATCAGCGTTAATCTTAAATAAACACCTTTTTATTGGTGATTTATTAAAACAAAAACATAAAAAAAGTCTACTTTTGCACCCAAATATAAAAACACAAAAAATGGCTACGAATAGAACTTTTACAATGATTAAGCCTGATGCTGTCGCTAACGGACACATCGGAAACATACTTGCTATGATTACTACTGCAGGTTTCAAAATTGTTTCTTTGAAATTAACACAATTAACTGTAGCTGACGCTCAAGCATTTTATGAAGTTCACGCTGCAAGACCATTTTATGGCGAATTAGTGGAATTTATGTCAAGAGGACCAATTGTTGCTGCTATTTTAGAAAAAGACAATGCTGTTGAAGATTTCAGAACTTTAATTGGTGCTACAAATCCTGCTGAAGCTGCTGAAGGAACAATCCGTAAAGCATACGCTACTTCTATTGGAGAGAATGCAGTTCATGGTTCTGATAGTGATGAAAATGCAGCTATCGAAAGTGCTTTCCATTTTGCAGGAAGAGACCAATTCTAATATTCAGATGACAGTTAGTAGTAACCTGCGTATATTGAATAATTACAAAAAAATCCCATTGATGGGATTTTTTTGTAGCTTTAAAATTCTGAAAATCTGCTATCTCAGAACCACATCCTTCACCACATCACGACGCAGTTCTTCGTTAATCATCGCAACGATTTTTGATTTTCCGTGACTAAGTTCTTCCCTTAATACTGAAGAAGTCAACTCTACATACAAAGTGCTTCCTTTCAAAACTACATTATTGGTATAACTATTCACTCCGTTCCCCATAAGATTTTTCCATGCGTCTTTAACGTCAATTTGATCCATTCCAGGTTGGAGTTTATTCACTTGGATAATTTGTTTCAAAACGTCCCCTATCGTACTTTGATTATTTAACCTTTTTGCCATCACCCAGTAAATTTATTGGTCCCGTTTTCTTGTAATGATATTCCTTTTTCTCTGCATTCAGCAACACTAATTCATCATCCGACAAAGTGATTAATTCCTCACTCCATTTTGTAAAAGGAGTTGAATAATCGATATAAACTTTATCTTCTTTAAATCGTACCGTCACATTTTCATAAGCATCATTCACCAAAAAAGTTCCATCCAATTGTGGCATTACCTTCTTCCGAATTCCTTTATTATTTTTGTTGATTTTAAAATAATCATAGCTTTCATTGATGCTATAATTCTTATCTTTTTCCTTATCAAAAGTGACCTTTTCGATTTCCCAATACCCATTCATTTTAGAAATATCAGTCGGCTTTATCCTTTGCTGACAAGCCACAAACAAGAGTGATATAAAAAGAATCGCAAATGTGTTTTTCATATAATTATTATTTTTAGGAGCTATTTCCAGCTTTCCGCTTCTCTCTTTTTATCTGCTGAAAAAGTAATCAGGGCCTTGGCATTTGAATAAAAGAAGCTTTATTCTATGCACAAAGTTAAACTTAATAAATTCAAAGAAAACAAAAATATTAAAAACACATTAAACTATTTCATATATTTTTGGTCTTAAAGGAATTAGAAATAAATCCCTAAATAAGATGCCAAAAACAATCTACAGCCTGTTTTTCCTATTTTTATGCATGAGCTGCAGTTCAGAATCTGCAGACCCAACTCCTACACCGCCAGAAACACCCTATTTTCCTCCGTTAACAGGTACAACTTGGAAAACAAAATCAATTGCAAGTTTGGGTTGGAAACAAACTGCTGTTCAGCCCCTTTTGGATTATTTAGAATTGAAACACTCTAAAAGCTTCATTATTCTAGTCGACGGCAGAGTTGTAATGGAAAATTATTTCAATGGACATACTGCAACGACAAATTGGTATTGGGCAAGTGCCGGAAAAACGTTAACATCAGCTTTAACCGGAATTGCACAACAAGAAGGATTATTAGACATCAATAATAAAGTTTCGCAGTATATTGGGACTGGCTGGACAAGTGAAACTTTAGCCAAAGAAAACGGCATCACCTGCAAAAACTTGCTCACCATGACCTCAGGACTGGAGGACATTGCTAATGGCGATGCTGTTTCCCCTACAAATCTCCAGTACAAAGCCGACGCAGGAACACGTTGGGCGTATCATAATGTATATGTAAAATTACAAGATGTGGTTGCTCAGGCAAGCGGTCAAACTTGGACAACTTATTTCAATGCCAAATTAAGAGACAAAATAGGAATGGATGGTGCTTGGTTTCAGTCTGGCAACAATTCTGTCTATGGAAGCACGACACGAAGTATGGCACGTTTTGGTTTATTGATGTACAACAAAGGAAAGTGGGACAACACTATTGTCCTAAATGAAAACTATTGCAACGAAGCAACAACCACTTCACAAAACATAAACCTTGGATACGGTTATTTGTGGTGGCTCAACGGAAAAACCAGCTACCATTTACCCCAATCACAACTTACAATTCCCGGAAGTATTATTCGTGGCGCTCCTAATGATATGTTTATGGCTTTAGGAAAAAATGATCAAAAAATCTATATCATTCCAAGCAAGAAAATGGTAGTCATCAGAATGGGAGATGCTGCCGACAATGTCAGCCTGGCCTTGTCCGATTTTGACGAAACGTTATGGGAGAAAATTAATGCTTTGTATCTTAATCTATTTCGTTTTCAATCGTTTCATAAAACCTAAAACAAAGAAAACCAAACCAATTACCAACAAGAAATAATAAAAACCAATACTTTTATCTCGGATAAGATTTGCCAATATAAAGGAAATAATACTTACAAAATAAAAATAAATTGGATTGCTGTTTTTGATGGAAGAAAAATTCATTATCGTATTATTATTTAAAAAAACTATCTACAAACTCATATTTATTAAAAACCTGCAGATCTTCAATTCCTTCTCCAACACCAATGTATTTTACCGGAATTTGAAATTGATCCGAGATTCCAATGACAACTCCACCTTTGGCGGTTCCGTCTAGTTTGGTAACAGCTAAACAAGTAACCTCTGTAGCAGCAGTAAATTGCTTTGCTTGCTCAAAAGCATTCTGCCCGGTAGAACCATCCAAAACCAATAATACATCATGTGGCGCATCACCAACAACTTTTTGCATCACTCGTTTTACTTTGGTCAATTCATTCATTAAATTAATTTTATTATGCAAGCGCCCTGCAGTATCAATAATCACAATATCGGCATTTTGAGCAACAGCTGATTGTAAAGTATCAAAAGCTACTGAAGCTGGATCGCTTCCCATTTCCTGACGAACAATAGGCACTCCTACTCTATCTGCCCAAATCTGTAACTGATCGATCGCAGCAGCACGAAAAGTATCCGCTGCACCCAGAACCACTTTATAACCTGCTTTTTTAAACTGAAACGCTAACTTACCAATAGTAGTAGTTTTACCAACTCCGTTTACTCCTACAACCATTAAAACGTAAGGTTTTGTTTGAGTCGGAATTACAAATTCAGTTGCTTCACCGGAGTTGGTCTCCGATAATAACGAAGCGATTTCTTCTCGCAAAATTTGATTGAGTTCCTCAATGCCCAGGTATTTATCTGAGGCAACGCGGTTTTCTATTCGAGTGATTATTTTCAATGTAGTATTCACACCGACATCTGAGGCAACAAGGATTTCCTCTAAATTATCTAAAACTTCATCATCAACTTTTGACTTTCCGGCAACGGCTTTAGTTAACTTCGAAAAGAAATTTATTTTTGATTTTTCAAGACCTTTGTCTAATGTTTCTTTTTTCTCGGGAGAAAATATTTTTTTAAAAAAACTCATTTTATAAATAGTATTAAGAATGAAGTATAAAGTAAAAGAACCGAATACTATTTTCTGACTGTAAATATAAAAAATAAAAAAGCTACTTCCGAATGAAAGTAGCTTTTCTATATAATGCTATTGTAAATTACTTCTTTTTCAAGAATTCATCAACTGCTTCTGGAGTCATAATAGATTCTACGAATGTATATGCTCCTGTTACTGGAGATTTCACCATTTTAATGGCTTTTGATAATCTCTTAGAAGATGTCTGTAACGATGCTACTGTTTTCTTTGCCATGACTAATTATTATTTAATTTCTTTATGAACAGTTACACGTTTCAAGATTGGATTAAATTTTTTAATCTCTAATCTGTCCGGAGTATTTTTTTTGTTCTTTGTTGTTATGTATCTTGAAGTCCCTGCAACACCTGATGTTTTGTGTTCAGTACATTCTAAAATTACCTGGATTCTATTACCTTTCTTTGCCATCTTGCTATTTTTTTATTTTGGAAGGGATTATTTGATAAATCCTTCTGACTGCGCTTTTTTCAAAACTGCAGCGATTCCATTTTTATTAATTGTTTTTATCGTAGATGCAGCTACTCTTAGAGTAATCCATCTATCTTCTTCTGGAAGATAAAAACGCTTTTTAACTAAGTTCACAGAAAATTTTCTCTTAGTTTTGTTCATAGCGTGAGAAACGTTATTTCCTACCATCGCTCTTTTACCTGTAAGGTCACAAACTCTTGACATTATACTTATCTTTTATCGTTATTCAAAATCAGGGTGCAAAGAAAAGAAAAATAAACCTATTAAGCAAAGAAAATATTACACATTTTTCAAAATTTCTTTCTGCAATAGCTCTAAACTTTTAATTACCGCTCTATCTATCACTTTTTCACGGGGTTGGCCAAAATTAAATTCTTCAACAATTACTTCGCTCGGTGTAGCCAATGCGATAAAAACACTACCAATTTCCGCATCAGAATCCCCTTTTAATGGTCCTGCGTTTCCAGTTGTAGCAATTGCATAATCCGTTTTCATCATCTTTTTAATACTCAGAGCCATAGCTGAAACTACTTCGCTACTCACAACAGAATGCTTTTTTATCAGACTTTCTGGAATACCCAATACATTAATTTTAACTTCTGTCGCATACGAAACCACACTTCCCTTAAAATATTTGGAAGAGCCTGAAACCGAAGTCAAAACTTCAGCGATTTTTCCTCCGGTGCAACTTTCGGCAGTTGAAATGGTTTTATGTTGTTTTCTTAATATTTTTCCTACTACAACCTCAAGGGTTTCATCATCATCAAAACCAACGATAATATCATGAATTATTGCGTCCAGCGCTACTACATTTTCTTCAATGGCGGCTTCTAATTTTTGTTTATCAGTGCCTCTTGCTGAAAGCCGCAAACGAACTCTTCCCGGCGCAGGCAAATAAGCCAATTTGATAAATTCGGGAAGGTTATTTTCCCATTGTTCAATACGTTCGGCAACCATACTTTCTCCTTGACCGTAAGTAAGAATTGTTTTATGAAGAATGTAAGGACGTTTGTATTCACGGACTACTTTTGGAATAATTTCATTTTCAACTAAATACTTCATTTCGAAAGGCACTCCGGGAAGCGAAACAAAAACAGTATTTTCTTTTTTCATCCACATTCCTGGGGCCGTACCTACCTGATTATGAAGCACGGTACATTTTGACGGAACTAATGCTTGATCTTTATTGATTTGAGTAATGGTCCGCTTATAAAAACCTTCGATAAGCTGGGTAACATGCGCCAGAACCTTCTGATCCACAATTAATTCATCTTCAAAATAATCACAAAATGTTTTCTTGGTAACATCATCTTTTGTCGGTCCTAGCCCACCCGTAATAATAACCAAATCCACTTCGTTTTGAAGCTTTACAAACGTATCCAAAATGTGTTTTTTATCGTCGCTTATCGAAATCATTTCATTGATTTCTACTCCAATTTTATCCAACGATTTTGCGATAAAACCAGAATTTGTATCGACAATTTGACCTATCAGAATTTCGTCACCTATAGTAACTATGGTTGCTTTCATTTTTCTTAAGTGAATTTTTTTTTGTGAGATTAATCTAAAAAAGGAACAGCTGCATTAAGTACTCCTTTTTTTTACGTACAGGATAAAAGTAAAAATTCTCCCGATTTCTTCGGGAGATTACTTCGTCACTTCGCTTCGCTCATGTATAACGCATAGCCGAACCTTATTTTTCAACTGGTCACGTCCAAATTTCACAAATCAAAGTCTTTTTTAATTTCTTTAATAGCATCGTTGACCTGAGTCTTAACGCTCTTAAAAGTTTCTTTAATATCTTTCTTTTTACCTTCGACTTTAGTCCAGGCTTCAATTTGAAGAATTTCTTCAAAAGCCACATTTAACCCCATCAAATCCAGCGTTGGTTTTATCTTGTGCGCATAAGCATAAGCATGCTTATGGTCTTTCTTTTTTATTCCTTCTTTGATTTGCAATAAATCTTCTGGAACTTCAGTAACGAACAAAGTCAAAATTTCATTCACAAATTCTGGATCGTTGTCTGAAAGTGCGTACACTTTTGAAAGGTTGTAGTTTATAGCCATTATTTTACTTGTATTCTAAATAGTTGTTGTCCTTCTAAAAACCCTTCTAAAACGTCATCTGGCTTTACAGCAGCGACCCCTTCTGGAGTTCCTGTAAAAATAATATCTCCAATTTTTAAGGTAAAAAACTGAGAAACATACGAAATTAGCTCATCAATTTTCCACAACATACGATTAGAATTTCCTATTTGTACCGTTTTATTATTGTTGGTTAATTCAAAAGTAATATTTTCTAATGAACTAAATTGATTTTTCGGTAAAAATTCTCCTATAACAGCAGAGCCATCAAACGCCTTGGCTTTTTCCCAAGGCAAGCCTTTAGCTTTTAATTTATTTTGCAAATCACGTGCAGTAAAATCGATTCCTACGCTAATTTCGTCATAATATTTATGAGCGAACTTAGGTTCGATGTATTTACCAACCTTATTTATTTTGACAATAATTTCAATTTCGTGATGAACATCTTCCGAAAATTCAGGGATCACGAAAGGATGTTGCTTTAACAAAACAGCCGAATCCGGTTTCATAAAAACCACAGGCTCCGTAGGTCTTTCGTTGTGCAATTCCTCTATATGGCTGGCATAATTTCTACCAATGCAGACTATTTTCATAACTTGGGCTTTGAATTTGCTCCGCCTGCTCGAGCGGAGCTCTCGGGTTGGATTCTGTTTTTTTTTGGAATGTCTTGCACCAATACCTATTACCTAATCCTATTTGGTATTCAGTTTTCGAAGTTTAATGGCCGTTAAAACTTTTTTGGTATACAAAGGGAAATCAGCATTTTGTATCCAACTGAAATAACCTGGCTCTGTTTCCAGAATTTTATCAACCTTCACTCCTTTATGTTTTCCAAAAGTAAAAATCTCCTCATTGTCTTTATCAAAGGCAATCATTCCTGCAAAATCAGCAATCTTCTTTCTTGTAGTGAATTCCGATAAGGATTTCATATCATTTTCCAATTCAGGATAACGATCCAATTGCGCTTTTAATATTTCATAAGTCGCCATGGTATCCGCTTCTGCAGAATGCGCATTTTCAAGTGTTTTTCCACAGTAAAATTTATGTGCAGCGCCTAAAGTACGTTCTTCCATTTTATGAAAAACAGTTTGCACATCAACCGAAACTCTATTTTTCATATCAAAATCGACTCCGGCACGCAACATTTCTTCTGCTAACAATGGAATGTCAAAACGATCCGAATTAAATCCAGCTAAATCGCTGTCTTTAATCATATTATAAACTTGCGTTGCCAATTCATTAAAAGTAGGTTCATTCGCCACTTTTTCATCAGTAATTCCATGAACAGCTGTTGTTTGTGGCGGAATTGGAATAGTTGGATTCACCAACCAAGTTTTACTTTCTTTGTTTCCGTTCGGAAAAACTTTGAATATTGAGATTTCTACAATCCTATCTTTTCCGATATCAATTCCTGTGGTTTCAAGATCGAAAAAGCAAATTGGTTTATTGAGTTTAAGTTCCATTTTTAATTTTTGTATGAGTACAAATATATAGGTTAAACCCGAAATTCACGAATTATAGCGAATTAATTTCATGCAAAAAATCGTGTTTTGCGAGTAAAAAAACGTTCTAAAAACAAAACCCGGCCAATTTTTAAAATCGGCCGGGTTTAAATTGTATTGCACCAATTTTAAAAATCTCTGTCTATATCGAAAGCTTCAAGATACTCCGCCACTCGTTTCACAAAACTTCCTCCTAACGCTCCATCTACAACTCTATGATCATAACTGTGCGACAAGAACATTTTCTGACGAATACCAATAAAATCTCCTTCTGGAGTTTCGATTACTGCTGGCATTTTGCGGATTGCTCCAAGAGCTAAAATCCCCACTTGCGGCTGATTAATGATTGGCGTGCCGAAAACACTGCCAAAAGTTCCTACATTCGTAACCGTATAGGTCCCGCCTTGCGTATCGTCTGGTTTTAGTTTTCCTGCTTTTGCACGACCGCCTAAATCGTTTACTGCTTTTGCCATTCCAACTAAATTTAACTGATCCGCATTTTTAATAACTGGAACAATCAAGTTTCCGTTTGGTAATGACGCTGCCATCCCAAGATTAATGTTTTTCCTCTTGATAATAAAATCACCATCTACAGAAATATTCATTCCCGGAAAATCTTTTATTGCTTTTGCAACTGCTTCCATAAAAATTGGAGTATAAGTCAACTTCTCTCCTTCTCTCTTTTCGAAAGCAATTTTATTTTTTTCTCTCCATTTTACAATATTAGTCACATCCACTTCGATAAATGATTGCACATGAGCCGACGTTTGCACCGAAGCGACCATATAACCAGCAATTAGCTTGCGCATTCTGTCCATTTCAATAATTTCATCACCACCACTTAAAGAGACCGGAGCTGCTTTTTGAGTAATTGGAGCTGTAATTGTTTTTTGAACTGCAGCAACCGGAGTTGCTACTACAGGCTGACTTGTTCTATTTTTTACGTAATCTAAAATATCATTTTTAGTAACCCTTCCTTCTTTTCCTGTTCCGGAAATCGCTTCCAGTTCCGCAAGAGTAACACCTTCTTCTTTGGCTATATTTTTAACCAAAGGCGATAAGAATTTTTCAGAATTTGAGAAATCTGCTGGAACAGCAACCGCTTCCTTGACTGCTTCAACTGTTTTTTCAATTGCTGCCACCTCAACCGAAACCGCAATTTCTTTTGCTGTCTCATTAACAACTGCACCGTCGGTTTCAATAATAGCGATCGTTTGCCCCACCTGAACCAAATCATCTTTACCAAACAATTGTTCCACTAAAACACCCGAAACTTCACTTGGCACCTCGCTGTCTACTTTATCAGTAGCAATCTCGAGTACCGCCTCATCGGCATCAATTTTGTCTCCAACTTGTTTCAACCAATTTGTAATGGTCGCTTCTGCAACGCTTTCTCCCATTTTTGGAAGCTTTAATTCAAATCTTGCCATATTGTTAATCTAAAAGGTGATTTTGATTTTCAGTTTGCGAAATTACTAAATATTTTAAATATAAATTACATTTAATGTAATTTTTCACTCTATTTTTATAATCTCACCTCTTTCGTTACTATTATTACTTCCAATTAAAAACTTAGCGTTTTTTGGTATAATCTTAAAGGTAAATCCTTTATTTCTTGAAGATTCGAGAATTGCAATGCTTTCTTTGAAAGAAACGAATTCGTTATCCAAAATAATTTCGGTCCCTTCCCCGCTCCTTAGCGAAGACGAAATTACCATTTTTTCTGTTTTCAAATCATGAAATGATACTTTTTTTTGCAAAACCAAAGCCAATTTACCTACTAATTTTTCATTTGAGGAATACAGTATGAATGATTTTGGAGCGATTTTTATTCGGGGTTTCCCTTGAAACATTTTAATAAAAGAAAAAAAGACAATCCCTACTTTCATAAAAACACTAAACAGTTCAGAAGCTTTAAAATGTTTTTTATAAAAAAAATGCATCGCCTCTTGAAAACGTTTCATGTAGGTTTCATCCTTAATAGTGCTTTCCCCTTTGTAATGAATAACGGTCGTTTCATGGAAATAATAATTAGACATTCCTTTTTGCAAAACCCTATATGATAAATCAATATCATCCGCATACATGAAACAATCTTCATCAAGACCACCTACTTCAAGATACAAATTTCTTTTCATGAACATAAAGGCACCTACAAGGACAGCTACTTTTCCAGTTTGATTTTCGTTTAAATGCTGTGCATAATACTTCCCGAATGTTCTTGATCTTGGAAACAACTTGTATAAACCAGTAATTTTTGTAAAAGCTACCCATGGTATCGGAACACCCCTCTTACTTTCGGGCAGAAAATTTCCGGTTCCATCGATGAGTTTACACCCTATGATTCCTAAATCGGATTGATTTTCGGCAAAAGTCAATACTTTCGTAAACGTATCTTCTGCGACAACCGTATCAGGATTGAGAATACAGATATAGTCGCCTTGAGCTTGTGCGATTGCTCTGTTATTGCCTTTTGGAAAACCTAAATTCTCGTTGTTTTGAATGAGTCTTACATTTGGGAAACGCTTTTTCATCATTTCGCAACTGCCGTCCTGAGAATTATTATCGATTACAATAATTTCCCCGTCAATAGTTTTCAATGCATTTTGAACACTTAAAACACATTGCTCCAGAAAATACCGAACATTGTAATTGAGAATGATGACGGATAGCTGCATTTTTCAAAGATATATTTTAAGATGCAAAGACACAAAGGTTCAAAGTTTAAAAAATACAAAAAATCGCCTTTTCATTTTTCTCAAAAAAAAAAAAAAAAAAAAAAAAAAAAAAAAAAAAAAAAAAAAAAAAAAAGATTAAACAAAAAAAATGCGAAAGACAATTCCAGACAGACCCGAATCATTAACTTTCGATTTTAATCTTTAAAATCAATTACTTTTAAAGAATAAAACTAATAACGATTCTCTATATTTTTTAAATTCATTGAAAAAGATATTCCTATTATTACTGTTGATTTCTAGTCATTATACGCAGTCCCAAATTTCGGGCTGTACTGATCCACTTTCCAAAAACTACAATCCTATTGCTACTTTTAATGACGGAAGTTGTGCCTATCCACCGGTAAAAATTAAACCACAATATTCCATTATATTAGATGCAATTCTAAAAGAAACTTCTGGCTTAACGCAAAGCGATACTCTTTTATGGACCACTAACGATGACACCGATACAGCTATTTATGCGATGGACACCAAAGGTATTATTCACAATAAAATTCAACTTAAGAATACAATCAATAAGGACTGGGAAGAAATTTCGCAAGACAGTCTTTATTTTTATATTGGCGATTTCGGGAATAATGCCTGCGGAAACAGGAATGACCTGCATGTATTGCGAGTTGAAAAACATTCGCTCTCACAGAACAATCCGAAAATTGACACCCTTTCGTTTTCCTATTCAAATCAAAAGGATTTTACAAAAAAACCACAAAACACCTCTGATTTTGATTGTGAAGCCTTTGTTGTTTCTCAGGACAGTATTTACTTATTTACAAAACAATGGAAACAATCTAAAACAAGCGTATATGTCATACCAAAAATTCCCGGCAATTATATTGCAAAGCTAAAGGAATCCTATGACATAAAGGGATTGATTACTGCAGCAACCTATTTGCCTAAAAAAAAGCTGCTCGTCCTTTGCGGCTACAATACATTTCTATCCCCTTTTATATATCTCTTTTACGATTACAATGATTCCGGTTTTTTTTCTGGGAATAAAAGAAAGATCACTATTGCGCTTCCATTTCATCAGATGGAAGGTATCACCACCCAAGACGGTCTTCATTACTATCTTACCAATGAAAATTTCGCCAGAAAACCAATTATAAATATCCCTCAAAAGTTACATCAATTCGATTTAAGTGCGTTTCTAACCAATTATCTGAAACAATAATTGTTAATGAAAACTTAGATTCCACTAAACTATTGGCAAATCGACATTTAATAGCTTACTTTTGCAAAAAATTTAGCCTTGTGAATTACCTATCTGTCGAAAATATCTCTAAATCTTTTGGAGAAAGAACACTTTTTGAAAATATTTCTTTTGGGATTAATAAAGACCAAAAAATCGCTTTTATTGCCAAAAATGGCTCTGGAAAAACGACCATTATGAGTATTATTAATGGTTTAGACGAGCCTGATACTGGACAGGTCGTTTTGAGAAAAGGCATAAAAATGGCTTTCCTTTCGCAAAACAACAATTTGCAGGACGAACTGACTATTGAAGAAAGCATTTTTGCTTCGGATAATGAGACCTTGAAAGTCATTGAAGCCTATGAAAAAGCATTAGAAAATCCTGAGGATGAAGAAGCATATCAAAAAGCTTTTGACGGAATGGATCAACACAATGCTTGGGATTTTGAAACGCAATACAAGCAAATTTTGTTTAAACTGAAGTTGGAAGATTTTAAACTGAAAGTAAGGAATCTTTCCGGCGGACAGAAAAAACGTTTGTCACTGGCTATCATTTTAATTAATCGTCCAGATTTGCTGATTTTGGACGAACCTACGAATCACCTGGATTTAGAGATGATTGAATGGCTAGAAAGTTATTTTGCTAAAGAAAATATTACGTTGTTTATGGTAACACACGACCGTTTCTTCCTGGAGCGTGTTTGTAACGAAATCATTGAATTAGACAATGGAAAATTATACCAATACAAAGGAAATTACTCCTATTATTTAGAGAAAAAAGAGGAACGTATCGCATCCGAAAATTCAAGTGTGGATAAAGCGCAAAACCTTTTCGTGAAAGAATTGGAATGGATGCGCCGTCAGCCAAAAGCGAGAACGACCAAATCGAAATCGCGGCAGGATGATTTTTATGATATTAAGGAAAAAGCACAAAGTCGCCGCCGTGAAAACAAAGTAGAGCTTGAAATTAACATGGAACGTATGGGAAGCAAGATCATTGAGCTTCACAAAATTTCCAAAAAATTCAAAGATCATGTGATTTTGAATAATTTCAGTTTTGATTTTCAACGTGGAGAACGCATTGGAATTATTGGAAAAAATGGAACTGGAAAATCAACTTTCTTGAATTTATTGACGGGTACTCTTCCGCTTGATGGTGGAAAAGTAGTGATTGGTGAAACGATAAAAGTAGGATACTATACCCAAAGCGGGATTAACCCGAAACCCGGACAACGCGTTATTGATGTGATTAAGGAATACGGAGAATTCATTCCGTTGATGAAAGGAAAATTGATTTCGGCTTCGCAATTATTAGAGCGTTTTCTATTTGATTCTAAAAAACAATATGATTTTGTAGATCGATTGAGCGGCGGGGAATTGAAACGTTTGTACTTGTGTACTGTTTTGATTCAGAATCCTAATTTCCTTATTCTTGATGAGCCTACGAATGATTTGGATATTGTAACCCTGAATGTTTTGGAAAGTTTTCTTTTAGATTATCCTGGTTGTCTTTTAGTGGTTTCTCATGACCGCTATTTCATGGATAAAATTGTAGATCACTTATTCATTTTCAGAGGTGATGGTGTAATTGAAGATTTCCCTGGAAATTATTCTGATTTCAGAGCGTATGAAGACAGCGCCGATGTAGCACAGAAAGAAGAAAACAAAGCAGATAAGAAAGATTGGAAACAAAACAATCCGATAGGAAACCTCACATTTAATGAGCAAAAAGAATTTCAAAAAACGGAACGAGAAATCAAAGATTTAGAAATTCAGAAAGCGACTATTGAGCAATTGTTCTCGGACGGAAAAATTGCTGAAGGCGATATTGAAAAGAAAGCCAACGAATTGAAAAACATCATCAATAAAATTGAAGAGAAAGAGGAAAGATGGTTTGAGCTTTCCGCTAAGATCGAAGCATAAAACCTATTTTATACTATTTACAACCCCAACACTTTTAGCGGTAACGTCTAAAATTGTTGGGGTTGTTTTTTAGAAAAAAAATAATCCATAAAAAACCACATCAAAATCCAAATGCTGTTGTGGTTTTTTCATATGTGTTTTATTTTATAAACTCGTATTGCTTGTAATTGATTTATGCAATAAACAAGGTATGCTTGTGGTAGTTATATAAAATCAAATCGTAAGGAACTAATTTAGGTGCTACTTTTTCTGAAGAAGCATCAAAACTAATATTGTTGTGTTTTCTGAACAAGTAAATTTCTTTCAAACAATTGGACAACCTTTTGTGAATTAATGTCTTAAAAGTCGGCAATTGCTTGTCTCCTACTAACAAATCAATTTGGTAATTAGAACTCGTTTTCGATAGATTATTTCCGATGATTCTTATAGTAAATTTTGTCGGAATTCCGTCTTGTTCCCCTTGATATTGTACTACCATACTATTTAATATTAAAATGTGGTTAAATTAAATTTTATATCTCAACTTTTATATTTGTTGAATTCTGAATTAAAGTTAATAAAGAAAAGAAAACTGCATAATAATAGACCCTAAATTATTAATTTACAACAAAACTAACTAATAAAATGTTTTCAAACCCAATTTAATATTCTAAAAATTTCATAAACTTTATAGTTTTTACCAAGGAATCGGATTGTAATCTTTCAAAAACTTCCCGCACCAATGTTTTCCTGTATTGATACCGTCAAACAAGGGATCCATAACCCGTGCTGCACCATCAACAATATCTAATGGCGGTTGAAAATCTTCTTCTTCCTGTTTTCTTTTGGCTAATTCTGCCGGATCTTCATCAGTAACCCAACCCGTATCTACCGCATTCATAAAAATACCGTCTTTTGCCAAAGTACCGGAGGATGTATGGGTCAGCATATTCAAAGCGGCTTTAGCCATATTGGTATGTGGATGACGGTCTTCCTTAAAAAAGCGGTGGAATTTTCCTTCCATAGCCGAAACATTAATAATGTGTTTTTGTCCCGTATTGTCTTTCTTCATTACTTCTGAAAGGCGGTTGCACAATACAAAAGGCGCCACCGAATTTACAAGTTGCACTTCAATCATTTCGGTCGTTTCGATTTGTCCCAACCGCAATCGCCAGCTATTGGTCTTTCTCAAATCTACCTGCTGCAAATCGGCGTCGAGTTCCCCTTCCGGGAAAACTTCATTCGCTACCAACGCATTATCAAAAGAATATGGAATTTGCGATAATTTGGCAGAAGCCCTTAAACCAATTCCCGGTTCCGGTCCGTGCCAAGTCACAGGCATATTTTGATTCGAAGAAACTCCTGTCGTCAATACTTTTAATTCTTCGAGACAATGGGTATGATCCAGCAACACCTCTTGCGCTTGTTTGGGCAAAGAAGTTATGCAGCGCACTTCGTTTTCCATTAAATGGGTATAGAATCCGGATGGACGTCTCACGGTTTGTGCCGCATTATTGATCAGGATATCCAAACGCTCGTATTTTTGCTCAATAAAATTGCAAAAAATCTCCACACTGGGAATATGTCGTAAATCCAATCCGTGAATTTTTAAACGATGTCCCCAATCCCTGAAATCTTCCTCCTTAGAAAAACGCAATGCTGAATCCACCGGAAAACGTGTCGTAGCAATAACAGTTGCTCCCCCACGCAGCAGCATCAAAGTAATGTGATACCCTATTTTTAGACGGGAACCTGTAATAACGGCTACTTGTCCCTTTACATCTGCCATTTGAAAACGTTTGGCATAGTTAAAATCGCCACAATCGGTACACATCGTATCATAAAAATGATGCATTTTAGTAAACTCCGTTTTACAGACATAGCAATTTCTGGGAGTTTCTAACTCTAATTGTTCTCTTTGATCGAGATGGTTCATCGCCAATAATTTTGGCGCGACAAAAACACTTGCTTCACGGGCGTGACGAATTCCGGTCTCTTTACGAGCGGTTCTGTCCCGCTTTTCCATTTTTCGTTTAATTGCCAGCTTTCCGTTCTTTTTTCTACGGGAAAGTTCGTCACGATCCGGTCTGGAAAACATACCTGCGGCTTTGATTAAAGCGGTTCTTTGCTCTTTCGGGATATCAAATATTTGGTCTGTATCGGTATTCAATTGTGCTAAAATGGCGATGCATCGGTCAATTTCTGCTGAACTTATTGCAATCACATTCTCTATTTCTTCCTTCACCATCATAAAAACGTATATTTTTCTTGGTATCAATTCCAAGGCGGCAAATATAGTCTTTAAAGTCATAACGTCATGATCTTGATTTTCAACTAGCGACTTTTTTGTATCTTCGCGCCTACTTTGCAAATGTCTTTATGTTATTTCAAATAAAACCCTACTTACTATTTCTTTGGCGCTCTAAAAATGAGCATGCCGTACACTCGCCGTTTGTATTTAACGTATTGACCAAATGTTTTTATGACAAAAAATCAAAACCGGAATATGCTATTTTAAGGAATTTCAGAAATTCACTTTTAGAAAATAAAAACGATATTGAAGTAACCGATTTTGGTGCAGGTTCGAAAGTTTTTAAATCCAATACAAGAACAATTTCCAAGATTGCCAAAACTGCAGGAATTACTGCGGGGCGAGCCCAATTATTATTTAGAATTATACATTATTTTCAGCCTGATACTATTTTAGAAATAGGTACCTCATTAGGATTAGCAACTTCCGCCCTATCTTTAGGTAATTTAAAAGCAAAAATAATCACCTTGGAAGGTTGCCCCGAAACTGCAAAAATTGCCCAGGAACAATTCAGACAATTTGGCTTAACAAATATAAATTCAGTTATAACAGAATTTAGTCTGTATTTAAAAGATCAAAACCTAAAATGCAACCCGGGAGTTCTGTTGGATCAGGCAAAGCAAACCCAAAGCCTAATCTATTTCGACGGCAATCACTCCAAAAAAGCCACATTAGATTATTTCGAATTATTACTCCCTACAATAACTAACGAATCCGTTTGGATATTCGATGATATTCATTGGTCATCAGCAATGGAAGAAGCTTGGGAAATCATCAAAAAACATCCAAAAGTAACCGTAACTATTGACACTTTTCAATGGGGACTGGTATTTTTTAGAAGAGAACAGGAAAAAGAGCATTTTGTGATTCGAATTTAGATTTTGTACCTTTAAACTTCAAAACAACACTCATGGACATCAAACAAATTTTTAAGAATAATCGCAACTGGATTGCCAAACAACTTCAATCTGACGAAAATTACTTTAAAAAATTATCAGAAGGGCAAGCTCCTGAATTTCTTTATGTGGGTTGTTCTGACAGCCGTGTTTCTGCTGAAGAACTCATGGGCTTGCAACCAGGACAGGTTTTTGTACATCGAAACATTGCCAACATAGTTCCCAATACTGACCTGAACTCCATGTCAGTTATTAATTATGCCGTAGTGCATCTAAAAGTAAATCATATTGTAGTTTGTGGTCATTATGGATGTGGTGGTGTGCATGCCGCCATGCAACAATCTGATTTGGGCATTCTGAATCCCTGGTTAAGAAATATTCGCGATGTGTACCGAATTCACAGAAAAGAATTGGGCTCCATAACAAATGAGGAAGAAAGATATAAAAGACTTGTGGAATTGAATGTGCAGGAACAATGTATCAATATCATAAAAACTGCCGAAGTTCAAAAAGCAAACAGCGAACGCGATTTAAAAGTTTACGGATGGATTTTTGACATCCACTCCGGTACACTAATTGACCTAAAAATAAACTTTGATGAAATATTAAAGGATATTAAAGAAATCTACAAAATAGCAACATAATTAACTATTCTTTTAAATAACATTTAAACGACAACATAAAGAATCAATATTGGAAAAACTAAGACGTAAAAAAATGACAGCCATCGCTGACTGTCATCTTTCCTTTGAATTAGTAATTCCTTATTCTTTAGCTCTTTTCATTTCTCCTGCTTTCGCCCCCATTCTATTCACTTTCAACATTGGAGCAAATTTGAATTTTAAACCTGCAATTTTTCTATTATCTTCAGATGACAGACCTTCTTTTTCAACAGTGTTTTTTCTACTGTCAAGTGCTTCGTACATTAATTTAATTTCATCCCAGTCTTCACGTGAATAACTGTCTTTGTTATCTTCAACAGTATGGATGAATTGTTGGTAAACGCTATGTATATTATCTTTGTTTACCCAACTAAAATTCATATCATCCCCAATTTTTCCTTGACCAAACAACGCATTTCTTAATTGCTGTTTTGGATTTACTGGTGCAGCAGTAACAGCAGTAACTTGTTGCTCTGCTTTTTCAGCTTCATATTTAACTTTTAAAGCTTCGTATTTGGCTCTACTTGCATCAAGACGCTCCTGCGCTTTTGCGTTATCTTTCATGTTTGCTATGGCAGCTTCAGCTTCTCCACTTTTTAATTCATAAGTAGCCTCAATTCCCTGCCAGTTACCTTTAGCATCTTCTGCAGCAACATTACCAACTGAATCTACGTACATAACGTAGCTATCAACTGTTTTCTCTGCCTGTTCAGCTTTTTCATCCTTACAAGATGTAAATCCTAAAGCGATTACCGCTATACCTAATAATAACTTTTTACTTTCCATAATTTCCTGATTTTGATTAAATATTATTCAAACAAAGTTAAGCAACATTGCTAATAAACCAATGCAAATACAAAAATTTCATAAAATATTCATGTAATTATGAAATAAAAAGAAATAAAGTGTGAATTATATAAATTATTGCTATAATAGTATAAAACAATAAAGAACGATTTTATTTATTAAAAATCGCGTTTTTAAGAGAAATCCCAAAAACCAAAATTGACACTTCTATATAAATTATTTTGCCATTTCAAATTGAAGCGAAAAATTGTAACAAATTTAAAAAATAACTACTTATTACTAATTCAAAAGTCTTTTGTACTTTTAAAATCTAAAATTTAAAATCTCCCTAAGCGCAAACTAAGGGCAAAAATCATAAATCCTAATGACAAACCCGCTAATAAAAATAACCAATATCAAACGAGATTTTGTACTCGGTAATGAAATCGTTTATGTTCTTAAAGGCATTGATTTAGCAATAAATAAAGGTGAATATGTGGCATTAATGGGGCCTTCAGGATCTGGAAAATCTACTTTAATGAATTTATTAGGTTGCTTGGACACACCAACTTCCGGGAGTTACATTCTAAACGGAAAAGATGTAAGCCAGATGAAAGATGATGAATTAGCTGAAATTCGTAATAAAGAGATAGGATTTGTTTTCCAGACTTTTAACCTTTTACCCAGAACAACCGCACTAGACAATGTGGCCTTACCCATGATTTATGCAGGATTTTCAAAATCAGATAGAAATAAGCGAGCCACTGAAGTTTTGGAACAAGTAAATCTTGCCGATAGAATGGACCACCAACCCAACCAACTTTCCGGTGGGCAACGCCAGCGTGTAGCTATCGCTCGTGCTTTAGTCAACAAACCATCTATCATTCTTGCTGATGAACCTACCGGAAATTTAGACAGTAAAACATCGCTTGAAATCATGAAACTTTTTGGAGACATTCATGCCAACGGCAACACGGTAATTCTGGTAACTCACGAAGAGGAAATCGCGGCTTATGCGCACCGAATCATTCGTTTAAGAGATGGAATGATAGAAAGTGACACTACCAAATAGTTTTTTCAGCAATCATTTACTTTGTCAGTCTGCTCCGCTCGTGTCCGGCTATTCGCCTGTATCTCTTTTTATAAAGAAAAAGAAAGAAGACACCGCTATAATCGAGGGCTAGACAATCCAAATTACAATAGTATTTAAAATTCGAAATAACACCTGGCATACAATGAAAATCGCAATACTGACCTGTGAAAAACTCCCCGATTTAAATCCGGAAGATCGAAAAATAATTCCTGCATTAGCAATATATAACATCGAAGCCAAAGCAGTAATTTGGAGTGACAAAACCATCAACTGGACAGATTTCGACTATTTAATTTTTCGCAATACTTGGGACTATTTTGAAAAAGAAGCCGAATTTACCATTTGGCTGAACCAAATAGTAAAATTAGGAATTAAAACATTAAACCCCATTGAAGTAATCAAGCAAAATATACATAAGTTTTATTTGCGAAAAATAGAAAAGCAGGGAATTTTAATTCTTTCGACTGTTTTTATTGATAAAACCGACAATCTGAATCTCCAGAAACTTATTCCCTCACATTGGAAAAAAGCAGTCATAAAACCTGCCTTCTCAGCGGGCTCTTATCTCACGGAAGTATTTGAAGTATCGGATATTGCCAATATAAACGAACGCTATGCAGCAATAGCTTCGGAGAAAGAATTGCTTCTACAGGAATTCATGCCCCAAATTCAGACTTTGGGTGAAACCTCTTTCATCTTTTTTAATAAAAAATTCTCCCATGCTGTAAATAAAAAACCTGTTGACGGAGATTTCAGAGTACAATCTCAATTTGGAGGAAAATACAGTTTGGTTCAACCAAATCAGGCACTTATTGAAAAAGCGCTAAAAATTGTCCATACTTTTCAAGATAATTTACTATACGCCAGAGTTGACGGAATAGTAATTGACAATGAATTGCACTTAATGGAAATTGAATGCATTGAACCGGACTTGTATTTCAATCTTAGTGACGGCTCACTGGAACGATTTGTTACAGCAATAGTGGAATTAATACAGTAAATTTGTTCTTTTAAAATCAAAGAAAACCTTAGATGAAAGTATACACAAAAACTGGGGATAAAGGAACAACAGCTCTTTTTGGCGGAACCAGGGTCCCAAAAGACCATGCCCGTATAGAAAGTTACGGTACAGTTGACGAATTGAATTCCCACATAGGTTTAATTCGGGATCAGGAAATGAATAGTCATTACACAGAAATCCTTCTAGAAATTCAAGATCGATTATTTACCGTTGGTGCCCTATTGGCTACGCCTCCGGAAAAAGAGATAATGAAAAATGGCGCATTGCGCTTAAAAAAACTGGGAATTATAGAATCCGATATTGAATTACTGGAAAATGAAATTGACGCCATGGAAGAAGCATTGCCGCCAATGACCCATTTTGTGCTTCCTGGCGGACATACTACTGTGTCATATTGTCATATAGCGCGTTGCGTTTGTCGCAGAGCAGAGCGTTTAGCAGTGCATTTAAGCCACAATGAACCCGTTGCTGAAATCGCGATCAAGTACCTGAACCGACTTTCTGACTATCTTTTTGTGTTGGCACGAAAGTTGTCTCATGATTTGAACGCTGAAGAAGTTCAATGGATTCCAAGGAAATAACATTTTTGATATCAGAGTACTATTTTTTGATGTCACATTTTTAAAAACTTAGAAATTCATAGGTAATAGATTGAACAACATTATTTTAAAAGATTTAATTACTATTTTTTTTAAATCAAAAAGCGTTAATCTAAAATCAGAAATCAGCAATAAAAAAAACGTTCTTAACTTTTTATTAAAATAAATCGATTTTTACTTGTCTTTTTCAGTAAAAAATTTATTTTTGCACAAAACTAAATCGACAACAGATGTATTGGACATTAGAATTAGCATCATATTTAAGTGATGCCCCGTGGCCTGCTAACAAAGACGAACTTATTGACTACGCTATTAGAGCAGGAGCTCCATTAGAAGTAGTAGAAAACCTTCAATCTATAGAGGATGAAGGCGAGATATATGAATCAATGGAAGAAATTTGGCCAGATTATCCTACAGACGAAGATTATCTTTGGAATGAGGATGAATATTAAAAAAGTAAACCAAGAAAAAGTCTCAAAAGAGGCTTTTTTTTTGTTTAAATTTACACAATTACACAAACAGAAATAAAAACATATTATGAGTTTTATAAACAGTATCATTAAAGTCTTTGTTGGAGATAAATCTCAAAAAGATGTCAAGGCTTTACAACCTTATCTTAACAAAATTAAAACTTTTGAAAACCCTCTAATGGCATTATCTAATGATGAACTTAGAGCGCGTACAGCATTTTTCAAAGAAAAAATAAAACAAGCCCGTTCTGAAAAAGATGCTAAAATTAACGAACTAAAACAGGAAGTTGAAAGCATTGAAGACATTGATAAAAGAGAAGATATTTATATCGCTATTGATGCGCTGGAAAAAGAGGCTTACGATATTTCGGAAAAAACATTAATGGAAATTCTTCCTGAAGCATTTGCTGTCGTAAAAGAAACGGCAAGACGATTTAAAGACAACACTCAAATCGTTGTAACTGCAACTGCAAAAGACCGTGAATTTTCGGCAACTAAAAGCTATATCACTTTAGATGGCGATAATGCCATCTGGGCTAATTCATGGAGTGCTGCGGGTAAAGAAATTACTTGGGACATGATTCACTATGACGTTCAATTAATTGGCGGAATGGTTTTGCATGAAGGAAAAGTAGCTGAGATGCAAACCGGTGAAGGAAAAACATTGGTAGCAACCTTACCTCTTTATTTAAATGCTTTGACTGGAAACGGAGTGCATTTGGTAACTGTGAATGATTACTTGGCAAAACGTGATAGTACATGGAAAGCGCCTTTGTTCGAATTTCATGGATTGACTGTTGAATGTATTGACAATTACCAACCCAGTTCTGAAGGAAGAAAAAAAGCATATAATGCTGACATAACTTACGGAACGAATAATGAGTTTGGTTTTGATTACTTAAGAGATAACATGGCCCATACGCCAGATGAGCTAGTTCAAAGAAAACACAATTACGCCATTGTCGATGAGGTCGATTCTGTTTTGATTGATGATGCAAGAACACCATTGATTATTTCAGGACCAGTTCCACAAGGAGATCGTCATGAATTCATGGAGATGAAACCAAAGATTGAAAACTTAGTTAGTTTACAACGTCAGTTAGCTAACGGTTTTTTATCAGAAGCTAAAAAATTAATTAAAGAAGGAAATACCAAAGAAGGTGGATTCTTATTATTAAGAGCTTACAGAAGTTTACCTAAAAATAAAGCTTTAATTAAGTTTTTGAGTGAAGAAGGAATTAAACAATTGCTTCAAAAAACGGAAAACCAATACATGCAGGACAACAATCGTGAAATGCATAAGATTGATGAAGCGTTGTATTTTGTAATTGAAGAAAAAAATAACCAGGTTGAATTGACTGATAACGGAATAAAATTCCTTTCAGGAGATACTGATTCTGACTTTTTTGTCCTTCCGGATATTGGAACCGAGATTGCAGCTATCGAAAAGAAAAAATTGGATAAAGATACTGAAGCGGAAGAAAAAGAAAAATTATTCCAAGATTTCGGAATTAAAAGTGAGCGTATTCATACGTTGACTCAACTTTTAAAAGCCTATACTTTATTTGAAAAAGATGTAGAATATGTAATCATGGACAATAAAATCATGATTGTTGATGAGCAAACAGGCCGTATTATGGATGGTCGTCGTTACTCTGATGGATTGCACCAGGCAATTGAAGCTAAAGAAAACGTAAAAATCGAAGCTGCCACGCAAACATTTGCAACAGTAACTTTACAAAACTATTTCAGAATGTACAGCAAACTTGGCGGTATGACTGGAACAGCAGTAACTGAAGCGGGTGAGTTATGGCAAATATACAAACTGGATGTTGTTGAAATTCCTACTAACAGAGGAATGTCCAGAAAAGACAAAGAAGATTTTATTTATAAAACCACTCGTGAAAAATTCAATGCCGTAATTGAAGATGTAACCCAATTATCTAATGCCGGAAGACCTGTATTAATTGGAACAACTTCGGTAGAGATTTCGGAATTATTAAGCCGAATGTTAAAAATGAGAGGGGTTACGCATAATGTATTGAATGCAAAAATGCACAAACAAGAAGCTCAAATTGTTGAAGAAGCAGGAAAATCAGGTGTTGTGACGATCGCTACTAACATGGCCGGTCGTGGTACCGATATCAAATTATCTGCTGAAGTAAAAGCTGCGGGCGGATTAGCTATTGTAGGAACGGAACGTCACGATTCGCGTCGTGTCGACCGTCAGTTACGTGGTCGTGCAGGTCGTCAAGGTGACCCTGGAAGTTCTCAGTTTTATGTTTCACTTGAAGACAACCTCATGCGTTTATTTGGTTCTGAAAGAGTTGCAAAAGTGATGGATAGAATGGGATTACAAGAAGGCGAAGTGATTCAGCATTCTATGATGACCAAATCTATCGAACGTGCTCAGAAAAAAGTAGAAGAAAACAATTTTGGTGTTCGTAAACGTTTATTGGAATACGATGACGTTATGAATGCACAACGTGAAGTAGTTTACAAACGTCGTCGTCATGCGCTGTTTGGAGAACGTTTGAAGTTGGATATTGCCAACATGCTTTATGACACTTGCGAATTGATTGTTGATGAAAACAAAGCAACAAATAATTTTAAAAACTTTGAATTCGAATTAATTCGTTATTTCTCTATCACTTCTCCGGTTACCGAAAGTGAGTTTGTGAAATCGAATGAAATGGAATTAACAGGAAAAGTATATAAAGCTACACTTGAATTTTATACTGAAAAAACAGAAAGAAGTGCAAGAGAAGCATTTCCTATCATAAAAAATGTCTACGAAGATAAAAACAATCAGTTTGAGCGCATTGTAGTACCATTTACTGATGGAATCAAGACCTTAAATGTGGTTACCGATTTGAAGAAAGCATACGATACTGAAGGGGCACAACTTGTTGCTGATTTTGAGAAAAACATTACTTTGTCTATAGTGGATGAAGCTTGGAAAAAACACTTACGCAAAATGGACGAGTTGAAACAATCCGTTCAACTTGCAGTTCACGAACAAAAAGATCCTTTGCTAATTTACAAACTGGAAGCTTTTAATTTGTTTAGAGCTATGTTAGACAATGTGAATAAAGAAGTTATCTCATTCTTGTTCAAGGGTGATTTACCAGCTCAAGAGAATCAACAAATTCAGGAAGCAAAAGAAGTTCGTCAGAAAGAAGATTATAAATTGAGCAAAGACGAAATTCCGAATAGCGAAAATATAAATCGTGAAGCTGGCGAAACGCAACAACGACAAGTAACTGAAACTATTGTGAGAGACATGCCAAAAATCAATCGCAATGACAATGTTACCATTAAACAAGTAGCTACCGGAAAAACAGAAACTATGAAGTTCAAAAAAGCGGAAAACCTACTGTCATCTGGAGAATGGGTTATTGTGAATGAATAATCGTTCTGAAACTGCTAAAAATAAAATCCCTAATTACGAAAGTAGTTGGGGATTTTTCATTTGATCCTAATTAAGAAGTGTATTATCGAAATTATTTCACATTTTCCGCAAAATACCGTTCCTCTATTCTTTTAATATCTTTTATCGAATTCTTGGCCCACGCTAATCTTTTTACCAAAATTTCTTCTTCGGATAAATGCCAGTCCAGGTTTGAATTACGCAATCGATTCGTCAAATTTTGAATAATGATTGCCGCTGAAACCGAGATATTCAAACTCTCCGTAAAACCAACCATCGGAATTTTCAGAAAACCATCAGCGCGTTGTAAAATTTCTTCAGACAATCCGTCTCTTTCTGTTCCAAAAAACAAAGCACTCGGTTTTGAGATATCAAAATCCTCTAGCAGACAATCATTTTCATGAGGTGTAGTGGCAATAATCTGATAGCCTTTACTTTTTAATGTATCCACACAGTTGACTATACTGTCAAATGTATTAATATCAACCCATTTTTGAGCACCCATCGCAATTTCCTTATCGATACTTTTTCCGTAACGCTGTTCAATGACATTCAATTCCTGAATTCCGAAAACTTCACAACTGCGCATTACCGCACTGGTATTGTGCATCTGAAAAATATCTTCAACGGCAATAGTAAAATGATTGGTTCTGTTTTCCAATACTTTCAGAAATTTTTCTTTTCGGTTTTCGGTAAGGATATTTTCTAGAAAATTAAGATAATCGATATCAATCATTATGGGTGTTTTTTTGGTAAAAATACTAAAAAAGACTAGCTTTATTCTCTTAATGCATTGTACAAATGAAAAAGAAATTAGTGGTTTTAACAGGAGCGGGAATAAGTGCTGAAAGTGGTATTAAAACTTTTCGTGATAGCGACGGGCTTTGGGAAGGTCATAACGTTATGGATGTTGCAACACCCGAAGGTTGGCATAAAAATCCGGCTTTAGTGCTTGATTTTTATAATCAAAGACGAAAACAACTCAAAGAAGTCCAACCGAATAGAGGACATCAAATTTTAGCAGAATTAGAAAATGAATTTGACGTATATATTATTACCCAAAATGTAGATGATCTACACGAACGTGCTGGAAGCTCTAACGTCCTACACCTTCATGGCGAATTATTGAAAGTGAGAAGCTCTAAAAATGTTAACTACATCCTGGATTGGCAAGATGATTTGAATTTTGGCGATTTCGATAACAATCAAAACCAACTAAGACCCCATATTGTCTGGTTTGGAGAAGCCGTTCCAGCACTTGACGAAGCAATTGCAATAACACAAAAAGCGGATTATTTTGCTGTCATCGGCACTTCGTTGCAAGTCTATCCTGCTGCAGGATTAATCGATTTCACAACTCAAGAAACACCTATTTTTTATATTGATCCAAAACCCATAAAGATCCCGAATCTCCGAAATCCATTAGATGTGATTCCTGAAGTGGCTTCTAAGGGAGTGAAAATACTAAAAAAGAAGCTAATCGGCTTTATTTAAAAACCATTCGTTTTCTATTTTGTCGCGAAAGGTTTATATTTGTGCCTTTCGAACAAACAACACAACAATGACTACTTTAAACGAATTGAATGCTATATCGCCAATAGACGGAAGATATAGAAACAAGACTATTTCGCTGGCTCCATTTTTCTCTGAAGAAGCTTTAATCAAATACCGCGTATTAGTTGAAATTGAATATTTTATTGCTTTGTGCGAAGTTCCTTTGCCACAACTTAAAAATGTAAACCCGAATTTATTCGAAAGCTTACGCAACATTTATAAAAATTTCTCTACCCAGGATGCACTTTGGATAAAAGAAACCGAAAAAGTAACCAATCACGATGTAAAAGCGGTTGAATATTTCATTAAAGATGCTTTTGAGAAATTAGGTTTGTCACAATTCAAAGAGTTTATTCACTTTGGATTGACTTCTCAGGACATTAATAATACTGCAATTCCGCTTTCTACAAAAGAAGCTTTCGAAAAAGTATACATGCCTTCTTTGATTACTTTAACTTCAAAGCTGAAAGATTTAAGTATGGAATGGAAGGACATTCCTATGCTTGCCCGTACACATGGACAGCCTGCTTCTCCAACTCGTTTGGGTAAAGAAATTTGTGTTTTTGTAGAACGTCTGGAAGAACAAATGCGTTTGTTGTTTAATATTCCTTTTGCAGCTAAATTTGGCGGTGCAACAGGGAATTACAATGCCCATCATGTGGCCTATCCACAAATTGACTGGAGAAATTTTGGAAGGAAATTTGTTGAAGAAAATCTGGGTTTACACCACTCCTTCCCCACTACACAAATTGAACATTATGATCATTTCGCAGCATTTTTTGATGCTTTAAAAAGAATAAATACGATTATCATTGATTTAGACAGAGATATTTGGACGTATGTTTCAATGGAATATTTCAAGCAAAAAATCAAAGCGGGAGAGATTGGCTCTTCGGCGATGCCACATAAAGTAAACCCTATTGATTTTGAAAATTCGGAAGGGAATTTAGGGATTGCAAATGCTATTTTTGAACATTTATCAGCTAAATTACCATTGTCAAGATTACAACGTGATTTAACAGACAGCACGGTTTTAAGAAATATTGGTGTACCAATGGGACACACCATAATCGCTTTTGAAGCTACTTTGAAAGGATTAAACAAATTGTTATTGAACGAACCAAAATTTCACGAAGATTTAGAAAAAAACTGGGCGGTTGTTGCTGAAGCGATACAAACAATTTTACGTCGCGAAGCCTATCCTAATCCTTATGAAGCATTGAAAGGATTAACAAGAACCAATGAAGCGATTGACAAAAAAGCAATTCATGGTTTTATTGCAACATTAGAAGTTTCAAATGAAATTAAAGCAGAATTAATGCAAATCACTCCAAGTAATTTCTTGGGTATTTAAACAAAAAACAACTACAAAGTGCAAAGCAATACGAACAAAAAACTCTTTAAATTCATATTACTTTGCACTTTTTTTTTATTTTCCTGCGAGAATAAAAAGCCTTATATAAAAAGCAAAACCACTGATTCTAATGCCGGCGTTGTAATCTCATTTGACGACACCAGTGTAAATGAATGGTACCAGGCAGATAAAACATTACGTAAGTATTCCTGGAAAGCTACTTTTTGCGTTTCTAAAATCAATACGTTAAATCATTCCGAAATAACTAAACTTTTGGCATTGCAAAATGAAGGTCATGAAATTTCAGGACATGGCCTGCATCATTTTGATGCTCCTAAATATGTTGCCAAAAATGGAATTGACGCCTATATTAATCAGGAAATAAATCCAATGCTTGCTTTAATGCATTATTATTCCTTTAAAGTAACTTCATTTGCATATCCTTTTGGCTTTAGAAATCCTGATACAGATGTTGCCCTTTTAAAAAAATTTAAAATTATTAGAGGAACAACTTACGGCGCTGAAGATCCTTTTTTCCAAAATTGCTATTTTAATAATACAAAATTAGTTTTTGCAATAGGCATTGATACAGATCATCCTAATTTCAGCATTCCGTATCTTATAAAACTATTAGATTATGCCAAACGAAAGCATAAAATCCTACTATTGTTTGGTCATAAACCCGTCGTGAATGTTACAGCCAATTATCAGACCAAAATGGAAACATTAAAACTGATTTGCAATTATGTCAAACGGCATAATATGACATTTTATAGTTTATCTGAATTGAGCAATTTAAAATAAGATATCATTCATTGCAACAGTGAAATGTATTAATTTTATAAAAACACAAATACTTCTGGCAAAATAGCCCAGACAGGTAGTGAAAATCCTCGAAAAAAAAGATTATGGGCGGGTCCCAAAACTTCGGGATTGAAATGCAGGGCTGGAAGAGCTTCTAAAAATAAAAACCTATGAGTACAGTAGCAGCAGTAGCGGAAGCATCACATCACTTGAAGCCATTAATAAGCGATTTGGGACTAATCCTCATGACAGCAGGGGTTGCTGTTTTATTGTTTAAAAAAATCAGGCAACCGCTCGTTTTGGGTTATTTAATTGCTGGATTTTTGGCTGGAAATCATTTTGATTTTTTTCCTTCCGTGACAGATATTAAAAGTGTGGAGGTTTGGGCAGAAATTGGAGTGATCTTTTTACTGTTCAGTTTAGGATTGGAATTCAGTTTTAAGAAACTGATGAAAGTAGGCGGAACTGCATCTATTACCGCAATTACTCAAATTTTGACCATGGTGCTTGTTGGTTTTATCGTAGGACAATGGATGGATTGGTCAAAAATGGACAGTATCTTTTTAGGCGTTATTCTTTCGATTTCGTCAACGACAATTATTCTGAAAACATTTGATGAATTGGGTGTAAAAGCACAAAAGTTTGCAGGAATAGTAATAGGTTCGCTTATTGTTCAGGATATCATTGCCATTTTGATGATGGTTTTACTTTCTACTGTTGCAGTGAGCCAACAATTTTCAGGAGGAGAATTATTTCAATCCGTTCTGAAATTAGTATTCTTCTTAACGATATGGTTTGTTGGAGGCATCTTTTTTATTCCAACACTACTCAAAAGAGCGAAACATTTATTGTCAGATGAAATGTTGCTTATTATTTCACTCGCCTTATGTTTGATGATGGTAATTCTTGCGGCGGATGTTGGTTTTTCACCAGCTCTTGGTGCGTTTATCATGGGTTCAATCATTGCTGAAACAACGCAGGCAGAACATATTGAACATTTAGTAAAGCCTGTTAAGGATTTGTTCGGAGCTATTTTCTTTGTGTCAGTAGGAATGTTAATTAATCCGCAAACACTGTATGCGCACGCAATTCCTGTAATGATTTTGACATTCGTTACTATTTTTGGTCAGTCGATAAGTTCAACAATTGGCGCATTGCTTTCCGGACAACCTTTAAAACAATCGGTACAAACGGGAATGAGTTTGTCACAAATTGGTGAATTTTCATTTATCATTGCAACATTGGGAATGACACTACATGTAACAAGTTCTTTCTTGTATCCTATAGTGGTAGCGGTTTCGGCGGTAACGACATTTACCACTCCTTTTATGATAAAAATGGCTACTCCGTTTTCAGAATTTTTGGCAAAAAAATTGCCCAGAAAATGGACTAAAAAAATTGAACGATATAGTGCGAATGCACAGGCCATTAAATCAGTCAGTAATTGGCAGATTGTAATCAATGCTTATATCGTTCAAGTTGTTGTTTACTCCGTAATTATATTTGCTACTATTTTACTTTCATCGAAATATCTTTTGCCATTGGTTACTGATTTTAAATTTGGTAAGGTATTAGGAGCATTAATTACTTTAGTAGTACTTTCTCCTTTCCTATGGGCACTTTCATTACGTCGTGTTGCAGTAAATGAAGTAGCCATTTTACTGGAAGAACGAAAATATCGTGGGCCAATTGTGATGATGTTTCTTTTTAGATTACTGCTTACCATATTTTTCATCGGCTTTTTTTTAAATATTTTCTTTTCTCCAATTGTTGCTTTCATCACGTTGATTGTAGCGTTAGCCGTTTATTTTGCTTTTCAAAAAAGATTAAATGCACAGTATCATAAAATCGAAAATCATTTCTTAAAAAATCTACATGCCCGAGAAATTACAAAAGCCAAAAGAAGCCGAAGCGATTTATCCCCTTGGGATGGGCACATGACTTTTTTCGATATTGCAAATGAGTCCAACATTGCAGGAAAGACATTGGAAGAATTAAAAATCAGAGAGCAAATAGGAATAAATATTGCATTTATCAAGCGAGGCGATATTATGATCAATATTCCCAACAAAAACGAACGCTTATTTCCAGGCGATGAAATATGCGTGATAGGAACCGATTCTCAAGTAGCAGCATTTAAATCCTATTTGGACCAGCATGAAATAGATGTTCCAGATGCATTATCCGAAACTGAAATCGTATTGCGACAAATAGAATTGAAGAACGAAGCATTCATTGGAAAAAGTATCCGTCAATCACAATTACGAGAAAAAACTAGTGGACTGATTGTAGGAATAGAAAAAAAAGGAAACCGAATTCTTAATCCGGAATCGAATATTATTCTTGAGAAAAATGACATCCTCTGGATTGTAGGTGACAAAAAATTGTTAGCCGATTTGGTTCATAATTAGACCTAAAAAAAGTGCAAGAAATAAATCCTTGCACTTTTTTATTTTTATCTTCAGACTATTTTATCTTGAATAATTTGGAGCTTCTTTTGTTATCGTTACATTATGTGGATGACTTTCGTTGATTCCACTTGCAGTAATACGAACAAAACGACCCGTTTCTTGCAAAGTTGGAATATCTTTTGACCCACAATAACCCATTCCGGCACGAAGACCACCAATGAATTGTTGCATGCTTTCATTCAATTCTCCTTTGTAAGGAACACGTCCCACGATTCCTTCCGGCACCAATTTCTTAACATCATCTTCCACATCCTGAAAATAACGATCTTTAGATCCTTCCTGCATCGCTTCAACAGAACCCATTCCGCGGTATGATTTGAATTTTCTTCCTTCGAAAATAATAGTTTCTCCAGGAGACTCCATTGTTCCGGCTAGTAAAGAACCTAACATCACACAATCCGCACCCGCAGCAATAGCTTTGGGAATATCACCTGTATACCGAATTCCCCCATCAGCAATTACGGGAACACCAGTGCCTTTAATTGCTGCAGCCACTTCAAGTACTGCAGAAAATTGAGGAAACCCAACACCTGCAACGATGCGAGTAGTACAAATAGAACCAGGTCCTATTCCAACTTTCACACCATCCGCACCATTTTCAACAAGATATTTGGCTGCTTCAGCAGTGGCAATATTACCAACAATAACGTCTAATTCAGGGAATTTAGCTTTAACTAATTTCAGTACATCTACCACTCCTTTTGTATGTCCGTGAGCGGTATCGATTATAACTGCATCTACCCCCGCATTAACCAAAGCAGTAGCTCTTTCAACAGCATCTGCAGTAACACCTAATGCAGCCGCTACGCGTAAACGTCCATATTTGTCTTTATTTGCATTTGGTTTTTGAGTCAATTTGGTAATGTCTCTAAACGTAATTAAACCTACTAATTTATAATCAGCATTTACTACTGGAAGTTTTTCGATTTTATACCCTTGCAAAACAACTTCAGCTTGTTCCAGCGAAGTTCCTTCGGCAACTGTTACCAAGTTTTCACTTGTCATTATCTCAATAATAGGTCTGGCATTATTTTTTTCGAAACGTAAATCTCTATTGGTAACAATACCCTTAAGTTTTTTATTTTCATCAACAATTGGAATACCACCAATCCCGAATTCTTTCATAGCATTTTTAGCATCGGCTACAGTCGAAGTCAACGGCAAAGTCACAGGATCTATAATCATCCCCGACTCGGCACGTTTTACTTTACGTACTTTAGCAGCTTGTTGCTCGATAGTCATGTTTTTATGTAAAACACCAATCCCTCCTTCTTGCGCCATAGCAATAGCCATTGCACTTTCGGTAACCGTATCCATAGCTGCGGATACAATAGGAACGTTAAGCGTTATATTTCTTGAAAATTTTGATTGGATACTCACTTCGCGTGGAAGAACATTTGAGTAATTGGGAACTAATAGTACATCATCGTAAGTTAATCCTTCACCGATAATCTTAGAATTGTGTGCGATCATTGCAATTTGTAGTTGTAGTTAAATTGCGTGCAAATATACACAATCTTAAGCAAAAAACCACTACCTATTATAATAAATGATTAAATTGCAGTTTAAAGCATTTAAATTAGATGTTTTTCCTACCTGTTTACGCTCTATAAATTTGATTTATTCTTATCCAATGACAGAAACTAAACAAGAAATAAAAGGACTTTCAGATACTGAAGTTTTGCAATCAAGAGCAAAGTACGGTTCTAATTCTATCTCTCATCAGGATACAAATAATTTTTGTACTTCTTTAATCGAAATGATTAAAGAACCTATGTTTTTGTTACTTATAACTGCAACCAGCACCTATTTTATTACAGGAGATTTTGGTAATGAAATTTTCATGGCCGCAGCTATAGTATTGGTTTCTGCTATTTCGCTTTATCAGGAATCAAAAAGCAGATATGCGATTGAAGCCCTCAAAAAATTATCTCAGCCCAAATGTAAAGTCATTCGTAACAGCGAAATTATCGAAATCCCAAGCGAGGAAATTGTTGTTGGTGATTTCATTCAAACAGAAGAAGGCACCTTTGTACCTTAAAATCAGCACATATAGGAATTGCCATGGGTAAAAAAGGAACCGAAATTGCCAAGCAGGCAGCCAATCTTATCCTTATTGACGATGATTTTTCTAAAATGATAGATGCCATTGCTATGGGAAGATATATATATTAATCTAAAAAAAGCCATACAATACATCATTTCCATACACATCCCAACCATCATGATTGTCTTGATTCCTTTGGCATTAGAATGGATTTACCCAAATATTTTTTCACCGGTTCATGTCATTTTTCTAGAGATAATTATGGGGCCAACCTGCTCTATCATTTATGAAAATGAACCAATGGAGCCCAATTTGATGTTACTCAAACCAAGACCTATTACCAATACTTTTTTTAATCTTAAAGAGATTGCCATTAGTATTGTCCAAGGCCTAATAATTACAATTGGACTTTTATTCGTCTATCGCTATTGCGTGGCAGAACATTGCTCCGAAAGTGCGACAAGAACCACCGTTTTCCTTACGCTGATTACGGCAAATATTTTACTGACACTTACCAACCGATCTTTCCATTATTCGATAGTTACCACAATCCGATATAAAAACAATTTAGTCCTAATGATCATCGGGGTAACGATTCTAATCACAGCTTTATTACTGTTTGTTCCCCTACTTGCTCATTTTTTTCAATTCGAAAGAGTTTCTGCTTTTCAAATAGTTTTGAGTATTCTAGTTGGATTTGCTTCGGTGCTCTGGATAGAAATTCACAAATGGTTTCAAAGAAAAAATCATACCTAAAACTCCGTCAACACAAAAGACAATATGGTAATAATCTAATTTTCCTCTTTAAAAAATCCCTCATGATCTTTAAAAATAACATTAAGTCCCAATTGAAAAGAAAGACTATTGGCTTTCGACAGGTCATGATAGGCTAACAGATTATCTGCCAGGGCATATAAATTGAGCTTTCCAAGTTGTGCGGACAGTCCCAATCCAATATTTTTATAAGAATACGAATCTAAAGTATAGGTAGCTTTCATTTGCAAATTATTAAGAATATTCCTTCTGTAATAAGTCGTAAAAGCTATAAAAGGCGTCCTTGGAGTTGACATAACAAATAATTGAGCGCCGATAGCATTTCTATAACTGGAATCACTGCCACTGCAATTACAGCCTTCACTTCTTGAATCGTCAAACGAATATTGAAGAGATGAATTAAACTTCGCCGGACGCCAGGTCGTATATTTAGTATATAGTGTATCTAATGGAATCGCGTCTTTAAATTCCTGATAAACATTTCCTCCTGAATTCCCATTTGTAAATTTCGGAGTTATCCCATCATATTTATAATACCCTTTTAGTGTAAAAGTCTCCACATCTTTAGCATGTTTTATAAATCCAACGTCAACAATACTTGCCGTAAACTGAATATTTTTTTTGGGATAATAGGTCAGCCCGGCGTCAAAACCAAGTCCTAAATCACCTCCAAAAAAAGCTTTTTTAGAAAAATCTTTTGCTGCGTCTCCTGAATAATTCTCATCAATATATTTTGAAATCCCAGAAGTATTGAGTTCTAAATTCGAAGAAATAACTTGCTCGTATATGCCATTATTAGAAGGAATGGTATAAATATATCCAGCATTTTTAGTCGATGTAGCATTAAAAGCGCTGGAATAAATCTTTCCTCTAACCCCAATAATTAAATTTTCATTTATATTCTTATGATATCCGATATGAAGAACCGAAAGCATTTCAGCCTTTACGTTTAAATCCCCCAAATCAAACACTTTTCCCAAATAATTTTTATTCCCATCCAAAGCAAGTATGGCTAAATCTTTCGGCATGAAACTCAGAAAATCAAATTCGTGGTACATCCCAAAAGAAATATATGCTTTGTCTTGCCAGTCCCCTATTTTAAAACCACCATTGAATAATTCTATTTGCTCATTTATTGTAGCTTTATCCCTTCTGGTAGTTGAGAATACTACATTTCGCAATTTTACATTAAAATCAACCCCGTCATTTGCAAATAAATCATAAGCCGAGAATCCGCTCGAGCCTATGTTGGCGGAAATACCAGATAATAAGGGAATTCCAAAATACCACTTGTACTTCACATCAGAACCCGGATTTGTCATTAAAGACTGCGGTACTGAAGTGAAATTATATAAAATTTGTTTGTTTTGAGAAATACATTCGGCCGATACAAATAGAACAAAAAGCAAAATTATTTTTTTCATTCTACAATTAAATAAGCGGTTACACTTGAACGTAATTTTAAACTCCCTGTGCTGCTCTCACTTAAAACAGGACCGGGAAGCATTTTAAGAATGAAAGCAATTTTAGTGGTTCTTTTTAATAAATCAAGTTTAGCATTTGCAAATACATCAGTTTTACGGACCAGGTTTTCGACACCAGTATAAGCGGGTATAGCAAAGGTAGTAGAATATAGAGTCTGATTATTTTTGTCCAGATAGACCAGATCTAAAGTATAGGCTCTAGTTATAGTATTATTGATTTCAAAATAGAATTCGGCTTTTGTTAAATTGTCTTTAAAAAAAGCATCATTAAAAATATCAATCGTTGGTGTGTCAACCGTTAAAGTCTGTTCTACACCATTCGTAACAAATTGATTTGCGGGAACGTCAAAATAGGCTAAATTCGTAATAAAAACAGGTTCTAATTTCAAATCATTGACCTGATTAAAGTCAAGATCACTTGTACATGAAAAGAAAAGCAGTACCGGAATTAGCATTCCTAAAACCCTATTAAACACCAGTGGTTTCATTTTATTATTTGTTAAAATAAATCTCATAACTACTAAATTGCGAACACATCAAAGTTCTTCTTTTTATTATTATTTGTCACTATTTTAAATCTAAAATACTTCTTTTTTTTTAATGAAACGCTCCAAACAACTTAGAAGCCTCATTATAAGCACTTTCAAAACTCATCGGACTAACATTTGTATTTTCCTTTTGCGAAGTGAAATAAGACAATAATTTCTCCGTAGGCATATTCCCTGTTAAGTCATCCGTTGCCATTGGACACCCGCCAAAGCCTTGAATAGCACCGTCAAAACGACGGCAACCGGCTTTGTAAGCGGCATCTATTTTCTCAAACCACTTATCAGGTGTGGTATGAAGATGAGCGCCAAACTCTATTTCAGGATATTTTGGAATTAAATTGGAAAATAAATAGGAAATCACATTTGGTGTTGAACTACCCACCGTATCCGAAAGCGAAAGAATTTTAACTCCCATATCAGATAATTTTTGCGTCCATTCACCTACTATTTCCGTGCTCCATGGATCACCATAGGGATTACCAAAACCCATAGAAAGATAGGCCACCACTTCTTTATTGCTTTTATAGGCAATTTCCAGAATTTCTTGTAACGTGATTAAAGATTCTGCTATTGTTTTGTGTGTATTTCGCATTTGAAAATTCTCAGAAATTGAAAACGGAAAACCTAAATAGTGTATTTCAGGATGAACAGAAGCCAGAGAAGCACCTTGTGTATTGGCAATAATTGCAAGAAGTTTGCTGCTGGTCTGAGACAAATCAAGCTGTGCCAGAACTGCTGCGGTATCCTGCATTTGCGGAATCGCTTTTGGCGAAACAAAACTCCCAAAATCTATGGTATCAAATCCTACGCGCAATAACGATTGTATGTAAGACACCTTTCGTTCTGTCGGAATAAATTGTTTAATACCTTGCATGGCATCACGTGGACATTCTATAATTTTTATTGGCTCCATAGAAAACCAAAGATAGAAAAACAATTATGAATTTTAAATTTCATTGCATTGATATTATTACATCTTTTAGTAACAATTAAAATAGCACTTAATTTGGCAATAAATAGCTTTTTAATTTTTTAAACGGGACATCATTTTTTAATTATATTTGAAATATGATAAATATAATCATTGTGACAGAAACCTGCCATCTAAACTTTGGACGAGAAGCAAAAAAAAACAGGGACTTACTGAATAGGTCTTTATTGGTACACTATTGAGTTTCGGAATCGCAATCGTGACAGGTCTTTAGTAGCATCCGGATTACTGCAATCTTTCCAAAATTTTCTTGTTTATTGCTTTTACTAAAGCTGGCCCTTCATAAATAAAGCCGGTATACAATTGCACCAAACAGGCCCCCGCTTCTAGTTTTTCTATAGCATCGTCAGCAGAATGGATTCCTCCTACTCCAATAATTGGGAAGGCTTTATTGCTTTTTTCTGATAAAAATCGGATCACTTCGGTAGAACGTTTTGCCAATGGTTTTCCTGACAACCCGCCCATTTCTGATTTGTTTTCCGATTGTAATCCTTCCCGTGAAATGGTGGTATTAGTTGCAATAACCCCTGCGATTTTAGTTTCTTTGATAATAGCTATAATGTCCAGTAATTGCTCATCGGTTAAATCGGGAGCAATTTTCAGGAGAATTGGTTTTTGCTTTGGCTTGGCCAAATTCTTATTTTGCAATGTTTGTAATAATTGTGTCAACGGCTCCTTGTCTTGTAAAGCACGAAGATTCGGCGTATTTGGAGAACTCACATTCACCACAAAATAGTCCACATAATCATATAAAGCTTCAAAACAAATTTCGTAATCTGAAGTTGCTTCTTCATTTGGTGTCAGCTTGTTTTTTCCAATATTTCCACCGATTAAAACATCTTTATTGCTTTTCAATCGTGCTACAGCTTCCTGAACACCACCATTATTAAATCCCATTCTATTGATAATCGCGTTATCCTCTTTAAGACGGAACAAACGCTTTTTAGGGTTTCCTTCCTGTCCTTTTGGGGTAAGAGTACCTATTTCGATAAAACCAAAACCAAAGCTGGATAATTCTTTATACAACTTGGCATCTTTATCAAAACCAGCAGCTAAACCTACCGGATTTTTAAATTTTAATCCAAAAACTTCGGTTTCTAATCTTGGGTCATTTACCTCGTATAGCAATTTAAAAACAAATGAAAATCCCGGAATTTTAGACAAGAAACGGATCAATGAAAAAGTAAAATAGTGAACCTTTTCGGGATCAAAACAAAAAAGTACCGGGCGAATAAGTAATTTATACATGGTTGTTGTGTTGGTGCTGCAAAAATAGAACTATCTATTCGATAATTAAATATTTGGAAAATAATTTTACAAATCATTTTCATTTATTTGGAAACAATCATTAACTGCATAAATGCCATTACCTTTTTATTAAATCGCAAACCAATACTAACCGTCTTATCTTCAAAACTATAGGATACTTTAATTAATTACTGTTCGTGTTTTATATTAAACTAAAAAAACTGATCCCTTATAAGATTTTTTGTATCCGCTAAAACACATATATTTACTCTAAATACATTTCAGTTAAATGTTTATAGCCTTTGGATAAATGCAGGATTTTCATCTAAGGGCAACAATTCGTTAAACTTAATTTTAATATTATAATTAAACTCTTTTTTAAATTAAACTAAATGTTATACCTATGATTAATCACAAAAACTGGCACGAAAAACACATTGAAACATTAAGCGTTGGCAGCCGTTTAGCGGATTCAGTGGCAAAAGGAATGGGTTCATGGAAATTTATTATTGTTCAAACCATTTTAGTAATGCTTTGGATGGCATTAAACCTGGTTGGCTTTATGTATCACTGGGATGTATATCCATTTATTTTACTAAATCTTCTTTTTTCAACACAGGCAGCATATGCTGCACCTATTATTATGATGTCGCAAAACAGACAAAGTGATAGAGACAGGGTACAAGCACAGGCGGATTACCAAACGAATATAGAGGCGAAACTTGAAATTGAAGCTTTGACGCTAAAATTGAATAAATTAGAGGTAGAAAAATTAGATGTGATTATTGCAATATTGCAAGAAATGAAGAAAAGTTCAGTGCAATAAAAGCTACAAATCTTCTGAAGCAGTTTAGGACAAATTCTAGCTATTATAATCATTGGAAAAGCATGTCATTTCTTCATTTATTATGTTAAGTATTTAATCAAATCTTAGGTTTTTAGCGTATTCATTCCGTTTCGTTTTAATAGAAATAAAGAAAAGACAAACCCATCCAGGCCGGAATGATTCTCTAAATAAACTGTATATTTGTCTTTCATTAAAAAACCTTTTATGCAACATATTATTGACCGTTTTGTCAGTTACGCAACCATAGATACAGAATCTGATCCCAACTCAGAAACCACACCCAGCACTGAAAAACAATGGAATTTAGCCAACAAACTAGTTGAGGAATTGAAAGCTATTGGAATGCAAGAAGTGACAATAGACGACAAAGCCTATATCATGGCTACTTTGCCAAGTAATGTAGAGCATCAGGTGCCTACGATTGGGTTTATTTCTCACTTTGATACTTCTCCAGATTTTAGCGGTGCCAATGTGAAACCTCAAATTGTTGCTAATTATGATGGCAAAGATATTGTGTTAAATGCCGATAAAAATATTGTACTATCACCTGCTTATTTTAAAGATTTGTTGCTTTACAAAGGGCAAACTTTGATTACCACCGACGGAACAACCCTGTTGGGAGCCGATGATAAAGCAGGAATTACCGAAATTGTTACCGCAATGGAATTCCTTATCAAAAATCCAGATATCAAACACGGAAAAATTAGAGTCGGCTTTACACCAGACGAAGAAATAGGTCGTGGTGCTCACCATTTTGATGTGGACAAATTTGGAGCTGAATGGGCCTACACTATGGATGGTAGCCAAGTAGGCGAATTGGAATATGAAAATTTTAATGCGGCTGGCGCCAAAATCATTTTCAAAGGCAAAAGCGTTCATCCAGGATATGCTAAAGGCAAAATGATTAATTCCATGTTGATTGCCAACGATTTTATAAATGAATTACCAAAAGAGGAAACACCCCAAGAAACTAGAGGTTATGAAGGTTTTTTCCATGTGCATCATTTAACGGGAAGCATTGAAGAAACGGTATTGGAACTTATCATTCGGGATCATAACAAGAAAAAGTTTGAAAAACGCAAAGAATTAATCGAAAAAATTACTCGAAAAATCAATAAGAAATTTGCGAAACAATTTGGCGAAGATATTGTTATTACTGAGATAAAAGACCAATATTACAATATGAAAGAAAAGGTTTTACCAGTAAAACACATTGTGGATATTGCAGAAAAGGCTATGAGACAATTGGACATAAAACCACTTATAAAAGCTATTCGTGGCGGAACAGATGGTTCTCAATTATCGTATAAAGGGTTGCCTTGTCCAAATATTTTTGCCGGCGGTCATAATTTTCACGGAAAATATGAATATGTCCCTGTAGAAAGCATGCAAAAAGCAGTTAACGTAATTGTAAAAATTATTGAATTGACTGCGGCAGGTGATTTCACTAAAACGGAAGAAACAGCTAAAAAGAAAAAATAATTGGAGCCACCTAAAACCAATACAACGATCTGGGACAAAGTCAATAATTGGTCGGAAGAACTAGAATTTCTGAAATCAATTATTGCTCAAACAGAACTTATTGAAACCACGAAATGGGGCGGTTCTGTTTATGTACTCAATAGTAAAAATGTGCTCGGAATTGGAGGGTTCAAAAACTATTTCACTATTTGGTTTTTTAATGGTGTTTTTCTTAAAGATGAAAAACAGGTTTTGGTTAATGCGCAGGAAGGCGTTACTAAATCATTACGTCAATGGCGTTTTTCATCAAAAGAAGAAGTCGATGAGGCTGTAGTGCTACATTATATCCATGAAGTCATTGAAAATGAAAAACAAGGAAAAAATCTTAAACCTGAAAAAGGAAAAAAAATAGTTTCTGAACTTTTACAAAAGGAATTAGACGCTGATACAAATTTAGTGGAAGCTTTTCTAAAATTCTCTCCTTACAAACAAAAGGAATTCCTAGAGTATATTGAAACGGCAAAAAGAGAAGAAACCAAACATTCCCGAATCGAAAAAATAAAGCCAATGATTATAGAAAACATTGGGTTAAATGACAAATACCGATAAAATCAAATCCCATCTCTGGAAAGCCAGGTTGGGATTTTTTTATGACCTCAATAGAATAAAACAAGGTACTCCACCATTCAGCTTGCACTGTCGCTATACCCGTTTCGCTTTCCAAAGATCTCCTTAAAGCTTTTAAAAAAGAAATCCTGCCAATTTAAACTTTCTTTATTGGTTTCAAATTTGATAACATTTTTTTTTAACTGTACTGAAAAACTTAACATTAACCAGTCCATTAAATCACTATATTTACTTATAACACTTTTCATTTTGTTAAAACCATAACAACTATTGGTTAATTATATTAAAATAATACTAATAATACTAAAATATGACACAAAAGAAAGAAGCGGAAACTGTTCCAATAGCTACCGCAAAACCAGCAATTGCCAAGCCAATTAGGGCTAGACAAACTAAAGTAACCAAACCTTCAGAACCTGTTGAAGTAATAGCACCGGTAACCGAGCCGGCAATTGAAGAAATTACAACAGAAACTATAGAGTTTTCTGCCATTAGTCTCGATCAAGACAATGCTATTTCAGATAAGAAAGACAGTAAAAAGAAGGCTAAAAAGAAATTAAAAATGAAAGAAAAAGACAAAAAAAAGGCTAAAAAAGCCGCTGCGAAACAAAAAGCTAAAGTAAAAGCAAAAAAGGCAAAAAAAGCCAAAAAGGATAAAGCTAAAAAAGCAAAAGTCAAAGCGAAGATAAAAGCTAAAAAGGCCAAAGCAAAATCTAAAAAAGCAAAAAAAGCGAAGAAGAATAAAAAATAATCTATTTATTTTTTATTTGAAAAAGTCCCAATGCGAATGGAATCGGTTGGGACTTTTTTAATTCATTAAAGCGAAATTATTTTTTGCTCAATGACGCACTCATTTCCATAGAAATAGCAGAACGCTCCATCTTAAGTTTACCTGACATCGTTTCAACAACGACAGTAGTATCAGCTAACTCAGAAACTTTTCCGTGAAGACCACTTTTGGTAATGATTTTGTCTCCTACTTTCAAAGTGCTTTCAAATTCTTTTTCGTTTTTAGCTTTTTTTTGTTGTGGTCTGATCATAAAGAAATAGATTACCACAAACATTAATAGAAACGGCGCAAATTGAGTTAATTGTCCCATAATTTTAATTCTCTTTTTTATTTATAAATATTACATTAAACCACGACCAGCCTTAATAATTTTCTTGCTGGCCTCAAGTTCTTTCACTAAATTATCTAAAATTCCATTGATAAAAATACTACTTTTTGGCGTAGAATATTCCTTAGCAACTTCTAAATATTCATTCAATGTTACTTTCACAGGAATAGATGGGAATTTTAAAAATTCACAAATTGCCATTTTAAGAATAATGGTGTCAATTTCTGCAATTCTATCACTATCCCAGTTTGGTGTTTTATCAATATACTCTTTGGCTAATTCCGCTTCATTTAAGACCGTTTTTCTGAACAAATCCTTAACAAAATCTTTATCCTCATTGTCTTTATACAACTTCGGAACTCTGAAATTATCATCCTCACCCGATTTAATCGCTTTTAACTGTTTGATGATATGCGTATTTACTACCGGAATATCATCAACCCAAGTCAACTTATCGTCCTCCAAATATTCGTATAATTTTTCATTCGGAACAATTACTTCCATGAACAAATCAACAATAAATTGCCTATCTTCTTCAAACGTATTAGTAGCGTCACTCATGTATTTAGCATACAATTTACTCGCTTTTATATCATTAAGAAGCAATAAAATATAATCGTCATTTAAAGTCCAATTATTGATTTTACGGTTTTCCAGTGCAATATTTAGTGAATTATTTTCTGAAAGAATTTGAAAAATTTGATTTTTGATGAATTTTTCGTTGGGTTTGCGCTCCTCAGGAGTCGCAAGATGTTTCAGACTTGATTTATGCAAAAAGACCGTTTCTTTTTTACAAATTTCAATCAGTGAAGAAAGCATTATAAGGTATAGATCTTGAATATTGTCGATACTGTAAAAAAGGAATTTTTCTTCTTTCTCCAGATTATCTGAACCGCTTTGATGCATCGCATAAATGGACTGCATGACTTTAACGCGTATGTGTCTTCTATTTACCACCTTGTAAGAACTTTTATTAATTAGTCTGCAAAAATAAGAATTTCATTTTTTAAAATAAAATTAAAACGTTAAAAAAAGCTTTCAGTACTAATTTAGATTAACCTATAAGAAAACAGTCGCAGCATTCAGTCGCAGTTTCGGTTTAAACACGAGAACTGTGACTGCAAACTGCGACTGCATAACAACAAACCAACCTAGTTTTTACTCGTTTCCAGCTTTCTTTGGTCAATTCTATTTTGAGCAATCGTCAAAGCGGCATGATGCGTGGTCATCTTGTTAGCAATAGCAAAAGCAATAATTTCCAAAGTAGTGTTATAAATATTTTCTGTTTTACGCATGATTTCAGCTTTATCATAATGAGCTAATTCTGCATAAACATTGATAATTCCACCAGCATTAATCAAGAAATCCGGTGCATAAAGAATTCCACGTTCCTGCAAAATTGCTCCATGAATATTCTCATTTGCCAGTTGGTTATTAGCCGCTCCAGCAATTACTTTTGCTTTAATTTTATGTACAGTTGCATCATTTATAGTTGCTCCCATAGCACAGGGTGCATAAACATCAACATCAGCACTATATAAATCCTCTCCTGTAAATATTTTTGCGCTGTATTTTGCTCCTACTTCATACAATCTTTCTTCATTAATATCAGTAATGGTTACCAGTGCTCCTTCTTTAGTCAAATAATCCACCAACATTTCTCCCACATGACCAATTCCTTGTACCAATACTTTTTTTCCATCTAAAACGTCAGAACCAAATTGTTTTTTTACAGCCGCTTTCATACCTAAATATACGCCATAAGCAGTCACAGGAGATGGATTTCCAGCGCCACCTCTTTCTTCAGAAATTCCAGTAACATAGGGCGTCACGTCTCTTACAATATCCATGTCCCTGGTTTCCATTCCTACATCTTCAGCAGTAATATATCTTCCGCTTAATGAATGAACAAATTCCCCAAACTTACGCATCAGCTCAGGTGTCTTTTGGGTTTTGGCATCACCAATAATAACGGCTTTACCTCCGCCAATATTCAATCCCGTTATGGCTGCTTTATAAGTCATGCCACGAGAAAGTCGCAATACATCGTTCAGCGCTTCCCATTCATTGGAATAATTATACATCCGTGTACCTCCTAAAGCAGGACCCATAACCGAATTATGAATACCAATAATTGCTTTTAAACCTGTATCTTTGTCGTTGCAAAATACAATTTGTTCATGATCATCAAATGATAATTGACCAAAAACAGGATCCATTTTTTGAAGTTCCTTTCCAGTTGTGAAAGCTGCATTCATAGTGTTAATTTTTATAGTGATGAAATTACGAAATCGTCAAAAAGACAAATCAAATTTACATAAAAAATAAACATATCCTAATATTAGTGCGTTAAATTATCAATTTCATAATTATCGAATAGAATTGGTTAATTTTCAACAATATCAAAAATTGATTATTAATCGAAAAACAAAACTTTTTCAACACAGAATATCTTAAAAAAATGAAAGAATTACGTTATTTAAACAAATATTTCATCAAATACAAATACAGCTTTTCCCTTGGTATTTTATTTACAATTATAGCACAAATATTTTCTCTGTTTACACCAAAATTGATTAGCAAATCATTTAAGGTAATTGAATCCTTTTCAAAGGATAAAACAGTGACGGCGGATGTCATTCGGGAAGAGTTAATTTCAAACATTTTACTGATTATTGCGACTACAATTATAGCTGGTTTTCTTACATTTTTGATGAGACAAACTCTTATTGTAATGTCACGACATATTGAATTTGATTTAAAAAACGAAGTCTTTAGACAATATGAGAACCTATCGCAAAATTTCTATAAACAGAATCGTACGGGTGATTTGATGAACCGTATCAGTGAGGACGTTTCTAAAGTAAGAATGTACGTGGGACCCGCAGTAATGTATACTATTAATACGTTTATACGTTTTGCAATTGTGATTGGTTACATGTACAATGTATCACCCAGATTAACATTATACACCATTCTTCCGTTACCAGTACTATCGTATTGCATCTTCAAATTAAGTTCCGAAATCAATAAGAGAAGTACTATTTTCCAGCAATATTTATCCAAGGTTTCCAGTTTTTCACAAGAAATATTTTCTGGAATCCGAGTGATTAAGGCGTACTCATTAGAAGACCAACATCAAAACAACATGGTCGATTTGGCAAATGAAAGCAAAAGTAAGAGTTTAAATTTGGCAAAAGTGCAGTCTTTATTTGGCCCATTAATGCTGGCTCTGATAGGAATTAGCAACTTAGTTGTGATTTATTTTGGTGGTCTAATGTATATAAATGGTACTATAAAAAGCATTGGAACTATAGCTGAATTCATTTTATATGTAAACATGCTAACTTGGCCTGTTGCCTCATTAGGATGGGTTTCGTCAATGGTTCAAGAGGCCGAAGCTTCACAAAAACGTCTTAATGAATTCCTCAAAATCGAACCTGAAATAAAAAATAAAAACCTGAACAAATCTATTATTGAAGGTACTATCTCCTTCGAAAATGTAAGCTATACTTATGAAGACACAAATATAGAAGCATTAAAAAATATTTCTTTTAAAGTAAAAAAGGGCGAAACGCTGGCGATTCTTGGAAAAACAGGATCTGGAAAATCGACTATTTCTTCTTTAATCTCTCGCTTGTACGAAGTTACCAGTGGAAAAATAACTGTTGATGGAAATGAAATAAGTACTTTGAACCTATATGATTTAAGAAACAGCATTGGCATTGTTCCACAGGATGCCTTTTTATTTTCGGACAGCATCAAAAACAATATTAAGTTTGGTAAAGAAAATGCAACGGATGAGGAAGTAGAGACGGCGGCAAAAAATGCGGTGGTACATGACAATATCGTTGGTTTTAACAAACAGTACGACACTATTCTTGGCGAACGAGGAATCACACTTTCAGGTGGACAAAAACAACGTGTTTCCATAGCTCGAGCCATTATTAAAAACCCGGCTATTTTACTTTTTGATGATTGTTTATCGGCAGTTGATACAGAAACTGAAGAAGCCATTTTGAACAACTTACACGAAATTTGCAAAGACAAAACCACTATTATTGTTAGCCATAGGGTTTCATCTGCTAAAAATGCGGATAATATTATCATTCTTGAAGATGGAAAAATTATCCAACAAGGTTCTCATAATCAATTGATAAATCAAGAAGGATATTATGCATCCTTATATTTAAAACAACTTTCAGAAAAAGAATTACTATAATTGTTGTTTAATACATAAATTTTTATGATTTTTGATTGCTATTAAATAAAAATTGACAGAAAGGATTATGAGAGAAAATGACATGTTAGAAAAAGAAGAGATATTTTCTAAAGTTTTACGTGCTGGAAGAAGAACCTATTTCTTTGACGTAAGAGCTACAAAAGCTGATGATTATTACATAACGATTACCGAAAGCAAAAAATTCACAGAAGAAGATGGATCGTTTCATTTTAAGAAACACAAGATTTACTTATACAAAGAAGACTTTGCTGCTTTCGCAGAAATTCTCGACGAAATGACTTCTTATGTTTTGAACCACAAAGGCGAAGAAGTAATCTCTGAAAGACACCAAAAAGATTTCAAAAAAGAATACGCAGCTGACAAAACAGATGATGACGAAATTCTACCACAAACATCAACTTTTACAGATATAGAATTTGATGATATTTAATTCTTAGTTAGCTATATATCAAACAAAAAAGTCCAAAAGTCAACTGATTTTTGGACTTTTTTGTTTCTTTAAAAAAAGCAACTACGCCACCAAAGCTCACCAATTGGAATCATTTCAGCCTTAAAACCTGATTTAAGCGCCTAACAGTATCATTCCCATTTTTAAATTTGTTACTTTCCATATCAAATAGTCGTATCCATAAAATCACTAACTTTGATAAGCACCCGGATAACATGCATTTTACGACTTATTGTAATTTTTCTCTATCCTTTTAACAAAAAAAACTCCATTGCTTTTCTAATTGACAGTTTAAAAACTTAAAAAATTAGTCTTTATGCAAACATCATCAACAGATAATTTTTGGCAATTTGACACCAACTATTGGTTCCAAAAACTAAATAGCAGCGACAAAGGGCTATCCAAAACAGTTGCCGAGAAAATCCTGTCACAATCCGGACAACATAAAAAAAATAAATCTGTTTTAAAGAAGGACTTTTTCCTTTTTATAGGACAATTTAAAAGTCCGTTGATGTTGCTTCTAATTGCCGCAGTAATACTATCAGCCTTTCTTGGCGACACAACTGATGTTTTTATTATTCTTTTTATTGTTTTATCCACGGGCTTGCTTAGCTTTTTTCAGGAAAGAAATGCCGGTCGTTTTGTAGCGAATTTACAATCAATGATTGCCTTAAAAAGTCTTGTTTTAAGAGATGGAAAAGAACAAGAAATTCTTTCCTCCACTATCGTTCCTGGTGACATTATTTTCTTGAAAGCCGGGGATATGTTACCAGCCGACTGTTTAATTATTGAATCCAATGAGTTGCACGCCAATGAAGCTAGCTTGACAGGAGAATCCTATCCAACAGCAAAAATAGCGGGGATTTTAGACGAAAAGACCGAGCTAACCAAAAGATCAAACTCCCTTTGGGAAGGAACAAATATAGTCAGCGGCACGGCTGAAGCTTTGGTAATTAATGTCGGAACCAATACCATTTTTGGCTCTATAACCAAAAGTGTTTCCTCCACAGTAGAAACTAAATTTGAAAAAGGAATCAAAGACTTTGGTTATTTCTTAATGAAAATAACATTAGTCCTTTCTATTTTCATACTGATTGTCAACTTATTAAATCATAAAAGCGTAATTGAATCTGCCTTATTTGCTTTGGCTTTAGCGGTAGGAATGGCACCAGAATTACTTCCCGCCATCACCACAATCGCAATGAGTGCCGGAGCCAAAAGAATGTTAGACAAGAAAGTAATCGTTAAAAAACTAGCTTCCATTCAAAACTTGGGAGAAGTTAATTTATTATGCACTGATAAAACAGGCACAATTACAGAAGGGGCTATTATAGTGGCTGGAACAGTTGATGGGCTTGGCACCGAAAATGAATTTGTAAAAGAACTTGCGTATTGGAATGCTTTTTTTGAAACGGGTTATGCTAACCCCATCGATGAAGCTGTAAAAAAGTTACAACTGGCAACAAAAACCAACGTTGCAAAATTAGATGAAGTTCCTTATGATTTTATACGCAAAAGATTAAGTATCGCTATTAAAACTGATACCGAAAAACTATTGATTAGCAAAGGAGCGTTTAGCAATATCATGAGTATTTGTGCTACTGTAAGATTAAGTGATGGCAGGATTGAAGTCATGAAACAGCATCAAGCCGAAATTGAGAACAAATACGAAGAATTTGGAATCAATGGCTTACGAACAATAGGCGTCTGTTATAAACAAATCAGTACCGATTCGATAACTAAAGAAGATGAAACTGCCATGATTTTTGCCGGCTTTATTTTATTGGAAGATCCTGTCAAAAAAGGAATTACCGAAACCATTGAGGAACTAAAAAAACTTCAAGTACATCTCAAAATAATATCTGGAGACAATAAAAATGTTGCCCGATCCATCGCTTTAAAAATTGGTATTAAAAATCCTGTGGTAATGACAGGACAAGAACTTTTTAATACAAGTCCTGAGGCATTAAACCATTTGGTACGAAAAACACACATTTTCGCCGAAGTCGAACCGCAACAAAAAGAGCATATTGTTCAGGCTTTACGAAAAACATATACCGTTGCCTATGTGGGTGACGGCATTAACGATGTGTCGGCCTTGAGTACTGCTGATATTGGAATATCCGTTGAAAATGCTGTTGATGTGGCTCGAGAAGTATCCGATTTTGTTTTGATGGAAAAAGATTTAGCGGTTATTATAGATGGAATTAAAGAAGGGCGAAAAACTTTTGCAAATACTTTAAAATACATTTTCATCGGCACAGGTTCTACTTTTGGTAATATGTTCAGTGTGGCCATCGCTTCTCTTTTACTACCATTTCTCCCAATGCTTCCGAAGCAAATTTTACTAACCAATTTCATTACTGATTTCCCCTATCTCTCCATTGCATCAGACAATGTGGACCAAGAACAATTGAATAGACCTGGAAAATGGAATTTAAAACTGATCCGAAATTACATGGTTGTTTTTGGGATTCACAGTTCATTTTTCGATGTGGTTACTTTCCTGATTCTTCTGTATGTTTTAAAAGTAAAAGAATCTGCTTTTCAGACTGCCTGGTTTGTAGAATCTGTACTCACGGAATTATTCATACTGTTCATAATACGAACACATAAAAACTTCTTTAAAAGCAAACCAAGTAAGTACCTTTTCATTTTAAGTATTCTTGGATTAATAATTACAATCACACTTCCATATCTTCCTATTGCCGGTAAAATAGGATTGTCGCCGTTGCCATTGCTCAATCTTGGCATCATGCTAATTATTGTGCTGGTTTATATCATTACAGCAGATTTATTAAAAGTTTGGTTTTTCAAAAAGCACGCCTGGACTTGATAGTTACTAGATTCATAAAGCAAGTTTTTTTATTTCTAAAAATCATTTTTATTTCGATTTAATTATATATTTTTATTCCAAAATAATTCTTCTAAACACTTTTTAGATGAATTTATATTAGTCAAGTAATAAGAATGGAAATAAAATTATTAATCATCCCAGGGCTGGGTGATTCCGGAGAAAGTCATTGGCAAAGCTATTGGCTTAAGAAATACAAAAATAGCACTAAGGTAGTTCAGGACAATTGGGACGAGCCCGTAAGAGAAGAATGGCTCAAAAGATTGAACGAAGCAATGCAGAAATTAGATTCTCCAACAATTTTAGTAGCTCACAGCCTTGCGGTTTCTTTAGTAATGCACTGGGCTTCTACTAATAGCAATCCTAATGTAGTGGGCGCGCTATTAGTTGCACCTGCTGATGTAGATTCTCCCGAACATACACCAGAAAAAATCTGGAACTTTTCACCAATACCATTGTCAAAATTGAAGTTTCCATCCATAGTGGTAACCAGTGAAAATGATCCCTATATAGCGTCACAAAGAGCAGCGTATTTTTCTAAAATGTGGGGAAGTGATTTTATAAATATTGGTAAAAAAGGACATATCAATTCGGAATCAAATCTTGAATTTTGGGAAGAAGGACAATTGATATTGCAGCAATTGATTGATAAAATTAATAGCTAGGCGTACGATCCAATATATTACCTTTTATACAGGCCTACTAAATCTCCCGAGGAAATAACATGTCCTATCATCGCATGTACGAGTTCCTTTTCACCCGTTTTTGATGGTAAATTAAGTTTCGTATTTAAAGCATACACTTTAAAATGATAATGGTGCGTACCACTTGGAGGACATGGACCAAAATATTTATTTTCATGCATACTGTTGGAACCTACTGTTCCAGGTTTACTGTCTTCTTTTATAGCATTTTTTGGAGCAATATCCCATAATAGCCAGTGGCAAAATGTTCCATTTGGAGCATCTGGATCATCCACAATAATGGCCAGACTTTTTGCATTAGCAGGAATATCCTCTATCCGCAGTTCTGGATTTATATTTAACCCATCACAAGTATATTTTGACGGGATAAATTCATTGTTTTTAAAAGCGGGACTTTTCACTGTCAAGGTGGTACTTATTATTGCAGACATGATATAAAGTATAATAAGGTTCATAATTGTACTTATTAAAAGGGAATTTTAAGCATTTTTGGTTTATTTTTTTTTCGGAAACCTTTTGGTGAGTAATCCTCGATTGTTTGCCCACGTTTTTGCATGACTGATTGCTGTAGCAACAATTCTGCCCTCCGCTATGCTTCCTTTTTTGAACAATGCATTAGCAATTTCAATAGCTTTATTGCGAACCGCTTGAGGAAGATTCCTTAGAGAATTCGGATAATTTGTTTTTGTCCAAGGCATGACATTCCATTATCGTTTGTTTTGAAACCTAATAATAGCTATCGTTATTGTTAATATTATGAAATAACGATAGCTATTTTCCTAGTGTGCCAATTGTTGCTCATTGCACATTTCTGCGCATTTATGACATGCCTCAGCACATTTTTTACAGTGCTCCATTTGTGGATATTTTTCACATTCGGCAGCACACCTTTCGCACATTTCTGAACACAATTTTAAAAAGACATCTGTATTCTCAGAGTTCCTATCCAATAATTGCGCCGTCAAACGGCATATATCAGCACAATCCTGATCGTTCATCATACAGCGAGACATATCCATTTCCTTTTCTAAATGGCATGCATCATAACAATGTGTGCATTGTGCAGCACAAAAATGCAATACGTCAATCATTTTTTGCTTTTCCATTTTTCAATGTATTTAATTTATAGTCCTGTTTTTGAATCAACGGGCTGATTAGCCCAATTTTTTTTACTTTTAGGAAATCCAACTAATACTTAAATTTCCGTTAATTATTTAAAGGATTAGAAATAGTCAAATGACAAGAATACGTAGAGCGAACCAATTGGACCCCTAAATTTATACGCGAAGTAAATTTACGATATTTTTAAATTCAAATTATTAAAAATCAACGTATTAACATTTTTATAACTGCAATTAAAATGGTAAATTCAGCTATTTTACAACTCCTTTTGAACTTACCCAATTCGCAATCCATTTTCAATTTTGAAATCAGGCGCCAGTAAAATTACATCCCCTGCTGAACCTACAGCTCCCAATACGAGACATTCACTCATGAATTTCCCAATTTGCTTTTTAGGGAAATTGACCACGGCAACAAGCTGTCGGTTCAGCAAATCTTCTCTTTGATAGCGTTGGGTGATTTGTGCAGAAGTTTTTCTAATTCCGATTACCGGACCAAAATCTATTGTTAACTGATAAGCCGGTTTTCGGGCTTCGGGAAAATCATTTACTTCCAGAATAGTTCCCACTCGCATATCCACTCTTTCAAATTCAGACCAGGTTAGCATCATTCTTATTTAAGTTTAAAGTTGTAAACCAAACGTTTCGTAATCTAAATTAACATATAAATTTAAAACACAATCCTTTTTTCTTAACTTTAAACCTTAAATTCTAAACGAGAAAAACTTCAATGTCAAAAACTGCTTCAAAGATGGTGCCCCTTGGAACCGTTGCTCCCGAATTTTATTTGAGAGACACTAATTCAAGCGAATGGTTTTCCTTTTCAGATTTAAAAGGAGAAAAAGGGACTTTGGTATTATTCATTTGTAATCATTGCCCATTTGTACGTCATGTGATTGAAGAAATTGTTATGATCGCTAATGATTATCGCGTACAGGGAATTGGTATTATTGCCATTTCCAGTAATAACGCCGAAAAACAACCCCTAGATGCTCCGGAATTGATGACGGAATTCGCTTTCGAAAACAAAATGGAATTTTCGTATTTATATGATGAAACTCAAGAAGTTGCTAAAGCATACGGCGCAGCTTGCACTCCCGATTTTTTCTTGTTTGACAGCCAAAATAAATTAGTTTATCGCGGTCAATTGGATGACAGCCGACCCGGAAATGGAATTCCGCTTAGTGGCAACGATTTACGTGGTGCGATTGACAGCGTCATTTATAATCGAATAATCAATCCCAATCAAAAAGCAAGTATCGGCTGTTCGATAAAATGGAAATAATTGCCATTATAGAAAAAGCATACTGACATTCAACAGTATGCTTTTTTTATTTGTCCCAAAACAAAAAAATTACAACTATTCGCAGTAATTCTGTAATAGTGTTTTGTAAAATACCTCTAATTTTGTAACTATTTAGGAATACTAAATTTATCTTGAAAACAGTAATTGTTATGGAAACGAATCAAATTAACAGAAGCGAATCACTTAGTGAAGATAATTTTTCCGAATTTAAAATGGCAACGGATAAATACATTGAGACAGCACCAAATGTAAAACTATATGTAAAAGATTATGGTGAAGGCAAACCAGTGATTCTTATTCATGGCTGGCCTTTATCCAATGAAATGTGGGAATATCAAATTGACACACTGGTTCAAAATAACTTTAGAGTTATTGCGTATGACCGTCGTGGTTTTGGAAAATCCTCACAACCGTGGAATGGCTACGATTACGACACTTTGGCTGATGATTTAAAGGCTATTATTGATCAATTAAATTTAAAAGAAGCTACACTTGTAGGGTTTTCTATGGGAGGTGGCGAAGTGGTGCGTTATTTCAGTCGTCATGGTGGAAAAGGAGTTTCAAAAGCGGTGTTTATCTCTTCCGTGACTCCATTTCAACTAAAAACAGATTCTAATCCTGATGGTATTCCACAAGAAAAATATGATGGTATGGCGGAACAGATTAAAGAGGACCGAATTGGTTTTCTGGATAGTTTTGGAAAAACATTTTTCGGTGTAAGTTTTATCAGCAAACCTGTAAGCACCCCTTTGCTGGATTATTATAGAATGCTGGGTTCTTTTGCGTCGCCACGTGCTACATTAGAATGTGCAAAGTCATTTTCCTCAACCGATTTCCGAAGAGAAATGGCTTTGGTAAATGTCCCTACATTAATCATTCATGGCGATGAAGACAAAACCGTCCCTATTGAAATCACTTCTGAGATAGCAACAAAATTAATACCGGACAATAAATTTATTGTTTATGAAGGAGCTCCACATGGTTTATTTTACATTGAAAAAGATAAATTAAACAAGGATTTGCTTGAATTTTTAAATTCATAGATTTGAATTTACTCGAATTCCCAAAAAGCAACAAGTCCATTTATTACATAAAAAAAACCAAAACTCTCGTTTTGGTTTTTTTTATCTGACAACTGAAATCTGTGATCTGAATTAGACTATTTTACGTCCATTAATTCTACGTCAAAAATCAATGTAGCATTTGGTGGAATTGCTCCTCCAGCGCCACGAGATCCGTAACCTAAATTAGCCGGAATCACGAAACGTGCTTTATCACCTACGCGTAACAAGGCAATTCCTTCATCCCAACCTTCAATAACATTTCCTTTTCCTAATGGAAATTCGATTGGTTTTTTACGAGGATATGAACTGTCAAAAACTTTGCCGTCTGGAAGTTGTCCTGTGTAATGTACCGAAACTATTTTTCCGTTCTCCGCTTTTTTACCTTCACCTCTTTGGATGAATTGGTAACGCAAACCGCTTTCCGTTTTTTCAAAACCAGCAGCTAGTTTTTCCATTGCTGCTTCAGCGTCTGCTTTTAAAGCTGCATCACGTTTGTTACGTGAACCTTTAAAAGTGATAAAAGCTTCAATTGCATTCCAATTTTTAGCTTCTTCACCTACTCTGATAATTTCTAAAGATTCCAAAACATCACCTTGCTGTACGGCATCAACAACATCCTGACCTTCTACTACATGACCAAAAACAGTATGTTTGTTATCTAACCATTCTGTTGGAATGTGTGTAATATAAAATTGAGAACCATTTGTTCCTGGTCCTGAGTTAGCCATAGCCAAAACTCCCGGACGGTCGTGTTTCAAACTTGGATGAAATTCATCATCAAATTTATACCCTGGATCTCCTGTTCCCGTTCCTAGTGGACAACCACCCTGGATCATGAAATCTGGAATTACCCTATGGAATTTTAATCCATCATAAAATTTAACCCCTTGTGGTTTTACTTTATTTTCTAAGTTTCCTTCTGCCAATCCTACAAAGTTCCCAACTGTTCCTGGAGTCAAATCGTGCGTTAGTTTTACTAAAACAGCACCTCTTGTGGTGTTGAATTTAGCATATATTCCGTTTTCCATTTTTGTTTAATTTTTATTGAAGGGCAAATTTACGAAATTAATTTTAAAAAGGGAATTGAGGCGTTGATTTGGTTATTTGAAAGTTTGCAGACAAAAAAGGTATGCAAATTAAAAAACCTTTCAAACTTGATAACGCAAAGACCTCGGTTAGAGAGCATCCTTTTTATTTCCTTTAAAATAAAAAAATTGCAAGGAATGGCAGGAAATAGCTTCTGAAAAAAAACTTTGTACCTTTGCCCTTTGAAACTTAGAAAAGAAATTATGCGCATTGATATTGTTACCGTTCTCCCAGAATTATTGCGAAGTCCATTTGAGGCTTCAATTATGAAACGTGCCATCGATAAAGGATTGGTGGAAGTCCACATTCATAATTTAAGGGATTATACAACCAATAGACAGAAAAGCGTGGACGATTATCCTTATGGTGGTGGTGCCGGAATGGTAATGACGGTGCAACCCATTGATGCTTGTATTACACATTTGAAAAGCGAAAGAACCTACGACGAAATAATTTATATGTCGCCAGACGGGGAAACCCTGAACCAGAAAATGGCGAATACCATGTCGATGTATGAGAATATTATTATTCTTTGCGGACATTATAAAGGCGTAGATCAACGGGTACGCGACCATTTTATTACGAAGGAAATTTCGATTGGCGATTATGTATTGTCCGGTGGAGAATTAGGAGCTTTAGTATTATCGGATGCTTTAATCCGATTGATTCCAGGCGTTTTGAGTGATGAAACTTCAGCATTGACCGATAGTTTTCAGGATGGATTATTATCCGGTCCTATTTACACACGCCCAGCAGATTATAAAGGATGGAAAGTTCCTGATGTTTTAACCAGCGGAAATTTTGCCAAAATTGATAAATGGCGGGAAGATATGGCGTATGAACATACTAAGAATAGAAGACCTGATTTGCTGGACGAATGAAAATCACTATAAATAGTGTATTTTAAATCCCAAAGATCTCAGTATAAGGATTCAAATAATTCAAAATTTATAATTTATAATCCAAAATATTTTTTTACTTTTGCGCCCACATTAGATTAACCTCTGGCGAGATCCGTGAATGTTGATTTAATAAAAAACCATAATTAAAATTATCATGGCAGATTTAATGAAATTCGTTCAAGACGAATTAGTAGCTAGAAAAGATTTCCCTGTTTTTGGAGCTGGTGATACTATCACAGTTTACTACGAAATTAGAGAGGGTGAAAAAACTAGAACTCAGTTTTTCAAAGGAGTTGTTATTCAAAGAAGAGGTTCTGGTAACACAGAAACTTTTACTATTCGTAAAATGTCAGGTGCTATTGGAGTGGAGCGTATCTTCCCAGTAAACTTACCCGCTTTACAAAAAGTTGAAATCAACAAAAAAGGTGCTGTTCGTAGAGCTAGAATTTTCTACTTCAGAGAACTTACTGGTAAAAAAGCTAAAATTAAAGACAAAAGAAGATAGTCAACGATCTCTTTATTATAAAAAAGTCTCAACAAATGTTGGGACTTTTTTTTTGCTAATTTTTCCTCATATAAATTCCTAATTTGGGATTTAAGGCTGTATAAAATTAACAAATTCAGAATAACTAGTTAGAATTTGAAAATTCGTGTTTTTCTATGTAAAATGAGCCTTCTATTACATCTGATTTTCATATATTTGTCCGCCTTATTTCAAGTGAAACACCTTATTTAAGCTACATTTAACCGTGATTAGATTATAAAAATACAAAAATGACACAGAAATCAAAAATTTTTTACACCCTTACTGATGAAGCGCCTTTGTTGGCAACATATTCATTTCTACCTATTGTACAAGCATTTACATCAACTTCTGATATTGAAATTGAAACTAGAGACATTTCTTTAGCCGGAAGAATTTTAGCAAACTTTCCTGAGTTTTTGACTGAAGATCAAAAAACTGCTGATGCTTTATTAGAACTTGGACAATTAGCAACAACCCCAGAGGCAAACATCATAAAATTACCAAATGTTTCTGCATCTGTTCCTCAGTTAAAAGCGGCTATTGCTGAATTACAATCTCATGGTTATAATTTACCAGACTTTCCTGAAGAGCCGCAAAACGAAGCTGAGATAACAATCAAAGCTAAATACTCTAAAATTTTAGGTTCTGCCGTAAATCCAGTTTTACGTGAAGGAAACTCTGACCGTAGAGCCCCTAAAGCAGTTAAAAATTACGCTAAAGCAAACCCACATTCTATGGGAGCTTGGTCTTCTGACTCAAAAACAAAAGTAGCGTCTATGGAAAGTGGTGATTTTTACGGAAGTGAAAAATCAATCACCGTTGCTGATGCAACTGATGTGAAAATAGAATTTGTTGGTAAAGATGGTTCAATTACTGTTTTGAAAGCGAGCACTCCATTAAAAGCAGGTGAAATCATCGACAGTGCTGTAATGAACCTGAATGCTTTACAAAGCTTTGTTGCTAAAACAATCAAAGAAGCTAAAGAACAAAACGTTTTACTTTCAGTTCACCTGAAAGCTACTATGATGAAAGTTTCTGATCCAATTATTTTTGGAGCAATAGTAGAAGTTTATTTCAAGGAAGTTTTCGAAAAATATGCTGCACTATTCAATGAATTGAATATCGACACCAGAAATGGCTTGGGTGATGTTTATGCAAAAATTGCAGGACACCCTATGCAGGCTGAAGTGGAAGCTGCAATAAACCAAGCTATAGAAAATGGACCAGCGCTGGCCATGGTAAATTCTGAAAAAGGAATTACCAATCTTCATGTTCCTTCGGATGTGATTGTAGATGCTTCTATGCCGGCAATGATCCGTACTTCAGGACAAATGTATAACAAGGAAGGAAAATCACAAGATACTATTGCGATTATACCAGACCGATCTTATGCTGGAATTTATACTGCGACTATAGATTTTTGTAAAAAACACGGGGCTTTCGACCCAACAACTATGGGAAGTGTACCAAACGTAGGTTTGATGGCACAAAAAGCAGAAGAATACGGTTCACATGACAAAACATTCCAAATAAATGAGGAAGGAATTGTTCGTGTTGTTGATACCAACGGAACTGTTCTAATGGAACAAGCCGTTGAAACAAAAGATATTTTCAGAATGTGTCAGGCAAAAGATGCTCCGATTCAGGACTGGGTTAAATTAGCAGTAAACAGAGCTCGTTTATCAAATACTCCAGCAGTTTTTTGGTTAGATGAAAAAAGAGCACATGATAAAGAATTAATCAAAAAAGTAACAAAATACTTAAAAGATTACGACACTACAGGTTTGGACATCCGTATTCTTAATCCTATTGCGGCAACTAACTTCACATTAGAAAGAATCATTAAAGGATTGGATACTATTTCTGTAACAGGAAACGTATTGCGTGATTATTTAACTGACTTATTTCCTATTTTGGAAGTCGGCACATCGGCCAAGATGTTATCTATCGTTCCGCTGATGAATGGTGGTGGTTTATTTGAAACAGGTGCAGGTGGATCAGCTCCAAAACATGTCGAACAATTTACACAAGAAGGTTATTTACGTTGGGATTCACTTGGTGAGTTCTTGGCTTTAGGAGCTTCATTAGAACATTTAGGTCAAACGCTAAACAACGCTAAAGCAATTATTTTAGCTGAAACCCTTGATGTAGCTACTGAAAAATTCTTGGCAAATGACAAATCACCAGCCCGCAAACTGGGAGAAATTGACAACCGTGGTTCCCAATTTTACTTGGCAATGTATTGGGCAGAAGCATTAGCAGCGCAAGATAAAAATGACGAACTGAAAGCTATCTTTACTCCTATTGCAGCCGCATTTGCAGCAAACGAAGCTAAAATCAATGCAGAGTTGATCGGAGCACAAGGAAAACCACAAAATATTGGTGGTCATTACCAGCCTAATCCGGAATTAACAACCAAAGCGATGCGTCCTAGCGAAACATTTAATGCTATTCTGGACAGAATTGCTGTTCCTGCAAAAATAGCTTAATAAAGTAATTTCGTACAGTAAAAAAGACGACCCCACGGTCGTCTTTTTTTATACTCGTTTTGCAACTTTGAAATCAGAAGTAATAATTTTTTTATGTTTTATAGTTCCTAAACTGGTAGAGACAAACAAAAAAATTAAGTCTCTTTTTTTCATAATTGAAAAGCAAACTATAGTAGCCGGCAAATGAATAGGTCAATCAACAATTTAGACTTCCGTTAAAAGCTCATCGTTCAATTTTACGCTTTAGAGCCTCTTTATCTACAACTGCTTTGTCAGGGAATCAAATTGCATACGGATTAGGGTTTTGAATATTCCTAATCGTTCAGCAAGTTATCCAAAACCAAGACTGATTTTTTGCCATTGAAATTTAGACAGTCATTCCATTAAGCAATCACTCCTCTTAAATAGCTTTAGTATAAATGGGCCGTAAAACCAAAACGACCGATTTATACATTTGCACCCTTGAAAGTTATTTTTTTTTGTAAAAAATATTTTTTATGTAAATAAGCGAACATTCATTTATAATTAATACTTTTGCTTCGTTTTAAACACGAAACAATGCGAACAAGAGATCCAAACAAAGAAGAGATAGTCAAACAGAAAGCCATAGAAATGCTGGTAAAACTTGGCATTGAAGGCTTTGGAATGAATAGATTAGCAAAAGAAAGTGGTGTTTCAGTAGCAACATTATACATCTATTACACTGATAAAGACGATTTAATAAAAAAAATCGGGATAGAAATTGGACAAAATTTCTTTAATGAAATGGTCAAAGGTTTCTCGACAACAATGCCTTTTGAGGTTGGTTTACGCAAACAATGGGAAAACAGATCTCGATTTGCAACCACCTATCCTTTGAAAGTTGCTTGTTGGGAACTCTTAAGTCACTCCAGTTATCGAGACTGCATTTTAGAAGAAACCTTGGCTGATTTCAAAACATTAATGGGTGATTTTTTAAAGAATGCCATTGAAAAAAAAGAATTAATCCCTATATCCAAAGAGGTATTTTGGAGTATTGCTTACGGGCCGTTATATACTTTGCTTCGTTTTCATAACGAAGGAAAAAGCATGGGAGGACTTCCTTTTAAACTTACCCAGGAAACTACTGACAAAGCATTTGAATTAGTCATAAAAGCATTGACACCATAAAAAAAAATTAACTATGAAAAACCATTTCGAGAACATACTGGTCTTTGCAACCAATATTGCATCGGAAAACGATAAGCAAAAAGTAAGTAATGTACTGCATGAGCATTCTGAAATCTATCAATGGAATATTGATCTAGAAGATGTTGATTGTGTTTTGCGAATCGTAAGCAAAACTTTATCAGAAGAGCAAGTGATACAGCTTATAGAGATACAAAATTTCAAGTGCACAATATTAGAATAAACAAAAGAAAATGACCGAGCAAGAACTACAATCAACAGCATTAACAGGCTACCAAAAATTTGCTATTTTTATATTAGCCATCACTCAGTTTACTGTAATACTAGATTTTATGGTCATGTCTCCATTAGGTGATATCCTAATGAAATCATTAAGCCTAAAACCATCCCATTTTGGATTAGTTGTATCTGCCTATGCTTTCAGTGCAGGAATTTCAGGTCTTCTTACTGCCGGTTTTGCAGATAAATTCGATCGTAAAAAACTATTACTATTCTTTTATGTCGGTTTTATAGCAGGAACAATTTTATGTGGAATGGTCACTTCATATCCATTACTTGTAGCAGCCAGAATTGTTACGGGTTTGTTTGGTGGAGTTATCGGCTCAATATCAATGGCAATTGTTGCTGATTTATTTACACTTCACCAGCGAGGTCGGGTAATGGGATTTATTCAAATGGGATTTGGAGCAAGTCAAATTTTAGGCATCCCTATTGGTTTATATCTTGCGAATGCTTGGGGTTGGCACGCACCTTTTTTATGGGTAGCTGCTATGGCTGCTATTGTGGCCCTCCTGATTGCCATTAAATTAAAACCCATAAATAAGCATCTTGGCATCAAACAAGAAAAATCACCATTTGCACACTTAACACACACTATAGCAAAAAAAGACTATAGAATTGGTTTCACTTCCACTGCGTTGCTTTCAATAGGTGGCTTTATGATGATGCCCTTTGGCAGCGCTTTTGCAATAAACAATTTACATATCACACAACATCAGTTACCTATTTTATTTATGATTGCCGGATTATCTACATTAGTAGTAATGCCATTAATTGGAAAATTGAGCGACAAAATAGATAAGTTCAAAATATTTGTATATGCGTCTATATGGTCAATAGTAATGATAGCAATTTATACTAATCTAAGTGTTACCCCACTTTGGTTAGTCGCTCTTTTAAATGTACTTATGATGATGGGGATTATGAGTCGCATGGTGCCTTCAACAGCGTTGTCAACATCGATACCTGTAATGCAAGACAGAGGAGCATTTATGAGTATAAATTCATCACTGCAACAAATAGCTGGTGGTATTGCAGCTGCTTTTGCAGGAACTATTGTCGTACAAAAAGATGAATTTAGCCCATTAGAACATTATAATACATTAGGAACTATAATAATTATCATTTCAATTATTTCAATATTTTTTCTATTTCGAGTTGATAAACTTGTAAAAAAGAATGCCGAAGAAAAACTACAAAACATTCCTAATATTCCGGAAATATAGGTTTTACAGGAAAAATTGAAAAAGAAATTTCTGAATGAATTAAAAATTGGATTGCCATTTAAAATTAAGCAACTTAGCAAAAATTAATACCTTTTCAATTGGTATTCCTTTTATAATTAATGTAATTTGTATTTCAAAATCCAGAGATGATTTCAAAAAAAATTGGCACACTCCTGCTTTTATTTTTAACAGCCCTAAACTCCTTTTCACAAGACAGGGAACTGGCAAAGCAAAAATTTACCCTTAGCGGAATTATTATCGATGCCAACAGTAATGAAACCCTAATAGGAGTGAATGTAGTAATCCCAGAATTAAAAACAGGTCTTACTACCAATGAATATGGATTTTACTCAATCACGGTTCCAAAAGGAAATTACACTATTCAAATCAGCTATTTAGGATATCAAACGATAGAGGAACCGATAAATTTAGACCAAAACATAAAGAATAATTTTAAATTAGTAAACAATGAAACCATATTAAAGGAAGTGGTCATTATTGATAATAAAACTAAAACCGACATTCACAAACCTGAGATGAGTATCAACAAACTCGCCATTTCAGCTATCAAGAAAATGCCGGTTGTACTAGGCGAGGTTGATGTTCTCAAATCTATTTTATTGCTTCCAGGAGTTACTAATGCGGGTGAAGGCGCATCCGGATTTAATGTACGTGGTGGTGCTGCAGACCAGAATTTAATTCTATTGGACGAAGCTACCATCTTTAATTCCTCACATGTTTTTGGCTTTTTCTCTGTTTTCAACCCCGATGCAATAAAGGATTTAAAGTTATACAAGGGCGGAATTCCGGCTCGTTTTGGAGGAAGAGCTTCTTCGGTTTTGGACATTTATCAAAAAGACGGAAACAGCAAAGATTTCCACCTAAATGGAGGTATCGGATTAATCTCGAGTAGAATTTTGGTCGAAGGACCAATAGTTCAAGACAAAGGTTCTTTCCTTATTGGCGGAAGAAGTTCGTATGCTCATTTATTTTTAAAACTCTCTGAAGAACAAAAAAACAACTCCGCTTATTTTTATGATTTGAATACCAAGTTGAGTTATAAATTGAACCCCAATAATAATCTGTATTTTTCGGGATATTTTGGAAGAGATGTTTTTAGCCTGAACAAAAGCTTTACAAATATTTATGGAAACTCCACTTTAAACCTGCGTTGGAATCATTTATTTTCAGCTAAATTATTTTCGAATTTATCACTAATCTACAGCGACTATTATTATGGATTGGATTTGGATTTTGTAGGTTTTAAATGGGATTCCGGCATCAAGAATTACAATATCAAATACGATTTTAAAAATTATATTTCTGACAAATTCAAATTGAATTACGGTATAAATGCCATTTATTACAATTTTAATCCAGGAACCATAAGACCATCTAATACAGATTCCGGAATTAATTTTGATCAATTGGATAAAAAATACGCTTTCGAACCCGCCCTATATATCAATGCGGATCATGAAATTTCGAATAAGATTTCGCTTTCTTATGGTTTACGATATAGTATATTTTACCGTTTAGGACAATCTACCGTAAATATTTATCAGAATGACACTGCTGTAACTTTCAATCCGGATTTACAGATTTATGAAAAAGCGACGCCTATTGGCACTAAATTTTATAAGAAAGACAAAGTGATCGAGAGCTTCAATAATTTAGAACCCCGTTTTTCTTTTGTCTATCAAATCAACGATGACCAATCTATAAAAGCCAGCTACAACCGAATGGTACAATATTTACAATTGATTTCCAACACCTCCTCTCCTACTCCGCTTGATGTTTGGACTCCGAGTGGTACATTCATTAAGCCTCAAATTGCGGATCAGGTGGCTTTGGGTTACTTTAAAAATTTCAAAAAAGGAATGTATTCTTTAGAGGTAGAAACGTACTATAAAAAAGTAAAAAACAGATTGGATTATATTGACGGCGCAAATCTAATTGCTAACAAGGCAATTGAACAAGTAATCCTTAATGGCAAGTTAAGATCTTACGGTTTGGAAATTATGTTCCGCAAAAACGAAGGCAAATTAAACGGTTGGATTTCCTATACTTTATCAAAATCCGAACAACAAACATCAGGAAGAACTCCAATAGAAACAGGAATTAACAACGGAAATTGGTACAATTCTGTTTATGACAAATTGCATAATATTGCAATTACAAGCTCCTATAATCTAAATGACAAATGGTCTTTTGGAGCTAATTTTGCATTACAGACCGGACAACCCGTAACCTATCCAAATGGACAATACGAATACCTTGGAATAACCGTTCCAAGTTATGATTTAAGAAATGAAAACCGGCTTCCGGCCTACCATCATCTCGACATTGCTGCAACATGGACTCCGCGTAAAAATAGGGACCGAAAGTGGAAAGGAGAATGGGTTTTTAGTATTTACAATTTGTACAATAGAAAAAATGCGGCTTCAGTCAATTTTAGAGAAAATATGGACACTGGTACTAATGAGGCCGTAAAAACTTCCATTTTCGGAGTTGTTCCTGCCGTCAGTTATAACTTTAAATTTTAATTTTCATGAAAAAAATAGGCCTGTTTTTAGTCATTATAATAGCTTTGTTTTTTAATAGTTGTCAGGAAGTTATCCCTTTAGATTTGAATACTGCCTCGCCGAAACTGGTTATAGAAGCTTCCATAAACTGGAAAAAAGGAACAAATGGAAATCAACAAAAAATAAAATTAACGACAACCACTGATTATTTTGGCACTGTAGTTCCAAAGGTTTCCGGAGCCACTATTTTCATTAAGAATAGCGCTAATACACTATTTAATTTTGCGGAATCATCTGTCAAAGGAGAATACATTTGCAGCAATTTTATACCAGTCATTAACGAATCCTACACTTTAACTGTTAGAAGTGAAGGCGCAACATACAGCGCTACCGAAACATTAAAATCAGTAGCGCCAATAACTGAAATCATTCAAAATAACGAAGGAGGTATTACAGGAAAAAATATAGAAATCAAATCCTATTATACAGATCCTGCGAACGAACCCAATTACTATTTTTACAAATACATCTATTCCAATCAGGTCAAATCTAATTTCTATGTAGACCAAGATGAGTTTTTTGACGGAAATAAATTCTTTAGCATTTCCCAAAATGAAGATTTAAAATCGGGTGATGCAATAGAAGTCAGCCATTACGGAATTTCGAAATCCTACTACAATTACGTTAGTGTTTTAGTAAGTATCGCAGGAAACAATAGAGGCGGTCCATTCCAATCTCCACCTGCAACAGTAAGAGGAAATATCGTTAACACTACTAATCTGGCTAATTACCCATTGGGCTATTTTTCGCTGAGTGAAGTTGACATTAAAAATTACAAGATACAATAAGGAACTTCATTTGACCGCTCTTCTGTCCGAGCAAAACTAAAGTTTGAGACTTTTTTACTTTTCATTTCTATGGTCCGTTTACATAAGAGATAAAATGATAACTTTTATTTACTTTTACATCATAAATTTTAATTGAGCAATTTTAAATCCTACATCCAAATGTCCTCACATCACATTGTTCGCGACGACCAAGAACCTGCTTTAATTATTGCCAATGGTGCATCTTGTAATCCAGAATTATTAGGACAATTATTAGAATGGTCTCCTTTGGTAATTGTATTGGATTCGGCTATGGAAAGAGTCATGGAATTAGATATAAAAGTGGATGTGCTTTTAGGAGATTTCGACAGAGGATTTGATCCGGAACAATACCAGACTTCGCAATATCCAATTGAGATTATCCATGCACCTGACCAAAACAAAACCGATTTAGAAAAGGCTTTTGATTATTTAATTCACCGAAAAATTCCAGCCGTAAATGTCGTTTGGGCAACAGGAAGAAGAGCCGATCATACTATCACCAACCTTACTAACATTGTTCGATACAGAAATCTATTGAAAATTGTTATTTTAGATGATCATTCGAAAATATTTTTGTTGCCAAACAAATTCGAAAAATGGTACACTGCTAATACCCCGATTTCGTTAATTCCAATAGGACATGTTACCGGAATACACTCCACTAATTTATTTTATCCATTAAAAGACGATAGTTTAACCATTGGCTATAGAACCGGAAGCAGCAATCATGTCATCAAAGACGGCATAGTCACAATTGAACACAGTGAAGGCGATTTATTGTTGATGGAATGTATCGATTAATGACTAAAAATCCATTTATAATCTCTTCCTTTAATTTGACAAGAAGAGATTGACTATCTTTGCGCGGAAATGGAAAAAATAAAACCAAAAACGATTATCGAAAAGACCAATTTGCATCCTAGAAATCTAGATCGATTTGGATATGATTTTGAACAATTAATCAAAAATTGTCCTGAATTAAAGAATTTTGTTTCTGTTAATGAGCATCATATAGAAACTATTGATTTTAGTGATCCCGAAGCGGTAAAATCGCTAAACAAAGCCTTACTGATAACTCATTACAATATACAGGATTGGGACATTCCTAAAAACTATCTTTGTCCGCCCATTCCCGGAAGAGCCGACTACATTCACTATATAGCCGATTTATTAGCTTCCAGTAACAACGGAGTCATACCGGAAGGTGAAACAGTTCAAGGTTTAGACGTTGGCATTGGAGCCAATTGTATTTACCCGATAATTGGTCATTCCGCTTACGGTTGGAGTTTTGTGGGAACTGATATTGATATAAAAGCAATTGAAAACTGCAGCAAAATCATCGAGTCGAATCCAAAATTAATCGATGCCATTAGTTTGCAACAACAAACAGAAGCCCTTTTTATATTTAAAAACATAATTACGCCTGAAGATAAATTCACTTTTACGATCTGTAATCCTCCTTTTCATGCCTCACAACAAGAGGCTACTAAAAGTACTTTACGAAAAATAAATAATCTGGAGCAAACAAAAACTACAAAACCTGTTTTAAATTTTGGTGGTCATAACGCCGAATTATGGTGTGAAGGGGGCGAACTAGGTTTCGTAACCCAAATGATTTACGAAAGTGCAAAATACCCTATGCAATGTTTGTGGTTCACAACTTTGGTTTCTAAAAAAGAAAATCTCTCCAGTCTTTATAAAACCTTAAACAAAGTTGGCGCTGCTGAAGTAAAGACAATTGATATGGCTCAAGGCCAAAAAACGAGCCGAATTGTAGCTTGGACTTTTTTGAGCGAAGCACAGCAAAAAGCTTGGGAATTTTAAAAAACAACTCCCTATTCAAAAAAATAAAAGAGTTGTTTTTAGCTATGATTTTTTATTTCTAAAAAAACAGTTCTGTAATTAATCTTTATTTCCAATTTTGAAACCATTGATATATTCAAGAGGTTTTTTACCGTCGTAGGACATATTGTCTATAAAATCAGTGGTTGCCGGCTTAAAACCATCTGTTTCAGGAATATCGATTTTGGCTATAAAACCTTCCTCTAACAACAATTTAGCTGCTTTATTCCATATTTCAGGCTTATACACTTCCATAATTTTATCAGTATACCATTCGGCAGGTTTTGATTCCGAAATTTGTCCCCATCGTCGCATTTGTGTTAAAAACCAAATTCCATCAGAATAGTAAGGATAAGTCGCATTGTACCTAAAAAAAACATTGAAATCCGGCAAAGACCTAACGTCCCCTTTTTCGAATTCAAATGTCCCTAACATGGAATTATCAATCACCCTTTTAGCGCCATCAACATAGGCTGATTTTGATAATATCCGGGTTGCTTCTTTTCTATTTTCGGGCTTATCCAACCATTTTCCCGCTTTAATCAATGCCTTTGTAATAGCAATTGCAGTATTTGGGTATTTTGTAACAAACTCTTTGGTCATCACAAACACTTTTTCGGGATGATTTTTCCAAATCTCCCTGCTGGTCACGACGGGAACACCAATACTTTCCTCAACTGCCTGCTGGTTCCATGGTTCGCCAACACAATAGCCATTGATCGTTCCTGCTTTTAATGTTTGAGGCATTTGTGGTGGGGCTGTGATATTCAGCAGTACATCTGCTCCTATATTTCCTTTGCTTCCCTGAATGTTATTGTTATTGTAAAATCCAGGATTTATACCACCTGCTGCCAGCCAATAGCGCAATTGATAATTATGGGTTGAATAGGCACCTACGATACCAAATGTAAAAGGTTTGTTCCCTTTCTTATAATAATTTAGAGCAGGTCTTAAGGCATAGGCAGGGATAGGATGTACGGGTCTGCCATATTCCTGTGGTATACTATCCACCATTTTTGACCAAACATCATTGGATACTGTTATGGCATTTCCATTCAAATCCATCGAATAGGAAGTAACAAGTTGGGCTTGTCTGCCAGATCCCACGGCCGCGGCAATAGGTTGTCCGGCTAGCATTTGGGCTCCGTCTAATTGATTGTCAATCACCTTGTCCAAAATATCCCTCCAGTTGGCTTGGGCTTCCAGGTTTACGGCGAGTCCTTCTTCATCAAAATAGCCTAAGAACTTTGCAATGGCAAGCGGTGCCATATCGGTAAGTTTTATAAATCCAAAAGTTAGGCTTGGTTTTTCTAAAGGTAACTTCTTAGTTTTGGGAGGATCTATAGCTTGTTTTTTAAAATACCCATCTATTTTATAAGAGACATTAAAACTTAAAACGAAGAATGACAATAGCATAACCAATGATAATCTGAGTATCTTTTTTTCCATAGTATAGTTTTTAAAATAGTATTGGATCAAAATTAAGTATATATACGTAGTTAAAATATGTAAAAAAACAGGTTTCGTCCTTTTTAATGCCATTTTCTAAATAAATTAATTTTACTATTGATTATTAAGCTACAGCTTCGCCGAATTTTTTTATTATGAAAACCATCCTGCTAAGCGTTATGTTTTTTTTGGCTTAAACTTTGCTTAAAAAAGAATCCAAACTTTGTACCTTTGTTGCTCTTAATCTTAGGCCCTTTTTTTAAATGAATTTCCAAGTAGTATCTGATTACCAGCCCAAGGGCGACCAACCTCAAGCGATTGAAAAATTAGCCCAAGGGATTCTTGATGATGAAAAATTCCAAACTTTATTAGGAGTTACCGGATCAGGAAAAACATTTACTGTCGCCAATGTAATTCAGGAGGTGCAAAGACCAACTTTGGTTTTGGCGCACAACAAAACTTTGGCAGCACAATTATACTCAGAATTCAAACAATTTTTTCCGAACAATGCGGTTGAATATTTCGTTTCTTATTACGATTATTACCAACCCGAAGCTTTTATGCCCGTAACCGGTGTTTTCATTGAAAAGGATTTATCTATCAATGAAGAATTGGAAAAAATGAGAATGTCAACAACTGCTTCGTTGCTTTCCGGACGACGGGATATTTTGGTCGTTGCATCAGTTTCCTGTTTGTACGGTATAGGAAATCCTATAGAATTTCAAAAAAACTTAATTCCGGTTGAGAAAGGACAAATCATTTCCAGAACCAAATTACTGCATCAACTGGTGCAAAGTTTATATTCCAGAACCGAAGCAGATTTTAATCCTGGAAGCTTCAGAATAAAAGGAGACACAGTAGATATTTATCCTAGCTATGCGGATGAAGCTTACCGAATCCACTTCTTTGGTGATGAGATCGAGGAAATTGAAAGTTTCGATGTGACGAATTCCAAAGTCCTTGAAAAATTCGATAAATTGACGATTTACCCTGCCAATATGTTTGTCACTTCGCCAGATGTTTTGCAAGGTGCAATTTGGGAAATCCAACAGGATTTGGTAAAACAGGTCGATTATTTTAAGGAAATCGGAAAACATTTGGAAGCGAAACGATTGGAAGAACGTACCAATTTTGATTTGGAAATGATTCGCGAACTTGGATACTGTTCTGGAATTGAAAATTATTCCCGCTACCTTGACGGTCGTTTACCAGGAACAAGGCCTTTTTGTTTATTGGATTATTTTCCGAAAGATTACTTAATGGTTGTAGACGAAAGTCACGTGACACTTTCTCAAGTTAGTGCTATGTATGGTGGAGATCGAAGTCGAAAAGAAAATTTAGTGGAATACGGTTTCCGACTTCCCGCCGCAATGGATAACCGTCCTTTGAAGTTTGAAGAATTCGAAGCAATGCAAAACCAGGTAATTTATGTTTCAGCAACTCCTGCCGATTATGAATTGCAAAAAACCGATGGTGTTGTTGTTGAACAAGTGATTCGTCCGACAGGATTATTGGATCCAATTATTGAAATTCGACCAAGTTTAAACCAAATTGATGACTTAATTGAAGAAATTCAAGTTCGGGCCGAAATTGACGAACGGGTTTTGGTCACCACTTTAACCAAAAGAATGGCGGAAGAATTAGCTAAATATTTAACCAAAGTGAATATCCGTTGTCGTTATATTCACTCTGAAGTAGATACTTTGGAACGAATAGAAATCATGCAGGATTTGCGAAAAGGAATTTTTGATGTATTAATTGGGGTGAATTTACTTCGTGAAGGCTTGGACTTACCTGAGGTTTCTTTAGTAGCAATTTTAGATGCTGACAAAGAAGGATTTTTACGAAGTCATCGTTCTTTAACTCAAACTATTGGTCGCGCAGCAAGAAATCTAAATGGAAAAGCGATTATGTATGCTGATAAAATTACGGCAAGCATGCAGAAAACTATTGACGAAACCAATTATCGCAGAACAAAACAAATTAATTACAACACTGCGAATAATTTGGTTCCTCAAGCCTTGAATAAAAAAATAGAAAGTGCATTTACCAAAAACCCTTTGGCAGATTATGAATTAGGGTATACTATTTTAACTGCTGCCGAACCAGTGAAAGAATACTTATCAAAACCTGATATTGAAAAACGAATTCGTGAAAAACGAAAAAGCATGGAAAAAGCTGCTAAAGAATTGGATTTTATGCAAGCGGCAAAATTACGTGATGAGATAAAGGCGCTCCAAGGACAATTAACTTAATTATGTTGCTCCTGAAAAATATTCAATAAGACTTCGGAATCAATAATTGCATTTGGTGCTTCTTTCATTAACGTTAGAATACGTTTCGTTGCTGTGGGATTTAAGCCCATATCGATTGCTATTTGTTGGATCGCGACAGCTTCTTTTTTATGCAAAACTCCGTCACTATGCATCAACAAAGCCAGTCTATAAAATTGTTGAATACGTTGAAACTCGGATTTAATTGGTAATTGGGGTAATTCCTGATGAAACAAATCATTAAATCCTCCTTTTTCTATATTTAATTCATTGGCTACAATAAACAAAAAATCGTATTCTCTCTTATGCAATTGTCCGTCAATAGTAGAAAAAGCAATCATCTCTAAAAGTAAGCTTCTTTTTTCCTCGTAAGTATCCATGAAATTATTATTTTTAGCTAAAATATTGATTTTTTAAATAAAAACACAAAATAAGACTAATGATTCAACAGTTCAAGTTAATTCTTTTTATAATACTTTTTGTGACAGCGCAAAATTTCGCTCAGCAAAGCACTGCATCAAAACAGGTTTCTACCTTTACTATAGAGGCGCCACAACTACAAACGTCAAAAAAAATTTGGATCTATTTGCCTAAAAACTATGTAACTTCAAAAAAAAAATATTCAGTTATATACATGCATGATGCTCAAAATTTATTTGATACTAAAACTTCCTATTCCGGCGAATGGAATGTCGATGAAAAATTGGACAGCCTCAATGCACAAGTTATTGTGGTAGGAATCGAACATGGAAATGATAAACGATTAGAAGAATTAACCCCTTTTAAAAACGAAAAATATGGTGGAGGAAAGGCCTCTAATTATTTAGAATTCATTGTGAAAACGCTAAAACCAAAAATTGACGAATCATATAGAACGAAACCGGAGAAGAAAAACACTATTATTATGGGAAGTTCTTTGGGAGGTCTGACTTCTTTTTATGCTACCCTAAAATATCCTGAAGTTTTTGGTAAAGCAGGTGTTTTTTCACCTGCCTTCTGGATTAATCGAAAAGAAATTTTTGAATTGGAAGAAAAAAATAAAAAGCAAAAAACGAAATATTATTTTCTTTGCGGAGATAAAGAAGGAGATGATGATGCTATGGTTAGCGACCTTAATAAAATGGAAAATGTAATTAATACTAAAAGATGCTATTGTTTAAATTTAAATGAAAAGAAAATCGTAAAAGGAGGACAACACAATGAAAAGTTGTGGCGCGATGGTTTTGTAAAAGCAGTTTTATGGCTCGGTTACTAAATCCCTCTTCATTTAAAGCTAAATAATAATTTCACCTACTAAAATCAGATTAAAATGGAACTAATCTTAAGAGAATACAACCTTAAACTAAAACACACATTTACGATTTCAAGAGAATCGATAGACTTTCAACCTTCATTGATTGTAGCGTTAAGAGAGGACGGATATTCAGGTTTTGGTGAAGCAACTTCCAATCCGTATTACAAGACAACAGTTCCGGTGATGATGCAGGATTTAGAAAAAATCCGTACTGTAATTGAAGCAACTACAAATGAAACACCTGAAGATTTTTGGGCAAAAATCCATCCTTACTTAAAACATGACATGTTTGCATTGTGCGCTTTAGACATGGCCTACACTGATTTGTACGCTCGCAGGAAAGGAAAAAAATTGTACGAATTATGGAATTATACTACCAATAATAATCCATTGACTGACTACACAATTGGAATTGCTTCCATTGAAAAAATGGTCTCAAAAATGAAGGAACTACCTTGGCCGATTTATAAAATAAAATTGGGAACCAAAGAAGATATTGCCATTGTAGCTGAATTACGCAAACATACCAATGCAATTTTTAGAATCGATGCTAATTGCGGTTGGGGTGTCGAAGAAACCATCAATAATGCAATCGAACTAAAAAAACTGGGGGTGGAATTCTTAGAACAACCCATGAAAGCAGACAATTGGGAAGGACATAAGGAAGTTTTTAAACATTCCGTTTTGCCAATAATCGCCGACGAAAGTTGCATACTAGAAGAAGATGTGGCCAAATGTCATCATCATTTTCATGGCGTAAATATCAAATTAGTAAAATGCGGAGGACTGACTCCCGGAAGACGAATGATTCAGGAAGCCAAGAAATTGGGTTTAAAAACAATGGTGGGTTGCATGACTGAATCAACTGTAGGAATTTCTGCGATTGCTCATTTATTACCGCAACTGGATTATGTGGATATGGATGGCGCACTACTTTTGGCTGAAGACATTGCAACTGGTGTAACAATAGATTTTGGCAAAGTAACCTATTCAGATTTAAATGGTACTGGCATAACTTTAATTTAATTCTAAATGAAAGTTCACCAATTTCCAGATCGGATAATAGAAATCGACAATAATGAATATCTGTATTTTGGCGGAACGGCGTATTTGGGCTTGCCAACTCATCCCGAATTTCAAAAACGGCTCATCAAAAACATTTTACAATGGGGAACGGCCTATGGAAGCTCCAGAAGTGCAAACATTCAGTTAACTGCCTACGAAAATGGAGAACGCTTTTTAGCCAGTTACATCAAAGCCGATGCAGCTCTTACAGTTTCTTCTGGCATGCTGGCGGGGAAATTAGTAATTGAGGCATTAATACCTCAAACTGATTGCTTTTTTCATTTTCCCGATACGCATCCTGCCATCAAAGCTCCCAATAGCCTTCCTTTTTTTATTGGAGAACAATTAAATCCCCGCCTGACGGATAACGTAATTGAAAAAATTACGATTCTAACTGATGCGGTCCCTTCTTTTCATATTGAACCAATCGATCTTTCTGTTCTAAATTCGATTTCCTCAACTAAAGAAATTACTATGATCATTGATGAATCACATTCCCTTGGGATTTTAGGTGCCAAGGGTTGCGGGATTTTTTCAACTATTGATCTTCCTGTTATTAAAAGGAAAATTATGGTGTCGTCTTTAGGGAAAGCTTTCGGATTGACAGGAGGCGTAATTGCCAGTGACGTCGATTTCATTAATCAAATGTCAAACCAGGACAGTTTTGTTGCAAGTGCAGGAATGAATGCGGCCTTTGTCCAAACCATGGCCGATACTGAAGAAATTTATGTTACGCAACATCAAAAATTAAAAGACAATTTAAGCTTCATAGCCGCACATTTAATTAAAAATGAAGCAGTTCATTTTAATCCAGATTACCCCCTAATTTACCCTGAAATTGAAGGGCTAAATGCTATTTTTACCGCTAATAAAATCATCGTGACTAATTTTAAATACCCTACAGACACCAAGGATTTAAATCGAATTGTAATTACTGCCAATCACAAAAGAGAAGATTTGATTAAAATAATTCACATTCTAAACCAAAACCAATTCTAAATCTAAAATTGCTATCTAATTGCTTTTTAACCGTACCTTTGTAAAAAATAAAAATGATGACTAACAACGATATCTTTAAAAAACTTCGCGTAGCATTAATGTTGCGTGACGATCAAATAGTTGAAATACTAGAATTGGTAGATTTTAGGATCACTAAATCAGAATTGGGTGCTTTTTTCCGTGATGAAAAACATGAGAATTATATGGAATGTGGCGACCAAGTGTTGCGCAATTTCTTGAATGGATTGGTAATTCACTTGCGTGGGACAAAAGAAAATCCAAAAAACCCAACTGATGTTTTAGCCAAACACAAAGCTCAAATTCCTGTAAAAGAAGGAGCTTCAGAAAGAGCTGAATTCAAACCAAAGCCAAAAGACGAGGATAGAGCCAGAGGCGACCAAAAGCCGGGCAAATCACCTGCTGCTAAGAAACCATTCAAAAAACAAAATTCAAAAGGCACTCCAAAGATTCAGGTAGTGGAAAAAGTGAAATTTAATTTCGGTAAGAATAAAAAATCCTAACTGTGAAAACGGCTTCGATTATTGGAAGTACCGGTCTAGTAGGTTCAAAGCTATTGAACTTACTTTTAGAAAGTCCACATTACGCTAAAGTAATCACTTTTGATAAAAGAGATACGGGAATAATACATCCAAAATTAACGCAGCACATCATTGACTTTGACAAGCCGGAAAGCTATCGCGAATTAGTCGTTGGGGATGATTTCTTTTGTACCATTGGCACAACAATAAAAAAAGCAGGAAGTAAAAAAGCTTTTAGAAAAGTGGATTTTGAATATCCACGACAGTTTGCCGCTTTTGCATTACAAAATAAGGTTAAACAATTTCTGATTATTTCATCTCTTGGTGCAGATCCAAATTCTGGAAATTTCTATTTGAAAACAAAAGGTGAAATTGAAGATTTTCTTAAAGATTGTAATTTTGAAAGTGTTGCTGTATTGCAACCTTCGCTTCTTTTAGGAGATCGAGCCGAATTTAGACTAGGAGAAAAAGCAGGTGCTTTTTTTATGAAAACACTTTCTTTCCTATTCGTTGGAAATTTAAAAAAGTACAAACCAATTGAAAGCGAAACAGTAGCCAAAGCACTTTTTGCAATTGCAGAAAAAAACAATAAAGGGTTCCAAATATATGAATCTAATGTGATTCAAGAAATTGGAAATTAATACAAACATCAAAATCCTGAATGAAAGTCCAGGATTTTTTTTAGGTGTAAGAAATAATCTGATATTATTTTAAATCCAATTTAAGAGCTACAGCTCAACATAGAACACCCCACTTTATCTCTGGCCCAATCAGGTCTTTTAGCAAACCATTTTTGAAAATTCGGTTGTTCATGATACGGATTTTTAAGCATTTCAAATAGTTCACGTAGTAAAGAATAGTCTCCCTTATCAGCGTCGTCAATACACAATTGTGCCATATAATTTCGTAATACGTATTTTGGATTTACTGCATTCATTTTCTCTTTTCTTTCACTATCCAACAGTGTTTCTTGGTTGATTCGAATACTGTAATTCTCAAACCAATCGTACCAATCTTTCAAGATAGTTTCATTCAAATCCTTTTCGTTGTAGAAGGCTTCTTTTATCCTATTGAAGGCAATTATTGCTGTATCTTCTTTAGTGACACTACCAAGATTTCTAAAAAAAATGGTCATATCGGTTTCTACCAATTGAAGCAGTTTGGCTACACTTTCAATTAGAATTGCATCAGCCTCTTTTTCGATTTGGAAACCAAGTTTATTCCGCATCATATTCAAATATTCCTTTTCATAATCTACACTAAAAGCATTCAAAATAGCTTCTAAAGGTTTAGCATCCTGAATCAAAGGATACAACGCATTAGCCAACTGATACAAATTCCACAGTGCAATTTCAGGTTGATTGCCGAAACGATACCTTTTATGCTGCCTATCAGTTGTGTTGGGTGTCCAGTTGGAGTTATAATCTTCTAACCAACCGTATGGCCCATAATCAATAGTGATGCCATGAATGGACATATTGTCGGTATTCATAACCCCATGAACAAAACCAACACGTTGCCAGTGCACAATCATATTAAGTGTAGTTTGTGTTATTTCATGAAAAAAGTCCAGATATTTTCCCATACCTTCTCCCTGAATATGCGGAAAATGATGCCTGATAGTGAAATCCGCTAACAACTTAAGATTAACATAGTCTTTTCGAGAAGAAAACAATTCAAAGCTACCAAAACGAATAAAAGAAGGAGCTACTCGACAAACAATTGCTCCTTTTTCGTACGCAGGATTTCCATTATACAATACATCACGCAATACTTGATCGCCAGAAAGCATTAACGAAAGCGAACGTGTTGTGGGGACGCCTAAATAATGCATCGCTTCGGCGCACAGATACTCTCGAATTGAAGATCGTAAAACTGCAAAACCATCCGCTGTTCTTGAATATGGTGTTGGCCCTGCTCCTTTCAGTTGCAAAGTGTACGTACTATTTTCATGAACAACTTCGGTAAGGTTGATCGCACGACCATCTCCTAATTGCCCAGCCCAGTTACCAAATTGATGACCCGCATAACACAAGGCAAAGGGTTTAGTTTCCGGATAAACAGTGCTTCCTGAAAAAATATTTAAAAAATCAGTTGTAAGTAGGTCTGCTTCTGAAAGACCAATAGCATTTGCTACTTCATCTGAAGCATGAATCAGCGAAGGATTTGAAGGTATTTTGGGTAACACATACGAATAACAAGCTTGCAGCACCTGTCTCGGCGTATTGCTTTCACTTGGGTCAGCAGGCAACTCGGTTATAAAAGTATTTTGCAGATGAAGTTTCATATCATTAAAAAGAATTAGGTAAAAAACAGACAACAAGTAATTATATGTAAAGGTATTCGATAGCTTACATTAAATATAATTCTTATGATAATTTTAATTTATAACTAAGATCTTTTTATTTATAACCATTAAAAACTCCATTTATAGTATCCTCGCGAGATCCGTGCATTCCAAAAAAAATCCTGAACTTTCGCTCAGGATTTTATTAATCTATAACAATTTTCTAATTAAGAAAGTGCTGCTTTTACTTGGTCAGCTGCTTCTTGAAATTCAACAGCGGATAAAATTGGCATTCCTGAATTATCAATTAATTCTTTTGCAATAGCTGCATTTGTGCCTTGTAAACGAACAATAATCGGTACTTTAATAGCATCTCCCATATTTTTGTAAGCATCAACAACTCCTTGTGCCACACGGTCACAACGAACAATTCCTCCAAAAATATTAATCAAAATTGCTTTTACGTTTTGATCTTTTAAGATAATACGGAAAGCCGTTTCAACACGTTTTGCATCAGCAGTTCCACCTACGTCAAGGAAATTAGCAGGCTCAAAACCAGCATATTTAATTAAATCCATAGTTGCCATAGCTAAACCAGCTCCATTCACCATACACCCTACTGTACCGTCAAGATCAACATAGTTTAAACCTACTTCTTTTGCTTCAACTTCGATTGGGTTTTCCTCACGAACGTCACGCATATCAGCATATTTCTTTTGTCTGTATAAAGCATTATCGTCGATATTTACTTTAGCATCTACAGCCATAATTTTATTGTCAGATGTTTTCAAAACCGGGTTGATTTCAAACATCGAAGCATCAGAACCAATATAAGCATTATATAAAGAATCGATAAATTTTACCATTTCTTTAAAAGCATTACCAGAAAGACCTAAGTTAAAAGCAATTCTTCTAGCTTGAAACCCTTGTAATCCAACAGAAGGATCAATTTCTTCGGTGAAAATTAAATGGGGAGTGTGTTCTGCAACTTCTTCGATATCCATTCCACCTTCAGTAGAATACATAATCATGTTACGACCTGTAGCTCTGTTTAATAAAACAGAAACATAAAACTCAGAAGTTTCACTTTCACCAGGATAATAAACATCTTCTGCGATTAAAACTTTATGTACTTTTTTACCTTCAGCAGAAGTTTGAGGTGTTACCAATTGCATTCCTATAATTTGTTCTGCAATTTCTTCTACTTGTTGTAAGTTTTTGGCAAGCTTAACTCCACCACCTTTACCACGTCCACCTGCATGAACTTGGGCTTTTACTACGTACCAACTTGTACCAGTTTCTGTAGTTAATTGTTTTGCAGCAGCAACGGCTTCTACTGGACTATTAGCAACGATTCCGCGTTGTATGCGAACCCCGTAGCTAGCTAAAATCTCTTTTCCTTGATATTCGTGTATGTTCATAATATAGAATTTGTCTGGATTCTGAATTTATTTCAGAATAAAAGTGGCACAAAAATAGCAAAATTAAACTTAACTGCTATTTTTTTTTATTAAATGTAGCGCCTAAATTTGTATATTTCAAGCTAATTATCGAGCTAAACAAAAAATATAAAAAATAACAAACATTTTGTTATAATTCTAAAACAGAATTCTTCAGTAAAATAATTCTTTCAAAATAATTGACTTAAGTGCTTTTAATCGGTTTTCTTTTTATAGAAAAATCAATTGAATTGTATTTAAATACAATTATTGTGATTTATCGTACCTTTTTCTACTATTACTGTAAAAATACGTCCAATTTGGCTTTTACACTCATTATATGTTACTAAATCTTTAATTTTGTAAAAAAAATATTAAGCATGAAAGTTAAAGAACAAGGCCTTTATTTGCCCGAATTTGAACATGATAATTGTGGCGCAGGATTTATTTGTAATTTGAATGGAATTAAGTCTAATGATATTATCCATAAAGCACTCGATATCTTAATAAAGTTAGAGCATCGTGGAGCTGTAAGTGCAGATGGAAGAACCGGAGATGGAGCAGGAATCTTATTTGATATCCCTCATATATTTTTTAAGAAAGTATGTGATTTTGAAATCCCAGAAGCAAGACAATATGCAGTAGGAATGGTTTTTATGCCAAAAAGTATAAACCAGGTAGTTTTTTGTAAAACAACTTTTGAGGAGGCTATACGCAATCAAAATTTAGAAATTCTAGGATGGAGAGACGTTCCTGTTGATATTTCTAATTTAGGACAAATTGCTGCTGAAAAGGAACCAACGGTAAAACAAGTATTTGTTGGTAAAAATGGATTGGACCTTACGGAACAACAATTTAATGCCAAAATGTTCGCAGCAAGAAAAATTGCAGAACATACCATAAGAAATTCAAGAACTTCAGAAAGTCATATGTTCTATTTTTCTAGTTTTTCAACAACTACCATTATATATAAAGGTTTGTTGATGCCAGAAGATATTAGTCGTTACTATACAGATTTATCTGATACCGATCTAGTTACCCGATTAGCTTTGGTTCACCAACGCTTTTCAACAAATACATTTCCATCATGGGAATTAGCGCAGCCATTTAGATACATGTGTCATAATGGAGAAATCAATACCCTTCGTGGTAACATTAGCAGAATGCGTGCTCGTGAAGAATTGATGCAAAGTGATGTTTTTGGTGATGATTTGAAAAAATTATTCCCTATTATATTGGAAGGAAAATCGGATTCCGCTTCTATGGATATGGTTGTCGAATTGTTATTGATGACCGGACGTTCTTTACCTGAAGCAATGATGATGGTAGTTCCTGAAGCTTGGGAGAAACACCAAACCATGTCGGAAGAGAAAAAAGCATTTTACGAATATAATGCTTGTATTATGGAGCCTTGGGATGGTCCAGCTTCCATACCTTTTACAGATGGTAACGTTATTGGTGCCTTATTAGACAGAAATGGATTGAGACCTTCCCGTTATACACTTACAAAAAGTGGTTTCGTAATTATGTCTTCAGAAATTGGCGTTCTTGACATCAAACCGGAAGACGTAATTCAACACGGTCGTTTAGAGCCGGGAAAAATGTTTTTGGTTGACATGAATGAAGGTCGAATCATTGAAGATGATGAGATAAAGAATGCTGTCGTTACCAAACGTCCCTATAAAAAATGGTTAGATGAGAATTTATTGCAATTAGCTCAAATTCCATATACTAATAATCCAATACCAACCGAAAAAATAGACTTTGAAACAAGACAACGTTTATTTGGTTACACAATTGAGGATTTGAAAACTATCATAAACCCTATGGGAGCTCAAGGCAATGAGGCTTTAAGTTCTATGGGTAATGATACTCCGCTAGCGGTTTTATCAGATCAGCCACAACTTTTATACAACTATTTCAAACAGTTATTTGCTCAGGTTACCAACCCACCCTTGGATGGTATTCGTGAAGAAATAATTACTGATATCAGTTTAGCTATTGGCGGTGATTATAATATCTTTGATATTGTTCCGAAACATTGTAAGAAATTAAAAATCCAAAATCCAGTCATTTCGAATGAGGATTTAGATAAAATAAGAAATATCGATCATGGTGATTTCAAATCAGTAACTATTTCTACTTTATACGATATAGAAAAAGGAGTAAATGGATTGGAACGCGCTTTGGAAAGAGCTGTACAAGCTACTTTTAAAGCGGTCTCAGAAGGATGCAATATCGTAATCATTTCTGATAGGGGTGTAAGCGAAAAAATGGCTCCAATACCAATGTTATTGGCTTGTTCTTACATTCATCATTCACTAAACATTTTAAAAGCCCGTTCGAAATTTGGAATCATAATCGAATCTGCTGAACCACGTGAACCACATCATTTCGCGTTATTATTTGGTTATGGTGCAAGTGCAATAAATCCTTACATGGTAAATGAAATCATTCATGACCAGGTTAACCAAGGTTTTATTACTGGTGTAAAGGCAGATTATGCAATTAAAAATTATAATAAAGCCATTGCAAAAGGAATCCTTAAAATCATGAACAAGATTGGTATCTCTACTTTACATTCCTATAGAGCTGCTCAAATTTTTGAAATTTTAGGATTAAATAAAACATTCACTTCTAAATATTTCCCGTATACGCCTTCTAGAATTGAAGGAATTGGTCTAATAGAAGTGGAAAAAGAAATCAAAAAAAGATATCAAAAAGCTTTCCCAAATTCAAAAGTTGCCAATCTATTGTCACTTGAAATTGGAGGGATTTACCGATGGAGAAGAACTGGCGAAAAACATATGTTCAACCCAACTACCATTTCTAAATTACAACAGGCTGTTCGATTAAACAGTCCTGAAAGTTATAAGGAATACTCCAATATGGTTAATGACCAAAGCAAAAACCTAATGACCATTAGGGGGTTGTTTGAATTCAATAATTTGGACCCAATTTCTATTGACGAAGTAGAACCTTGGACAGAAATTGTAAAAAAATTCAAAACTGGTGCCATGTCTTATGGATCAATCAGTCAGGAAGCCCATGAAAACTTGGCAATTGCCATGAATAGAATTGGCGGAAAAAGTAATTCAGGAGAAGGTGGAGAAGATTCTACACGTTTCCAAAAAGACTTAAATGGTGATTCTAGAAATAGTGCTATTAAACAAGTAGCTTCTGGAAGATTTGGTGTATCCATCAATTATTTGACCAATGCCAAAGAGATCCAAATAAAAATGGCTCAAGGTGCAAAACCTGGAGAAGGTGGTCAACTACCTGGAGAAAAAGTAGTGCCGTGGATTGCAAAAGTTAGAAATTCAACTCCTTATGTTGGACTAATTTCACCTCCTCCACATCACGATATTTACTCTATTGAAGATTTATCTCAATTGATTTTTGATTTAAAAAATGCCAATCGTGAAGCACGTATTAACGTTAAGTTAGTTGCTGAAGTTGGTGTTGGAACAATTGCCGCCGGTGTTGCTAAAGCAAAAGCCGATGTGATCTTGATTTCAGGATATGATGGAGGAACAGGTGCTGCACCATTAACTTCACTGCAACATACAGGTATTCCTTGGGAACTTGGACTTGCCGAGGCACAACAAACTTTAATCTTAAATGATTTAAGAAGTCGTGTAGTTTTAGAATGTGACGGACAATTGAAAACAGGACGTGATGTAGCTATTGCTGCTTTGCTTGGAGCTGAAGAATTTGGTTTTGCAACGGCACCATTAGTAGCGTCTGGTTGTATTATGATGAGAGCTTGTCACTTGAACACCTGTCCAGTTGGTATCGCTACTCAAGATCCGGAATTGAGAAAAAATTTCAAAGGAACTCCAGAGCACATCATCAACTTCATGTATTTTATTGCTGAAGAGTTAAGAGAAATCATGGCTCAATTAGGATTTAGAACATTAAAAGAAATGGTGGGACAATCTCAAAAATTGAATGTCAACAAAGCCATCAAACATTACAAAGCAAGTGGATTAGATTTATCTACTATTTTGTATAAACCAGAAAAAGCTAAAGTAGTTCCAAATCATAATACAACAACACAAGATCATGCTTTAGACAATGTACTTGATTTTGAAATTATAAAAGCGGCTATTCCTTCTATATATAGAAAAGAGAAAACAAGAGTTACTTTTAATATCAAAAACACAGACCGTTCTGTTGGTGCGATTTTAAGTAATGAGATTTCAAAAATATATGGTGCACAAGGTTTACCTGAAGACACGATATTGGTTGATTTCGAAGGTTCTGCCGGACAAAGTTTTGGTGCTTTCGCAACAAATGGTCTGTCATTCAAAATTCATGGAAATTGTAATGATTATTTAGGAAAAGGACTTTCAGGTGGTAAATTAATTATCAAAGTTCCTCCTACTGCAACATTCAAACCGGAAGAAAACATCATCATTGGTAACGTTGCCCTTTACGGAGCAATCACTGGTGAAGCTTACATCAACGGTATGGCTGGAGAACGTTTTTGCGTTAGAAATTCAGGAGCAACAGCAGTTGTTGAAGGAATTGGAGATCATGGATGTGAATATATGACTGGAGGAACTGTAGTAGTTTTAGGAAAAACCGGAAGAAATTTCGCTGCAGGTATGAGTGGTGGTATTGCTTATGTTTTTGATCCAAATAAAAAATTCGATGCTACTGTATGTAATATGGAAATGGTTGCTTTTGAAACATTAGAAGAAGATGATATTACTAAACTAAAACGTTTAATAAAAAATCATTCTATGTATACGAATAGTCCATTGGCAAAAAGAATTTTGGGTGATTGGGAAAATCAACAAAAACACTTTATTAAAGTGATGCCAACAGATTACAAAAAAGCATTGAAAAGATTAGCAGAAGAAAAGCAAATAGAAGAACTAATAGCATAGTCATGGGTAAGATAGGTGGATTTAAAGAATATAGTAGAACTGACGAAAATAATATAGCTGTTGTAGAACGTGTATCAAACTATAATGAGTTTACAATTCCGTTAGCAAAAGATAAAATAAAAGAACAAGGATCGCGATGTATGGATTGTGGTATTCCATTTTGCCATAGTGCTTGTCCGTTAGGAAATTTGATTCCTGATTTTAATGATATGGTGCATCAGGAGGAATGGCAAAGTGCATTGGAGATTTTACAATCAACAAACAATTTCCCTGAATTCACAGGAAGATTATGTCCAGCTCCATGCGAAAAATCATGTGTATTAGGTATAATCAGTGAACCAGTAGCTATTGAAAATATTGAAAAAAATATTATCGAAAGAGGTTTCGCGGAAGGATGGATAAAACCACAAATTCCAGCGACAAGAACAGGCAAAACCATAGCTGTAATAGGTTCTGGACCTGCTGGTTTAGCGGCTGCACAACAATTAAATCGTGCAGGACATACCGTGACCGTTTTTGAAAGAGACAATGCAATTGGTGGATTACTACGTTACGGAATTCCAAATTTTAAATTAGAAAAAGGAATTATTGACAGACGTGTTGCAATTTTAGAAGCAGAAGGGATTGTATTTAAAACCAATGTAAACGTTGGAGTAAATTTCAGTATTGAAGAATTAAATTCTTTTGATTCAATCGTATTATGTGGTGGTGCAACTGAAAGAAGAAGCTTACCTACAAAAGGAATTGAAAGTAAAGGAGTTGTTCAGGCAATGGACTTTTTAACACAACAAACCAAAGTATTGTACGGAGAGTCCATTCCAGATCAAATCAAAGCTACTGGTAAAGATGTTATCGTTATTGGTGGTGGAGATACTGGTTCAGATTGTGTTGGAACATCAAACAGACACGGTGCAAAATCAGTTACTAATTTTGAGATTTTACCAAAACCTCCAGTGGGAAGAAGTGAAACTACTCCTTGGCCTTTTTGGCCTTTGCAATTAAAAACTTCATCTTCTCATGAGGAAGGTTGTGATAGAAACTGGTTAATCAATACCAAAGAATTCATCTCTAATGAAAAAGGAGAATTAACAGGATTGAAAACCGTTGAAGTAGCTTGGAAAATGACACCGGGACAAAGACCTGAATTGATAGAAAAAGAAGGATCAGAAAAAATATGGCCTTGCGATTTAGCTCTATTAGCACTTGGATTTACAGGTCCTGAAAAAACATTAAGCGATCAACTAGGATTAGAGGTAGATATGAGAAGCAACTACAAAGCAAATAATTATCAAACTAATGTTCCGCACATATTTACTGCTGGTGACATGAGAAGAGGACAATCCCTAATTGTTTGGGCAATATCTGAAGGTCGTGAAGCTGCCAGAGAAGTAGACAATTATTTAATGGGTTTCACAAATTTACCAACTAAAGGTAACGGTGATTTACCTAATTTATAATAAAAAATAATTTTACTGAATCCCTTGATAAAAATACTTATCAAGGGATTTTCATTTTAATAAAAGTTATAAAAAACAATTAAATCGCATTAAATGTTACATTAATAACATTTTGTTATATTTTGTTAAAACATGTATTTTTATTTGTTTGTATTGATAAAGAATAATAAATTTGCCTAAAAATAGAATCAAAATGCAAGGAAAAGACTTATTACAATTAGCAGAACAATTCGGTAGCCCGTTATATGTTTATGACGCTGAAAAAATACAATCTCAATATAATAGATTAACAAAAGCTTTTTCAAAAGTAGAAAAATTGCGCATTAATTATGCAATGAAAGCACTTTCAAATGTAGCCATTCTTCAATTATTAAAAGAAATGGGATCTGGTTTAGACACTGTATCTATTCAAGAAGTATTATTAGGACTTCATGCCGGCTATGAGCCTGAAAAAATATTCTATACACCCAATGGCGTTTCGCTTGAAGAAATTGAAGAAGTTTCAGCTATGGGAGTACAGATCAACATAGATAATTTATCCATTCTAGAGCAGTTTGGTACAAAATATCCATCCGTACCTGTTTGTATCCGCATAAATCCTCATGTAATGGCAGGTGGAAATGCAAATATATCAGTCGGTCATATTGATAGTAAATTTGGTATTTCTGTTCACCAATTACCACATTTGGTTCGTATTGTTGAAAATACAAAAATGAATATTGTAGGAATCCATATGCATACTGGTTCCGATATTCTTGACATAGAAGTATTTTTATATGCGGCTGAAATCTTATTTGATGCGGCAAAAAACTTCAAAAATCTTGAATTTTTGGACTTCGGAAGTGGTTTTAAAGTGCCCTACAAAAAAGATGATATTGAAACTGATATCGAAGAATTAGGTAAAAAACTTTCAAAAAGATTCAATGCTTTTTGTACAGAATACGGTAAAGAATTAACATTAATATTTGAACCTGGTAAATTTTTAGTAAGTGAAGCTGGTTTCTTTTTAGCTAAAGTTAATGTGGTGAAACAAACTACGTCAACCGTTTTTGCGGGAATAGATAGTGGTTTCAATCATTTAATACGACCAATGTTTTATGGATCACAACATCATATTGAAAACATTTCACACCCAAAAGGGAAAGAACGTTTCTATTCCGTTGTAGGATACATCTGTGAAACTGACACATTTGCAAATAATAGAAGAATATCTGAAATAAAAGAAGGTGATATTTTATGTTTCAGAAATGCAGGAGCCTACTGTTTTTCTATGGCATCTAATTACAATTCAAGATACAAACCAGCAGAAGTATTGTGGATGAAAGGCGAAGGACACTTAATACGAGCACATGAAACCTTTGAAGATTTATTAAAAAATCAAATTTCATTGCCAATAGTTGCCACTGCTTAAGTAAAATAAAAATCCCATCTCCGTTATAAAAACGAGATGGGATTTTTCATTAAACACAATAATTAAAGTTTATTTATTTTCTAAAATTTCCTCCAAAACATTAGCTTCGGTTCCATTTGGAAAAGGAATTTTTATTTTTTGAGCAATCGTAGGTGCAATTTGTGTGATATATTTCTTAGTAAATGATTCTCCTTTTTTCACATGCCATCCGTAAAATATTACTGGCACATGCGTATCGTAACTGTAAGGGGTTCCGTGAGAAGTCCCTTTACCCTGGTATTCTATATAGGCAGCTTTGTCAAGAATAACAAGATCGCCATCTTGCGTGGGATCGTATCCTTTTGCTATAAAATTCAGATAATAATCATTCCCGGTAGATGAAAGAATTTCTTCTTCAGTATAGATCCTTTTCACTTGTTCTTGTGTCATCAAATAGTCTTTGAAAGCCTGTTTTACTTTTGTCAAATCAAGCCCTTTAGACTTTATAATTTCTTTATTAAAGAACAGATTGAAATTAGAATAATTTAAAATTAGATCCTGTCCAAAACTAGCAATAGAAAAGTCTCTCAATCCCTTTACAACATCACTAGGATTAATACTTTTAACGTTGTATTTATTATCTCTGAGATAATTTACATTTTCAGCACCTGCATGATCGGCAGTTAAAAAAAGTAAATAATTATCTCTACCCACAGTTTTATCCAAATAAGCTAGAAATTCAGCTATTGTCTGATCTAAGCGTAAATATGTGTCCTGTAGCTCCATAGATCTTGGCCCTAGTAAATGTCCAACATAATCGGTAGAAGAAAAACTAACAGTCAAGAAATCTGTAATACTATCTTTCCCTAATTCTTCTTTTTCAATTGCTTTCATTGCAAACTCTGCCAAAAGATTATTACCAAATGGTGTACCACGTATTACGCTTGCATCATTTTTATCGTACATATCTTTTAAATTATATGGGAAGACAGGAGCGGCACTATTATACAATTTCCCTTCATAAGGATTATCATCTGGGAGACTTTCGTTGTAAGTTGCTGCAGGCTTGAATAAATCCCAACCTTTAGTAATATAAGGCATATATCTTTTTTCCTGATTGAATTGTGTGACCCAATCCGGCAAGGCTGGACCGTAAAAAGAACTAGAAATAAAAGCTCCTGTTTTACTAAACCAAAAAGCCCAATTAGCAAAATGTCCTGCTGGTAAAATAGCCCCACGATCTTTTAAGCTCATTCCAATCACTTTTCCTTTAAAATTTGTCGCTAATCGCAATTCATCAGTAATAGTTGTGCTTTGCAAATTCTTAGGAGACATTTCTCCTTCTTTAATTGTCCCATCTCCAATTGTTTTTACTGATGCATCATCTGTACAATACATCTCTTTGCCCAAACTCCTACTAAACCATTCATTCCCTACGATTCCATGTGTAGAGGGTGTGGTTCCCGTATATACTGAGGCATGCCCTGGCCCAGTATACGTGGGCATATAATTAAAATGCATATTTTGGAAAGTATATCCATTACCCATTAATCTTTTAAAACCATTAGGTGAAAAATCATCCGAAAAACGATATAAATACTCCATCTTCATTTGATCTACAACAATACCAACAACCAATTTTGGGCGTTCTTGAGCTTGCGTGTTTAAACTAATAATAAATGCCAAAAGCAAAATAATTTTTTTCATATTATAATTTTATATAGTACCACAAAAATACAATTTAATGTTTTAAAACAAGTCTGAACAAAAACTTAAGCATGATAAATTAATTTTTTCTTAACCTGAATAAAATTATTTTCATAAATATGCTAGTCCCCAAAAATAATGCTATACCCAATAATACTTGATTCTTCCCTGCAGCATAAAAAAAAGTTTTACGCAAAAAAAAACCCCATCAAGTAAATGATGAGGATTCTTTAAAGAAAGGCGACGACATACTCTCCCACATAACTGCAGTACCATCTGCGCAGGCGGGCTTAACTACTCTGTTCGGGATG
>NZ_JBLVPW010000006.1:0-238152 GCF_048286715.1 Flavobacterium kochi
CCAACCTATACTTATGAGATAACAGCACCAATAGTTGTCGCGGCTCAAACCTCAAATATTTTTACGGGATTGGCTGTGGGCACTTATACTATAAAAGTAAACTCAGGCAGAGGTTGTTCAGCGGTTCGGACCGTTGTAATAGGAGAACCATTATCTTTATCCGTAAGTGGTTCTGTTTATGAATGTCCTACTAATAATACATTCAACACCGCTGTGGTAAGCATTACTGCTGTCGGAGGTACGACGGGATATGCCTATAGTATCGATGGAGCCAATTACTTTGCGTCTAATATATTTACTATTGTAGCTACAACGGTAGCCCAGACTATAAATGTTTATGTAAAAGATGCTAACGGATGTTCTGCTACTAATACAGTAATTGTTAATCCGTTACCAACGCAGACTGTTTCACAAACGACTGCAATTACGTGTACCAATGATGAAACAGTTACCATAACCGGAACTGGCGCTACAGGCCCATTTACATACCAATCTTCACCTGTTGGCGCTTCAAACGTAATTCAAGATGCCGTATTACCAAACGTATTCCACATAAGTCAACCAGGCACTTATTATTTCCAAGTTGACGATACAGCTACAGGATGTTCTATTACTACACTTCCCTATGTTGTAGCTTCTTTCAATACGATTGATGTTGTGGCAACTGCTACTAAACCGGTAATTTGTTTTGGAGATGCCAATGGCGCTTTGGAAATTAATGTTACAGGATATGCCGGAGCTTATAATTATAAAGTATTAGGAAGCACACCATTAATCACCGGATCTGGGAATACAACTAGTGATCCTTTAATTATTAATGGACTTTCAGGAGGTAGCTATACCATTGAGGTAACCGAAACAGCAAGTCCATTTTGTGTGAAAATATCGAATGAGGTTACAATTATTTCACCCGATACCCCTTTAGTTGTTGTTGCTAATGAGACGGCCAGCGTAACTTGTACCAATGATAAAGGAACAATTACGGCAGTTGGTTCTGGCGGATGGGGTTCACTTGAATATGAATTGGTGGGTCCTGGAGCAGGAGTAAGTGTGCCTTATTCTGGAAACGCCACTTTTGCAAATTTAGCTGCAGGAAGCTATACCGTAAATGTTAGAGATGCAAAAGGATGTACAAGAGTTTCAAATAGAGTTACACTTTCTATCCCTGCACCAATAAATGGAACATTTACTCCAAGCACTCTTTTATTATCATGCTTTGGAAATACAGATGCAAGTATAACGGTATCCAATGTTACAGGGGGCCAAGGAAGTAATTATTCTTATACATTGAATGCTATTGCGCCAACTGCATATATGTCCGGTCCTCAGTCATCGCCCGTTTTTGGAGGTTTGGGTGCGGGAACGTATACCGTTACCATTACGGATGGTTATTCTTGCAGCACTAGCTCTGCGAATATTGTTATAGCCGAACCTACAAAAGTAACGACCAGTTTAGTGGTAGCAACAACGAAAACCTGTTTAACCCAAACCACACTTACTTTGAGTGCTTTTGGAGGAACTCCACCGTATACCTATAGCGCAGATGGAACTACTTATGGTGCGACATTCAATCCTACAGTGCCTTTATCAGTGCCAGCAGGAACCTATCATTATTACGTGAAAGATGCTAATGGCTGTGTGAGTTATCTGTCTAATGACATCAAAATTGATCCTTTGGTTCCATTAGCTATTAATTTAGATTTAAGCAATGCGGTTATCAATTGTGCCGGAGATAAGACGGGTGTTATTGTTGCCATGGCTCAGGGAGGTCTGGGTAATTATAGTTATACTTTACTGGATGGGCTTGGCGTAATTGTTAAGGGACCACAAGTTTCGGGCAATTTTACGGGTCTTTTTGTAGGGAATTACCAGGTAAAAGTGGATAGCGGGGATTGCACAACAATATCGTCAATTATTACCATTAGTGAACCCGCTTCTCCATTGATTGCTCCCTATATAACTAAAGATGTTACTTGTTTCGGACAAGGAAACGGACAAATAACCGTTACTGCCTCTGGAGGTACCGGTATTATTAAATATGCTATTTCTCCTAGATTGGATCAGTTTTTTGATTCAGGAATTTTCATAGATCTTCAACCGGGTTCTTATGATGTTATTGCTCAGGATAAAAATGGATGTTATGTGTACATCACAGGTATTGTTATTAGCGAACCCAATCCAATAGTTCCGTCGCTTACTGCAGGATCAATGCTTCCGGAAATTTGTTTTGGAGATAAAGATGGAGCATTTAGTATTGATATTACTGGAGGAACGATGCCGTATAGCGTTAGTTTAGATAATGCTAACGGAGTTTATAAAACAGGTACTTTGACTCAGACACAATTTGATTTCACAGGACTGGCAGGAGGAACCCATACGGTTTATATTAAGGATGCCAATGGCTGTACTATTGAATTTATTGTTGTCATGCCGGAATCGGTTAAAATAAACCCGATAGCCACTGTGGATTATGGTTGTTTGAACAATTCGGCAAGTAATTCAGTTACTGTAACAGTAGATGCCAGCATAACTGATCTGACTGATTTGGATTATTCACTCAATGGTGCAGCGTATCAGACCAGCAATGTATTTACAAATGTGGCACCGGGTACAGGCCAGTTTATCGATGTCAGACATACCAACGGATGCACCCAAAGAACTCCGACGTTCGATATTTTACAGATTGATCCGCTGGCATTAGTGCTGAGCGATGGAGGACTAAATGAGATTGTTGCGACAGCTACTGGCGGTGGCGGAGGATATCAGTATGCATTTAATGGCGAATCCAACGGAACGAAGAATACTTTCATTATCTACAAATCTGGGGACTATGCAGTTGAAGTTACGGACTCAAATGGTTGTGTGGCTAAAGCCACCAGGAATTTTAAGTACATAGATGTATGCGTTCCAAATTATTTTACGCCAAACGGCGATGGTGTAAGTGACGGATGGGCTCCCGGATGTACCATAAATTATAAAGATCTGACATTCGATATTTTTGACAGGTACGGTCGAAAAATAGCAACCTATCGATTAGGTCAATATTGGGATGGTAAATACAACGGCGCTGAACTTCCTTCAGGAGATTACTGGTATGTTTTAAAACTAAATGATTTGAGAGATGCACGCGAATTTGTGGGTCATTTTACCCTTTACAGATAACGAATAAACCCATGGCACTTTTATCTCAAATTAAAATTATTCAAATGAAAAAATTAATAATATCATTTCTTCTCCTGGCTGTAACTTCGAGTTATAGCCAAGAGTTAAATTTGCCGGTTTTTACACAATATTTAGCAGATAATCATTTCGTGATAGCACCGACATTCGCTGGAATTGGAGATAATCTTAAAATCAGAGCCAATGGGTTGACACAATGGGTTGGTATAAAAGATGCGCCAGAAAATCAATCCGTTTACGCTGATTTTAGAATTGCGGACCGCTCAGGGGTAGGCGTGTCTTTGTACAATGACAGTAATGGGAATACCAGACAAACGGGTGCAAAAGTCTCTTTTGCACATCATTTAATACTGGATTATTATTCCAAACAATACCTGTCTTTTGGGATCTCCTACAACATTAATAATTTTAGAATAGACATTAATAATTTCAACACTACTTACGAAATTCCCGTTGTAGACCCTAGTATTACAGACAATAGATCCAATTCAAATAATAACTTTGATGTAGGAGCTTTATATAGAAACAAAGAATTTTATTTCAGTTTTAATGCAAGTAACATTTTAGCTAAGAATATTGATAAATATAGGGGTGTAGAGCCAAGTTTACTTTTGAATTATCAGATTTATACCGGGTATGTTTTTAAAAGCCCTACCAATAGCAGGGTGGAGTACGAGCCTTCTGTTTACTATCAATTATTTGCCAGCGATAAGCGTTCCAGTACTGACGTGAATATAAAATACAGGCATTTTAATAAATATGAGGATTATTATTGGGCTGGAATATCCTATCGTTTTCTTAACGATCAAATGTTAAAACCATTAAATGTGGGTCCAATGCTTGGTTTTAAGAAGTCTAATTTTTATTTTGGGTATTCCTATCAACTTACCCTTAACCAATTAGCAGTCTTTAATACAGGAACTCATGTTGTTACAATAGGACTTGATTTTCTTGCGGGCATTAGTAACTGTCCTTGTACACAAGGTCCGGTGCACGATTAATATTTCAGATAGATTAATTAAACGTTGCCATTTATAGGCTTACATTTAAATGGGTACTGTTCATTTAAATGGGATAGAAATCGCAACAATCGATGTTTTTACCGCAATAATTTGAATGCTTCCAATAAGAATCTTAAATTTGATTGGTTAAGTAGTATTGATGAAAAAAAATAGTTCCTTTTATTTATTGCATTTGTGCTTGTGTTTGGCATTTATGTTGTTGCCGTATGCATTTACATCATCTGGAAGTATTTTTAGTTTGCCGAATTTAGCAAGTAACGGTCATGACAGAATCTATTTTCTTATCTACTTTATGTTACTGCTTTTCTTTTACTTCAATTATTATTATCTTATCCCGAAAGTTTATTTTTCAAAAAAACTGATGCTGTACTTTAGTATCATTATTCTGTTTTTATTGTTTTTTCTGTGGATTTCAACTTTTTTAGATCATCCGGAGCGCAATTTTCTTGATTTTGGACATGGGAACCCGCCAAGGGGGGTAATGCCTCGACCCAAACCCATGGGCTTAAGACCAATGGGAGGGCCACCAACGCAATATGGACACACCACTTTAGTTTATTTAATTGGAATTGTTTCCAGCTTGTTGTTTGCCATTAATATTCGGTTGCAAAAAGTGGAAAAAGATAAAATGAAATCGGAATTATCCTTTTTGAAAGCCCAAATTAATCCTCATTTTTTGTTTAATACATTGAATAGTATTTATGCTTTAGCCATAAAAAAAGATGATAAAACCGCCGATGCTGTTGTACAGTTATCCGAATTAATGCGATATATAATAACGAATGCTAATGATGATGTAATTGCTTTGGATAAAGAAATTAATTACATCAACAATTTTATTCAGCTTCAAAAAACCCGTTTGGGCGACACAGTAAAAGTTGATTATGTTGTAGAAGGGAATGCTTTTGGCAAATGCATTACACCACTTATTTTAATTTCATTTATAGAAAATGCATTCAAGCACGGTGTGAATCCAAATCAGAATTCTGATATCGCTATTCGCATTACAATTGTCGGAGATTATTTAACTTTATTTGTTTCTAATTATAAAGTACAATCTATTCAATCTGACAGTGGGATCGGATTGCAAAACACAATCGAGAGATTGTCTCTTTTGTATCCCAACAACCACGTATTGAAAATTGATGATAATCAGGAAAATTATGCTGTAACCTTAACAATCAAAGTAGGATGATAAAAGCGATTGCACTCGATGACGAGCCGCCAGCATTGGATATTTTGCAAAGTTTTTGTGATAGAATTGAATTTGTTGATTTGCAAAAAACATTTACTAAATCGGAGGAAGCATTCAAATATTTGAAGAAATATCCTGTTGATTTATTGTTTTTAGATATTAATATGCCATCCATTTCCGGGATTGATTTCTTTAAAAACCTACCACATAAAACGATGGTGATTTTCACTACTGCCTATTCTGAATATGCAGTTGAAGGATTTACATTAAGCGCTACCGATTATATTTTGAAACCTTTTTCTTTTTCACGGTTTCAACAAGCTGTCGAAAAAGCCTATTCCCAATGGAAATTACAAAACCAGGATCCAGAACAACGCTATCTTTTTATCCGTGCCGATTATAGTCTGATTAAAATTCTCTTTTCGGATATTTTATATATTGAAGGGTTAGATGATTACCTGAAAATTCACATACAAAATCAGAAAACTATTGTCGCCAGAATGACTTTGAAAGCCATCCTTCAAAAGCTGCCTGTTCCTGAATTCATAAGAGTGCACCGTTCTTTTATTGTTCCCATTTCTAAAATTGAAAAAGTAAGAAACAAAATAATTTACATCAATCAAGAAGAAATTCCCGTTAGTGCGAGTTATGAAAGTGCTTTTTATGCCCTAATAAATAAAGAATAAATGTGTTGTTTTATTGTTAAAAAATTACAAATTTGGTTTGATTTTCATTTGTTTACCGCATAAAATCTTTTGGTTACCTCATAAATTTCAGCATTTATTTACATTTAAATACTTTTATAATTGTAACATTAAAATTGTATTTGCCATGGAAAGAAAAGAATTTTTAAGAGGATTAGGATTAGTAGGATTAGGATCTTTGGTCATTCCTATAATTAAGGCCTGTAACAGTGATGATGCGATTGCATCAACAGCAACTACGACGGGTACAGATGCTATTAACAATTCAGGAAGTTGTACTGTCACTTCATCAGAAACGGCAGGACCATTTCCTACCAAAGTACCTTCGTCATTAGTGACGACTAACATTGTAAGTGATAGAACGGGAGTAGGATTCACCATTAATGTTACTATAAAAAACACCAATGCCAGTTGTGCTGCATTAGCGGGCGCCATTGTAGATATTTGGCATTGTGATAAGGATGGTTATTATTCAGAATACGGCGGAACCGGAATGCAATCAGCAGATTTTACAGCAGTTCACTTTTTGAGAGGAAGACAAACTACAACTGCCAATGGAATAGTTAGTTTCAAATCTATTTTTCCAGGATGGTACAGTGGCAGAGCAACACACATTCATGTCCATGTTTATAGCGCGAGCGGAGCCTCGCTATTGGTTACTCAAATTGCTTTTCCCGAAGGTTCAGGTAGTGCCGTTGTATTAGTAAATGCTTCGACAACGAATGGATATTCTAAAGGAATGACGGGATATACGTATAACGCATCCGATAATGTGTTTTCAGACGGTGTGGCAAATGAATTGTCAACAATTACGGGAAGTATTGCTGAAGGATTTGTCTTGGAACATACCATAAATGTTGCGGGTTAAACAAGTTGATTGAGAGTAATAGTCACCAAAATGATACACCAAAATTCTGTACAAATATTCAAGTCCGATGCAAGGGGGCATTTTAAATCAAAGGGACACAACTGTCTTTCTACTTTAAATTTTGGAAGTTATTTCGAAGAAAGTAGAAAACCATTTGGTTCCTTACACGTTTTAAACGAAGAAATACTGGCGCCTTATCATACTGCCAAAACGGTTTTGGAAGCCAATACGACAGTGCTTATTTTACCGCTGTTTGGCGGAGTGGATTATAAAGACAGTTTAGGGAATGAAAGTTTTATAGGAGTAGAACAAATCCGAATTGTTTCTGCCGAGAAAGGAATGTCTTTCGTTCTTTCTAATTCTTACAAGGAAGAAAATGTCAGTTATTTACAAATAGCGTTCAATGCCAAAAATCAAGATTTCGAAAGTAGTTTCAAACAGTTTAATTTTGGTTTAACCGATAAGAACCAATTAATTCCATTATTCGAAATTTCAAATGCATTCGGTTTTATAGGAATGTATGACGGAAGAAAGGAAGGAGTTTATTCGCTAAAAAACACTACTAAAGGCGTTTTTGTCTTTGTAATTAATGGTGCTTTTGAAGTCGAAAATCGTTTGTTAGAATCAAAAGACGGATTAAGTTTATCAGGAATCGACTCCTTGGAATGGGAAGCATTATCCGAAAATGCGCTCCTTGTCGTTTTAGAAATTCCATAAAGAAAAGATTTCAGAGACGAACCTTTTTTCAAATTAATTCTAAAAAACAATTAATTTGAGACAATTATAACGTTTTCGTTAGTGGATTTCCCTAATTTTCAAAATATTCTTATTTTTTAGTTCCTGAAAAGTTCTATATTTGTTATTCTTTCAAAAAAAACAAACTAAAAATATACTTAATGAAAACTTTAAACGATTTTAATTTTAAAAATAAGAAAGCAATAATACGTGTTGATTTTAATGTGCCTTTGGATGAAAATTTCAATGTAACAGATGCCACGCGTATCGAAGCGGCAAAGCCTACAATTGAAGCAATTCTTGCTCAAGGCGGAAGCGTAATTTTGATGTCACATTTAGGCAGACCAAAAGGTGTTGAAGAAAAGTATTCATTGAAACACATCCTAAAAACAACTTCAGAAGTGCTTGGGGTACCAGTTCAGTTTGCTTCGAACTGTGTTGGTGTGGAAGCTAAAAATGCTGCGGATAACTTACAAGCTGGAGAAGTTTTATTATTGGAAAATTTGCGTTTTCATAACGAAGAAGAAGCTGGAGATGTTGCTTTTGCAAAAGAATTAGCGTCGCTTGGGGATATTTATGTAAACGACGCTTTTGGAACGGCACACAGAGCACACGCATCTACTACAATTATCGCTCAGTTCTTCCCAACTGAAAAATGTTTTGGATTATTATTAGCTAAAGAAATCGAAAGCTTAAACAAAGTTTTGAAAAATAGTGAAAAACCGGTAACAGCTGTTCTTGGTGGATCTAAAGTTTCTTCTAAAATTACTGTTATCGAGAATATTTTGGATAAAGTAGACCACATGATTATTGGTGGTGGAATGACATTTACTTTCGTGAAAGCATTAGGAGGTAAAATTGGAGATTCAATTTGTGAAGATGACAAGCAAGAATTGGCATTGGAAATATTGAGACTGGCTAAAGAAAAAGGAGTTCAAATTCATATTCCGGTTGATGTTGTTGCGGCAAATGCTTTTTCAAATACTGCCGATACTCAAATTGTTGATGTTTCAGCAATTCCTGACGGATGGCAAGGACTTGATGCAGGACCAAAATCATTGGAAAATTTCGAAAAAGTAATTATGGATTCTAAAACGATACTTTGGAATGGTCCATTAGGCGTTTTTGAAATGGAGAGTTTTGCTAATGGAACAATTGCCCTTGGTAATTTCATAGCTGAATCAACTGCAAACGGAGCGTTTTCACTTGTAGGTGGAGGAGATTCAGTAGCTGCAGTAAAACAATTTGGATTGGAAGACAAAATGAGTTATGTTTCAACTGGTGGAGGTGCCATGTTAGAAATGCTTGAAGGAAAAGTATTGCCAGGAATTGCAGCGATACTTGACTAATACTGACGCAATCGGATTTGATTTATAGCCCTAATCCAAAAAAAATCGTACTCAAATAAGAAGAAACCTTAGAGGCAAAGTATTTGTCACTAAGGTTTTTTTAGTTTTAAAATTTGACGAATTGTGTTCTAAAAGGTATTTTTTAAAATGAAATCACGGAAAATTCTTCATAATAGAACTCAAAGTTGCATTTTTAACAATATTTAAAGAAATTTTTAGTTTTAACCTGTTATGTTTGTAAAAAATACCAATGTAAACATTTGAAATATAGGCCTTTGATCGTTAAAAATATGAATGTAAAAAATACCACCCTATCGTTATTTCTATTGTTATCAATCCATTTATTTTCTCAAGAAGCTGTAGAAAATAGAGACTTTGTAAAAATAGAACCAAAATTATCCTATTTAGATTCTATCAAAAAGACTTTCATAAAAGATGAAATGGCATCTTGTGTTGATAGTTTGTGGATGAAAGAATTGACAAACTTAGATTTATATAACAATATAACGGATGATATAAAAAGTATCAATATCGACGAAAAAGTTGACTATGAATTGCCTACCGAACTTTTGAAAGAAAGACTGGCGGCAATGGATGCAAAATCACCGTTCAATATTGAGTACAATCAAGGTTTAGAAAATATCATCAAATCATTCCTAAAAAACAGAAAGCGATCTTTTGAACGATTAATGGGTATTTCTGAATATTACTTCCCACTCTTTGAAGAAGCGCTTGCCAAGCAAAATGTTCCTTTGGAAATAAAATATTTAGCCGTTGTGGAATCCGCTTTAAACCCAAAAGCAGTTTCAAGAGTTGGTGCTACAGGACTTTGGCAGTTTATGTATCAAACCGGAAAACAGTATGGTTTGAAAATCGATTCCTATATTGACGAACGAAGCGATGCTTTAAAAGCTTCTGGGGCCGCAGCACAATACATGACTAATATGTACAAAATATTTGGAGATTGGGATTTGGTTTTAGCGTCCTATAATTCCGGACCGGGAAATGTTTCTAAAGCGATCAGGCGTTCTGGTGGCCAGCAAAATTATTGGAATATCAGAAAAAATCTTCCAAAAGAAACACAAGCGTACGTTCCTGCTTTTCTTGCGACTATGTATATTTATGAATACCACAAGGAACACGGAATAAAACCGGACAGAGCGATAATAAAGCATTTTGCTACCGATACCATCATGATCAAAAAGCAAATGTCGTTCCAACAAATTTCAGACTTGCTGGACGTTCCCGTTGCACAATTGCAGCTGTTGAATCCATCATATAAGCTAAATGTGATTCCGTTTTACCATGATGAAAATCATTTTTTAAGATTGCCACAAGATAAAGTTGCTGTATTTACTTCAAATGAAGCTAAAATTTATGCGTATGCCCAACATGAAGTTGACTCTCGTGAAAAAACATTTCAGGTTACCAAAGCGATTGTTGAACGGGATACGATGAATTTACCACCCAACGGATTATAGTTCCTAAAACGAAATATTACAAAGTAAAACGCGGAGATAATCTGAGTGAAATTGCCCATAAATATGACGTTGCCGTTTCCGATATTAAAAAATGGAATAAATTGAAAAACAATGCCGTTCCTTATGGTAAGAGTTTAAAGATCCTTACCGAAGAAAGTATTGTAAAAGCAGTTAAGAAAGAACTAAAAGCGGAGGCAGTTCCTGCAGAAGCAATTGCTGAAGTTAAAATCAATAAAGAAGCAGAATTGGCTACTAATCCAGAACGAAAAGACATTGAGTATGTGGTTCAAAAAGGAGACAATCTGGGGAATATCGCTAAGAAATTTGGCGCTGCTTTAACCGATTTGCAACAGTGGAATAATTTGTCGGACCATAACATTGCTTTAGGTGCTATTTTGATTGTTGCCAAGAACGAAATTGCAATTATTACTGATAAAGCATCGTCCAGTTCTTTCAAGAAGAAAAATATGGCTTCAGTTTCTAAAAAAGAGGCAGCAGAATATTATGTAAAAAAAGGAGACTCCTTATTTAGCATTGCCCAAAAATATCCTGGAGTAACTATTTCAGATATTAAAAAATGGAACGATATTCGCGATGAACCGATTAAACCCGGAATGAAGTTAAAAATAAACGGATAAATTAGAAGTGTTTAAGTTTCATTTTCTTAATTTCAACCTCTAATTAAATAGAGTAAGTACTTTGTTTTTAAATAAAAATAGTATAATGTTGAAAAAGATAATTTTTGTTTGTCTTATATCCCTGAGTTCCTGTGCTGTTAAGCAAAAAAGCTTATCAATGAATGACTGGTATGCGTATACCAAAAATAGCACTGAAAGAATAGCACCGTCAAAAGCTTACGATTTTACGGACGGCATGATTAGAATGCATGGAGAGAATAGTGGCTATCTAATGACAAATAATTCTTATAAAAATTTTGAATTAAGGTTAGAGTTCAGGTGGAATATAGAAAAGGAATTTTACAGAGGTGATGGAAAAAAAAATAGTGGTGTGATGTACAACATACCTTCAGATTCACCCGATCACATTTGGCCTAAAGGAATTCAATTTCAAATAAAGGAGAGCAGTACCGGTGATTTTATTTTTTTAGATAATGTAACAGCAAAAGTAAACGGAAAATTAATTGAGGCTGGTGCAAGTGTGGTTTCTCCAAAATTTAGTAGCAATGAGAACCCTTATGGAGAATGGAATACAATTCTCATCAAATCATTCAACGGGAAATGTACACAATATTTGAACGGAAAGTTAGTAAATGAATGTGTTGAAGTGTCTTCCAAAGAAGGAAAGATTTCTCTAAATTATGAAGGTTCGCCAATTGATTTTAGGAATATTCAATTAAACAAAATCCATAAATAGTTTAATTAAAATACTTTTTTGCTTTTTTCAGTAAAGTTGACCTTTTTTCTTTTTATTTGGCAATTAAAATTTTTATAGCACTACAGAATCAATGAATAAAATCCATTTTTTGTATCTTCTTGTTTCGTTCTTATTTTTTTCTTGTACAAAGAAGAGCGATAATCTGCATCGTAAAACGAGTGGAAAAATCAATACGATTTCAGTAATTATTGATGACCAGTTATGGAATGGTGAGATAGGGGACAGCATTCGAAATAAGTTTGCATCACCAGTTATTGGATTGCCGCAAGAAGAACCGCTATTTACCATTAATCAATATCCGGTTAAACTTCTGGAGGGGTTCATGACTGATACCAGAGCAATTATTGTGGTAAAGAAAGAAGAGCAGAATAAATTTGAAATAAAAAAAAACCAATACGCATCACCTCAAAATGTATTTCATATTTCAGGAAAAACCGGAGCCGATATTATCGCATGCTTAGAAAAAAATGCTCCGCAAATGATTCAGTTAATCAAACAGGGTGAAATAGCCGAAAGCCAGAGGATAAATAGTCAGTCGCTGCTTAACCCCCAATTAATTAGCAATAAATTTCATATCCTGATAAAGATTCCTTCCGGTTATACGTATGTGCTTCACAAGAGCAATTTCATATGGTTGAAGAAGGAAATTGTCGGTGGAAATACAAGTCTGCTAATTTATCAGGTTCCTATAAAATCCATTAAAAAGAACACAAATTTGATTTCCAATATCATAAAAATGAGGGATTCAATAGGTAATTTATATATCAGCGGAACAGAACCTAATACCAATATGATTACCGAAGAAGCATATGCGCCCTATCTTTCAAAGATTAATCTTGACGGGAAGGAAACCTATGAGACCAAAGGAACTTGGGAATTAAAGAATGATTTTATGGCGGGTCCTTTTATCAATTATGCGATTTTAGACAAGGAACACAGTAGAATTCTGGTTTTGGAAGGTTTGTGTTATGCACCGTCAAAGGAGAAACGTGATTTGATGCATGAGTTGGAAGCGATGATAAAATCGGTTGAAATTGAGAAGAAATAATCCTGGCATTTTAATAAAAAAGAAAACTAAATGGCATTAGAATGGAAAATAAAGCCCTTTGAGGCCCTTACTGTTCATGAACTATATGATATACTAAAACTGAGAAGTGAGGTTTTTGTGGTAGAGCAAAACTGTGTCTATCTGGATCTTGACGGTAAAGACAAGGTGGCGTTACATCTCTTTGGTGAGTTTGAGGGAAAAATTGTGGCGCATGCCCGACTTTTCAGAGCAGGAATCAGTTTTGATAATGCTTCTATAGGAAGAGTAACCGTTGCTGCAAATTACCGAGACAGGAAATGGGGACATGACCTAATGCAAGAAGCTATTACAGGAATTCTGCTTCATTTTGGCGAAAGTAAAATCACCATTGGAGCCCAATTGTACCTGAAAAAATTCTACGAAAGCCAAGGTTTTGTGCAAACCAGCGAAATGTATCTGGAAGATGATATTCCGCATATTGAAATGCAGAAAGCCTAACTATATTTTTAAAATAAGAAACTCGACTCTTCGATCAAGTGCATCACCTTTTCCTAAAGGGAATTTATTCCCACAACCTTTGTAAGTCATTCGTTGTGGATTAATTTTTTTTGATATCAGATACCTGTAGACATTTCGGGCACGATTCAATGAAAGTTTTCTTTCATGAGTAAATTCATCTATTGCATCGTCATAATAACTTGGAGTGCAGCATACGTGACCTCTAATTTCAAATTCTAATGTTTGGTTTTTTTGCAGTATTGTGGCAATTTTGTCCAGTTCTTTTTTCGATTCTGGCAGCAAGGCGCTGCTTCCAAGCATAAATAATATGTTTTCAAAATAAACACGGTCACCAACTTTATGATTTTCCTGAAACGAATTGTAAATGCCTTTTCCGAAACTATTTTTTTTAACAATAAACAAATCGACGCGTCTGTTTTTAGACCGCATTTCGGTTACATTTTCTTCCGTATCTTTTTTTAGAATGATGCGTCCCTTGCCTTCAATAACGACAATTTTATTTTTGTTGAACCCATAAGAAGTGAGCACGTCTTGAACCGTTTTTACCCTATTTGTTGATAATTCATAATTGTAATCATTATCACCCCTGTCATCACAATAGCCATAAATTTGGATAGATTCAATTTTCGTAGTGTCTGATTTTTTTACAAAATCAACAATAGTTTTAATTTGTTGATCATAAAGGTTGTATTTATCAAATTCAAAATAGACTGTTTGTACGGTTTTTTCCTGAGCTGAAAGGTATCCAAAAAATAAAAGAAGGACTATTTTAAAGTATTGATGCATTACAATTTCAAAATAGATTTGTATTCTGGACTATTGTTTAAAATGCTTACGGCCTTCTTAATTTCAGAATTATTTTTTATGTAATATTGATATAAACCCTCCTGATATTGGTAGCGTTTAATTATTTCCTCTAAAATTAAATTCTTGATTTCCTTTTGATTTTTATCTAATAATGCATCTTCACTTTTTTGAAGAGCAGAAAGCAATTGTTGGTATTCAGCAGTGATGGATCCGTCTATTTTTTCTTTTTTGGCTACAGCCAAGGTGTTTTTCAGTGCCAACTCCGTATCCGTGTCAAAAGAGAATTTTTGCGCTTTTAAAAACTGTTTAAAGTCTAAGAAATCTGCATCGGAAATCGTTGGAATGGTATTGCCTAAAGTTGGGTTTTTGTAATAGTAACTCGTCACATAATTAAAAATCCCATCGTTTTTTACGACTGCATTTGTTACCGGACTTAATTTTGTTTCGTCAAGTTCCACATCAGGCTGGATGCCTCCACCATCATAAACCGTTCTTCCTTTTCGGGTTTTGAAAGCATTAAAATTCTTCTCTTCGGTTTTTATGGCCAAGCCATTTTTGTCTTTATGGGCATAATCCAAAGCTTGAATGCATCTGCCAGAAGGCGTATAATAACGAGAAATAGTCACTTTAAGTTGGGTTCCATAAGTTAAATCAACGGGTCTTTGCACCAATCCTTTACCAAAACTTCTGCTTCCCAATACCACAGCACGATCTAAATCCTGTAAAGCTCCGGAAACAATTTCTGAAGCCGAAGCACTTTTTCCATTTACAATAATGATCAAAGGAATTTCAGTGTCAACAGGTTCTCTGGTGGTTTTGTAGGTGTTGTTGTATTTTTCGATCTTCGATTTTGTGGTTACTATGATTTCGTTTTTTGGAACAAAGAGATTACAAATATTTACCGCTTCATTCAAGAGTCCTCCAGGATTACCTCTTAAGTCCAAAACAATTCTTTTAGCACCTTCGTTTTTTAGCTGTTCTAATGCCATTTTGGTTTCTGCAGCAGCTTTGTTATTGAAATGTGATAAAACGATATAGCCGGTTTCAGCATCTATTTTGCCAAAGAAGGGAACTGATTTTATCTCAACTTCATCACGAACAATTTGGGTAGTATAGGGTTTTTCCTGACGGATGTATTTAATGTCTATTTTAGTGTTTTTTGCGCCCTTGAATAATTCGGATGCATCGTCTCTAAAATCAGATAAAAGAATATCTCCTACTTGAGTAATTTCATCACCTGCTTTGAGTCCTGCTTTATCCGCCGGAAAATTTTTGTATTGTTCTTTGACGATGAGTTTGCCGTCTTTCCGGGTTAGTAAAGCGCCAATCCCGGTATATTCTCCTGTATTGTTTATTTTAAAACTGACGACATCTTGTTCGTTAAAATAAACGGTATACGGATCTAAACTGGCTAACATGCCTTTAATGGCTTTATCCATTAAGTCACCAGGATTTGTTTCATCAACATAGTTCTTATTCAATTCCTTGAAAAGCGTAGTGAAAATTTCTATCTGCTTGGCGATTTCAAAAAAATCATCTTTGAAACTGGTGCCAATATAGAGAAATGCCGAAGCGACAAGAGGGATTATGAATTTTTTTTTGAAAAAGAAGTTCATGGTTTTTTGGACTAAATTTGAGATTACTAAATTAAGCATAAATCACCAATAATAATAGCTGGGCTATAGGGAAACGCTATTCTGCCTTATTTAATAAAATTAGAATTATTTGTTTTCTAAATTTGAGTCGTTTTCAGATACCTTTTTTTTGCTGTTCTGAGCCAAAAACTTCTCAAACAATTGAATGGTTTTCGTATTTATTTCTTCATAGCTTAATCGTTCTTTGCTTTGGTAAAAAAACATAAAAGCATGGGGCTGGTCCAGATTATCAATCAATAAATGTTTGTTGAGACGATAGGTTTCGCGCAACACCCGTTTGAAATAATTGCGATCAACGGCTTTCTTAAAATATTTTTTAGAAACCGAAACACCCATTTTGATTTTTTCTTCCGATTTTTCAGGATTACCCAAAGCACCCGAATAATAAACCAACCGCAAAGGATATTTGGATACTGATTTCCCTTCAGAAAACAATAATCCAATGGTAATTTTACTTTTTAGCTTTTCGTTTTTTGGGTAGGTGAAGTTCATTTTAATAGACAAAAGACATAGATTTTGATCTGCAAAGTTACAATTAAACGCTGAGCCTGTATATTGTTTGTGATTTAAATCGGGCTAAAAATATATTTCTTACTTTTGTGGCAAATTTTAAAGCATGCAAAAACTAATTTCGTATCCCATATCCATAATTTATTATTTATGTTTCGGTCTTACCTTGGTTATTTTTCACCCAATTCAGTGGGTTTGCTTCTATGTTTTCGGCTATGAGGCTCATAAAAAAAGTGTCGATTATCTGAATTTTTTCTTATTAAAATGCACCAACCTTTTAGGAACAACCTATACATTTGAAAATATAGAAAGCATTCCTGAAAATGTTCCTTTGATTTTTGTCTCCAATCATCAAAGTATGTACGATATTATCGCTATGATTTGGTTTTTCCGCCGATTTCATTGTAAATTTGTTAGTAAGAAAGAACTGGGCAGCGGCATTCCAAGCGTATCTTTTAATTTGCGTCATGGTGGTTCCGTTCTTATTGATCGAAAAGATCCTAAGCAAGCCATTCCTGCTATTAAGGGATTGTCGGAATATATTGAAAAATACAAACGTACGGCAGTTATTTTTCCGGAAGGGACGCGAAGTAAAACAGGAAAACCGAAGGAGTTTGCTCAAAGCGGGTTGAAAATTTTGTGTAAATATGCGCCATCGGCATATGTTGTTCCAATAAGCATAAACAATTCTTGGAAAATGGTTAAATACGGATTTTTCCCTTTAGGTCTAGGAAATCATCTTACCTTTGTAGTCCACGAACCATTAGCGGTTAAAGAGTATGATTTTGCTGAATTAATGAAGAAAACAGAAACAGCAGTTGTTCAAGAAATAAAAATTTAATTTATATATAATGTCAATAAAAAACATTCGATTAGAAGTAATGCAGTTTTTAGAAAAAAACGTAGATAGCTTTGTCGATCAGTATCTAATTCCGGTAGAAAAAATATGGCAACCAACAGATTTTTTGCCTAATTCTCAAAGCGATACTTTTTTTGATGAGGTCAAAGAATTACGTGAAATTGCAAAAGAATTACCATATGATTTCTGGGTGACTCTAGTAGGTGATACTATTACTGAGGAGGCCTTACCAACATACGAATCTTGGTTAATGGACGTAGAGGGAATTGATAATGTGGAGCGAAACGGTTGGTCTAAGTGGATCAGACAGTGGACTGGAGAGGAAAATCGTCATGGTGATTTACTAAATAAATACCTGTATTTGTCAGGTCGTGTAAACATGCGTGAAATAGAAATGACAACACAGCACCTTATTAGCGATGGTTTTGATATTGGAACAGGAAGAGATCCATACAAAAACTTTGTATATACTAGTTTTCAAGAGCTGGCAACTTATGTGTCACACAACAGGGTAGCGCAAATGGCTAAGAAATATGGGGATAACAAATTGTCTAAAATGTGCAAAATGATCGCTGGTGACGAGATGCGTCATCATCATGCGTACAGCGAATTTGTAAACCGTATTTTTCAGGTAGATCCTAGTGAAATGATGCTTGCGTTTCAATACATGATGAAAGCAAAAATTGTTATGCCAGCGCATTTCTTGAGAGAATCTGGTGAAAAAATAAGTACTGCTTTCGAACAATTTTCCGATTCAGCACAAAGAATTGGCGTTTATACTGCTGCTGATTATGTAGATATTATGCAAAAATTAATTGACAAGTGGGAAATTGACAAGATTTCTGGTTTGACTGATGAAGCGGAAAAAGCGCGTGATTATTTGATGAAATTACCAGGAAGAATGGCAAAAATATCGGAAAGATTGGTCATTCCACAAGAGTCACATATTTTCAAATGGGTAGAGCCAGCTAGACTTTAATTTTTTTTGATTTAAGAATAATGAATGTTGATTTTTGAAGTTAGTCTTTGAAAATCGACATTTTTTTTACCAAATATAACAATGATAAAGACAGATTTAATTAGTAAAACAATTCTTTTTGTAAAAGCAAAATTAGAAAATGCGGAAGGCGGGCATGACTGGTTTCATATTGAAAGAGTGTATAGAAATGCTATTTCGATTTCTAAAAACGAAGCTTGTGATACAACAGTTGTACAGCTTGGTGCTTTGCTTCACGATATTGCGGATAGTAAATTCCATAATGGAGATGAAACGATCGGTCCTAAAATAGCTCGTGAATTCTTAGCATCAGAAAATGTCGACGAGGAGATTATCAATCATGTGGTGAATATCATTAATAACATCTCTTATAAAGGCGGTAATTTTGAAAAGAAATTTTCTTCAATTGAATTGGATGTTGTTCAGGATGCAGATCGACTGGACGCTATTGGTGCCATTGGAATTGCGAGAACGTTCAATTATGGAGGATTTAAAAACAGAACTCTCTATGACCCTAAAATAGCGCCAAACACAAGAATGACAAAAGAAGAATACAAGAACAATGATTCTCCAACAATCAATCATTTTTATGAAAAGTTATTGCTCTTAAAAGATAAAATGAATACGGAAACCGGAAGACAAATTGCAAAGGAAAGACACCGTTATATGGAAGGTTTCATTTCGCAATTTTATGCCGAATGGGAGGGGGAAAAATAATAAAGACGCAACTCTGTGCGTCTTTATTATTGATTATATAATTCTTTTGGTTTTCATTTCAATAATTACATCTGAAGCATTTTTAAAAGTAGGTGCCTGTTCAATAATGCTTCCTACTCTTTTTTTATTGAGTTTAAATGTGATGTCATTCTCAGTAGTAAACAGAAGAGCGGTCAAAAACGGATTGTTCATATAGGGAGCCAATACAATAAAAGCTTCATCGAGTGAATGGAAGCTTTCTACTTCTTCCGTTTTATAACGTGCCGTAACAGATAGACTAAAAGCGTCATTTTCTAATAAAACGGGACGCACATAAATATTTTTCAATTCAGTATCACCGATGGTTTTGGCTAGCGTTAATTTGGCATAAGTGCCATTTTGGATGCTTTCTTTTACCTTTTCCCAGAAAAGTGCAAATACAGGTTGGTAGGACATAAAGTAAGATTTTAAATGTTGGATTATATTCCGAAACGGGTTTGCAAAATTAAGTTTTGTAAATCAAACAATCCATTTTTTGAAGAAAGATTATTTCAAAGCATTTTACCTTTGAGTTAAAGAACCAAAATGATTCTCCTTTGTTATTATTTTCCTGTGAACACCGCTTTTCTTTTCTCTAGAAATGCCGTTGTTCCTTCTTTAAAATCGGTAGTCCCAAAACATTTTCCAAAAGCTTTTATTTCGGTTTCATAACCATTTTTGCCTTCTTTGTAATTGGCATTGATGGCTTTTATGGCTTTACTAATTGCATAGGGAGAATTTTTCGTTATGCTTTGTGCAAGACTACTACAATAATCTAAAAGTTCTGCTTCTGGTACCACGTGATTTACCAATCCAGTTCGATAGGCATCTTGCGCGCTTACCATTCCGGCAGTCAAGATCATTTCCATTGCACGCCCTTTTCCTATAAGTTGGGGCAGGCGTTGTGTTCCGCCATAACCAGGAATAAGTCCAAGTGAAACTTCAGGTAAACCCATTTTTGCATTTTCCGAAGCAACTCTGAAATGACATGCCATCGCTAATTCTAATCCGCCTCCTAATGCAAAACCATTGATTGCTGCGATAACGGGAGTTTTAAGATTTTCTATGAAATCAAATAATTTTTCCTGTCCTTCAGCAGCTAATTGCATTCCTTCTTCGATAGAAAAATTAGCAAACTCAGCAATATCGGCTCCTGCAACAAAAGCTTTTTCACCACTTCCAGTTAGAATAATAGAACGAATTTCATTGTTTTTTCCCAATGTTTTGAATGCTTTATACAAATCAGTAATGGTAGCTTTGTTCAAAGCGTTTAGTTTTGTAGGGCGATTAACAGTAATCGTAGCACTATTATTCTCTGTTGTAATTAAAATATTTTCGTAATTCATGATTGTAATTTTAGGAGTTAATTATTGGAAGTGAAACCGTGAAAGTGGTTCCTTTTCCAAATTCAGTATCAAAGGTAATCGTTCCTTTATAATTTTCTATAATGTTTTTAATAATACCAAGACCAAGTCCCATTCCACTACTTTTAGTAGTGAATTTGGGTTCAAATATACGGCTGATGTCTTTAGGCTGAATCCCGATCCCGTTATCTGTAACAGTAATCAGAACGTTGTTTAAGTCTTTTTTTACCGTTACAATAATTGATTTGTTTTCTTGGTTTTCAGGAATGGACTGAATCGCATTTTTGACCAAATTTGTAATAATACGGATGAGTTGGGTTCGGTCTACTTTCGAAATTATTTCGGGTGAATCACTTTCAAATACGATATACTCTTCATTGAAAATATCCATCGCCAGTTCCACAACTTCTACCACATTCAAGGTTTCATTTTGTTGCGCCGGCATCGAAGCAAAATTCGAGAATGCAGATGCAACTGCATTCATTGTGTCAATTTGTTGTATCAGGGTTTCGGAATAGTCCTTCATTTTTTGTTTTATATCTGCATCAGTGGGATCAAATTTTCTTTGAAAGCTCTGTACCGTCAGTCGCATTGGCGTAAGCGGATTCTTGATTTCATGAGCCACCTGTTTTGCCATTTCTCGCCAGGCTTCTTCTCGTTCACTCTGCGCTAGTTTTATGGCACTTTTTTCCAATTCATCGACCATTCCGTTGTATGCCTTTATTAGCAAATTAATTTCTTTGCTATTGGCTTCTAATACAATTTTCTCGTTTTTTTGATACAAACTTGTCTCACTTAATTTATCTGAAATGGTTTTTAAAGATTTGGTGATGTAGGAGGAAAGAAAATAAGCAACCGCAAAAGCAACAATTAGCATGAATGAGTACACTTGTCCTAATCGGATGAGGAAACTATTCAATTCATTTTCATAAAACCCGTCATCTTCAACGTAAGGCAAATTCAAAATACCCAGCGGTTTAAATTTGTCGTCTTTTATCTGGCTGTATGAAGAGCGATTTTTAACGCCGTTAATGGTTTTGATATCGACATATCTTTTTTCAATAGAGGAACGAACTAGTTTCAGAATGTATTTTGGGATGGAGGGGGATACTTTATCAACTGAAAAGGATTCTTTAGAGGATTTCAATAGTTTTCCATCTAAGCTGTAAATGTTAATCTCAATATTGTGAATTTGTGCTAATTCGTGAATTTTATCTTTAAAAATCAGACCTAAATTCGCGGTGTTTAATGGGTATGTTGTTGTGGAAAGTACATAGTTTATATGCTGCTTTACTGCATTTTCATTGCGTTCTAAGCGTTCCTGATGGTATTCTTTGGCTTCATTCTTAAATTGAATAATTGAAATGGAAGCTAAAAGAATGGAAGCCATAACTATCAATACAATCATGGAAAGGAAAATCCTAACCCGCAATGAAAGCATTGTTGTCTTGAAGTTATTAAACATAATTAAGATTGATTTCTTTCTCTAATTCTTTTGTAAAATTTAAAACCAAGCATAATCAGAACAGAGAATAAAATAATCCCGATTACGCCATAAATCCAGTTCACGGCATTTTTCAGAATCACTAAAAAAACCACCGAAAAAAGAATAATTGTCGCCCCTTCATTCCATAAACGCATATAGTTTGTAGAGTATTTTACTTCGTCGTTTTGCAATTGCTTGAATATTTGATGGCATTTACCATGATATAAATATAACACAAATACAAAGCCAAGTTTTACATGCATCCAAGGCATTTTTAACCACGCTTGTCCTAAATCCGTAAACAATAGCATCCAAAAAGCAAAAATACTCGCCAAAACTGCCGAAGGCCAGGTGATAATATACCACAGGCGGTAGGTCATTATTTTGTATTGTTTTTGCAAAATTTCTTTCTCCGGAGATGGTTTTTGTGCGGCTTCAATTTGATAAACAAACAAGCGAACAATGTAAAATAATCCTGCAAACCAGGTGATTACAAAGATGAGGTGTAAGGATTTTAGATAATTATAATATTCCATCGTTAATTTGAATCAATTTTGTATTCATTTCTTTTTTTAGAAAATAACCAGTCAGTATTGTTGATAAAACATCGGCGATCGGAAATGCAATCCATATTCCAAAAATACCTAAAAAATTTGGTAGAATCAGCACTAACGGAATTAGGAAAAATCCCTGTTTGCTTAACGTCAAAAGCAATGCTTTTTTTGCCTTTCCCGCGGCTTGAAAATAAGCAGCTCCAATTAACTGAATTGCGATAACAGGTGAAGCGGCGAAAACCCATCGCAAAGCTTCAGGAGTTTGAGCAATCACGAGTGGATCTGTGGTAAAAATGGCTACTATTGGTGTAGCAAAAAACAAAATAACAACAAAAATAAGCGTGGCTAAAAATGCTGCGTATTTTATCGAAAGCAGTACGCTTTCTTTAACTCTTTCATGATTTTGAGCGCCGTAATTAAAGCCTGCAATAGGCAAAAATCCTTGGGTAATTCCCAGAATCGGGAACAAAGCAAACATCAACATGCGGCTAATAATCCCATATATTACCACAGAATGTTCGCCGCCATAGGTATATAAAGTATGATTTAAAATTATGGACAAAATACTCACTACGCCTTGTCTTGAAAAAGTGACAAAACTGAGTGCGACGATTTCTCTTACGATGGGGATTTTAAACTTAAAATGTCTCGTTTTTAACTTTAATTCGCTTTTAAAAACAAAAAACCATAGCACAAATACAAAACACATGAAATAGGAAATTGCTGATGCCATTGCGGATCCAAACATTCCAAGATTCATCACTTTTATAAAAAGAATATCAAGTGCAATATTTACAAAAGCTGGAATAATCATGGCAATCATAGCAAATTTGGCTTTGCCTTCTGCACGGATAATATTATTTCCCATCATGCAAAGCGCAAGAAACGGAACGCTGATGATTATTGGTAAAAAAAATTCCTTTGCAGGTTTCATTATTGCCCCTTTGGCACCGAAAAGCAACAGCATTTCATCACTAAAAAACACACCAAGAAACACAAAAACAGATGACAATAAAAAGGTCATCATGATTTGATTGCTAAAAGTGTATAGTGCTTTTTCTTTGTGATTGGATCCTAAAGCTCTTGAAAGAACAGAACCGCCGCCCACGCCAATTGCCATTCCTAAAGAAGAAATCAAAAAGGTGATTGGTAAAACTACAGTTACCGCTGCAATGGCTAAAGAGCCAATCCATTGTCCTACAAATATGGTGTCGATTAAAATATTAACCGACATGAATAAAATTCCAATAGAGGACGGAACTGCTTGTTTTATCAAGAGTTTTTTGATGTCTTGAGTTCCTAATTCATCAGCGGTAACGGCCATTTAAACATTTATTTTTTTCGAGTCAACTTTAACTGGCGAGGATGTGTTGGACCAATTGGCGATCCAGTTACTTACAGTTTTACACCAATCGTCGCTGTCATTTAAACAAGGAATCGCTAAAAATTCTTTGCCTCCATGTTCTTTAAACTGATGGTTGGCTTCCATGGCAATTTCTTCCAAAGTCTCCAGACAATCCGATACGAATGCCGGTGTTACAACGGCCAGATTTTTAATTCCTTTTTCGGGCATTTTATTCACTTCCACATCAGTATACGGGGTCAGCCATTTGTCTCCTGCCAGTCGCGATTGGAAAGTCTGACTGTACTTTCCTTCTGGGATTCCCAGTAGTTTTACGACTTGTTTAGTGGTTTCATAGCATTGGTGACGGTAGCAAAATTCATGTGCCGGTGAAGGCGTGTTACAGCAGGAACCATCAATTTTACAATGTGATTTAGTGATGTCCGTCTTGCGAATGTGACGTTCCGGAATTCCGTGGTATGAAAATAATAGATGATCGTAATTGAAGCCTTCTAAATGACCTTTGATAGAATCAGCCAGATTTTTTATATAATCCGGTTTGTTGTAAAAAGCAGGAACAATAGTGAATTTCATTTCCGGAAAGTGCTTTTTTCGCAATTCTTCGGCTAATTCGAGAATGGTGGTGGTGGAAGCCATAGCATGTTGTGGATACAATGGAAAAAGTAATACTTCATTCACACCCTTATCATGTAATTCTTGCAAACCAGATAATAAAGACGGATTTCCGTAACGCATCGCTAAGGAAACAGGAATGTCAACTAATTGCTTTACTTTCTCATGCATTCTTTTGGAAATAACCACAAGCGGAGACCCTTCGTCCCACCATATTTTTGCGTAAGCGGCAGCAGATTTTTTAGGTCTTGTCTGTAAAATTATTCCACGGACTAATAATGCCCGCAACAAAAACGGAACGTCAATTACGTATTTGTCCATTAAAAATTCATCTAAATAGGGTTTTACATCTTTTGGAGTTGGACTTTCTGGAGAACCAAGATTTACTAATAATACACCTTTCATTTTATGTGTTTTTGTTTTGTAAAAGTAATTAAACTTACTTTTTTGTAAATTGAGATTAACTATTTTTTATTTATTGTTTACTATAAGAAATCAATTCTTTACTGCATATTTGGGTTGATTGACATCAGGTATTTCTTTGGTGTGGTTGCAAATTTCTTTTTGAATGCCGCAATAAAATGACTTCCGGTGCTGTACCCAATTTTCAGTCCTACCTCGTTTACGTTATACGAGCCGCTATCCAATAATTTTCGGGCAAAATCCATTTTGTAATCAAATAGGAAGCCATAAACGGTATCGCCATAAATTTGTTTGAAACCCATTTTTAGTTTCTTTAGATTTAAACCAATTTCATCTGCTAATTCCTGTAATCCTGGCGGTTCAGCCATATTGGCAATGATGATTTCTTTGGCTTTTTTAATTTTCATCACATTATCCTCGTCTATTAAAAAAGGACATTGTTCCGCGTTTGGATCTTCAGTTCGGTTGAAATACAAACTCAGTAATTCATATCCTTTTCCTTTATAATAGAGGTTTTTTATGGACGGATGCAAACTGTAATGAAACAATTGAGATAAAACAATTGCCATCGACGGACTGATATTTCCTTCGTTATAATATTTTTTGTCCTTATTGTCGGCACTTAAAAAAGTGATGTAATCTGCTTCTGTCGAAAACAAAGCATGAAATTTTTTGATCGAAATAATTACAGAAATTACCCACGAATTTGGGGCTAACTCCAGATTTAATGGCAATTCTTTCTGTGGATTGTATAAAAGCAACGATTTTTCTTCTTTTAATTCCAAAGCATAATTTCCCTGATTGAAAATGAATTTGGCTTTTCCTTTAATTCCAAAATGGAACTGAATCAAACCGCTGCCCACTTCGCGTTGTGCATTGAAAGCATCAACGTCATCATTTTGAAAACGAATTAGGGTAAAATCATCTTCTATTTTTATAATTTCTTGAGAACCCATAGCGATATTTTTTTATTACAAATATGATAATTATCAGACTTTTTTATTTAGAACAGCTCTAAATAATTTGATTCCGACAACTTGATTTTACTACAAAAATAGAATTTTTTACAATAAAATAAGCAATTAGAATCAAAAAATCACTCAGCGATACAAAAAGAACTTCTAGCGTTACTTTTATAAAAACTATAGTGATAATTTTGTATCACTTTCTGGTAAAGTGCAAAATATGGAAAACAATAATACATCAAAGCATCATTATTTTTACTCCGTTGGATTAAGCTATAAAAAAGCGGATGCCGAGATTAGAGGAAAATTTAGTTTAGATGCTGCTGCAAAAACGCGTTTACTGGAACAAGCTAAGACTGAAGGAATAGAGAGTTTAATAGTTACTTCTACCTGCAACCGAACTGAAATTTACGGTTTTGCAGAACACCCATTTCAATTAATCAAATTAATTTGCGAAAATAGTCAAGGTTCTGTTGAAGCATTTCAAAAAGTTGGTTTTGTTTATAAAAATCAAGAAGCTATAAGTCATTTGTTTCGTGTAGGAACCGGTCTGGATAGTCAAATCTTGGGTGATTTTGAAATTATTGCTCAGATAAAATCCAGTTTTTCGCAATCAAAAGCTTTTGGTTTGGCCAATACTTTCATGGAAAGATTGGTGAATGCCGTTATACAGGCCAGTAAAAAGATTAAAACGGATACGGAGATTAGCTCTGGAGCTACTTCGGTTTCTTTTGCCGCCGTTCAGTATATTTTCAAGAATGTAGAAGATATTGGGAATAAAAACATTCTCTTGTTTGGTACCGGAAAAATTGGTAGAAACACCTGTGAAAATTTAGTAAAACACACTAAAAACGAACATATCACTCTAATCAACAGAACGAAAGCCAAAGCCGAGGAGCTAGCCGGAAAACTGAATTTAATTGTAAAAGATTATTCGGAATTGCATCTTGAATTGCAAAAAGCAGATGTTGTTGTTGTGGCTACGGGAGCTCAAAATCCGACAGTCGATAAAGCGATTCTGAATTTGAAGAAACCGTTACTGATTCTGGATTTGTCTATTCCGAAAAATGTGAATAAAGATGTGGAAGAACTTGAAGGCGTTACGCTGATTCACATGGATTATTTGTCTCAAATTACAGATGAAACTTTAGAAAACAGAAAAAAACATATTCCTGCCGCTGAAGCAATAATTGAAGAAGTAAAAGAAGAATTTATTACCTGGACCAAAGGCAGAAAATTTGCACCAACAATCAATGCTTTGAAAGCAAAATTGAATGCTATAAAAAATTCAGAATTGGATTTTCAAAGCAAGAAAATTTCAAATTTTAATGAAGAGCAAGCTGAGATTATCAGTGCAAGAATTATCCAAAAAATAACGACACACTTTGCCAATCATTTGAAAGATGATGATACTATGGTAGATGAAAGTATCGAATGGATTGAAAAAGTTTTTAAAATCGGAGTGACTACAAAATAATGAATAAAACGATAAGAATAGGAACCCGCGATAGTGAACTCGCGCTTTGGCAAGCTCACAATGTCGAAAAAAGACTTAATGATTTTGGATATAAAACCGAAATTGTAGCGGTAAAATCACAGGGAGATATTATTCTCGACAAACCACTTTATGAACTAGGAATCACAGGAATTTTTACCAAAACGCTGGATATCGCTATGATCAATGGTCAGGTTGATATTGCAGTGCATTCCATGAAAGACGTTCCAACAGCTTTGCCAATAGGAATTGTACAGGCGGCTGTTCTTGAAAGAGCGAATACTTTGGATATTTTGGTATACAAAGGAAATCAGGATTTTCTTAACACAGCAGCAACAATTGCAACAGGCAGTTTGCGTCGTCAGGCACAATGGTTAAACAAATATCCAAATCACAACATGGTGGATTTACGTGGAAACATAAACACCAGAATGCAAAAATTACAGGAAAGTGATTGGAATGGAGCTGTTTTTGCAGCTGCAGGATTGGAAAGAATCAATTTGAAACCGTCAAATTATATCGATTTGGATTGGATGATTCCAGCACCGGCTCAAGGTGCCATGGTCGTTGTTGCTATGGCTAATGATGATTTTTGCAGAGAAGCGGTTGCTGAACTTAATGATATTGAAACAGAAGTATGCACCCATATTGAAAGACAGTTTCTAAAAACTTTAGAAGGCGGTTGTACTGCACCAATTGGGGCTTTGGCTGTGTTTTTAGAAGATGAAATTGTGTTTAAAGGAGTGCTTTTCTCTATTGATGGAAAACAAAAAATTGAAATTGAAAAAACCGTTCCGTTGCAAGAATGGAAAAAATTAGGTTTTACATCGGCTCAGGAAATTTTAGGGAACGGTGGAATAGCACTAATGAAATCCATTAAAGAAACATTAAAAAAATAATTTCACTGACCCTTATCGCGTTTTAAAAGGGAATACAACTTATACATGAGTAAACAAATTCAGGTACTATCGACAAAAATACTTTCGAATATTCAAAAACAAGAATTAGTAAAAGCTGATTTCAATGTAGTTGAAGCCGATTTTATTCATACTGAAAATCAGGCTTTCGAATTAAATGAAGTCAATGATAATTTGATTTTGACCAGTCAAAATGCGGCTCAAAGCTTATTACTTCATCCTAAATGTGAAGATTTAAAAGCGAAGAACGTTTTTTGTGTCGGATTGAAAACGAAAATTTTATTGTCGGAAAGTGGATTCAATGTTGTAGCCTATACAGGCTATGCAGCAGATTTAGCCGAAATAATCACGTTGATTTATGCCAATGAAAGCTATACTTTTTTCAGCGGAAACCTGCGAAGAGAAACGCTGCCACAAGCATTGAAAGAGGCCAAAGTAAAGTTCAACGAAATCCAGGTTTATGAGACTTCTTTAACACCTCAGAAAATAAAAATGCCAGTTGATGCCATTTTATTTTTTAGCCCATCAGGCGTAGAGAGTTATTTGAAAGAAAATAAGATCAAGAGCGAGCTTTGCTTTTGTATAGGAACAACCACTGCCGAAGCATTAAACAAAATCACTAAAAACATTATAATTGCCGATCAGCCCTCTATTGAAGATGTGATTGAAGACGTGATTGAAGAATATAAATAAAAATTTTGCGCGTCTGCGCCTTTGTAGCAAAAAATTATGATAAAGAACGACCTATTTTTAAAAGCATTAAGAGGAGAAACTGTAACACGTCCGCCAGTTTGGATGATGCGTCAAGCAGGAAGATATTTACCGGAATTCATCGCTTTACGCGACAAATATGATTTCTTCACTCGTTGTCAAACTCCAGAATTAGCTGCTGAAATTACGGTACAACCGATAAGAAGAATAGCTCCGGATGTTGCGATTTTGTTTTCGGATATATTAGTAATTCCACAAGCAATGGGAATTGAAGTCTTGATGAAAGAAAATTTTGGTCCGTTTTTGCCCAATCCTATTCGTACGATTCAGGATGTTGAGAAAGTGACTGTTCCAGATATTCAGGAAACGCTGGGTTATGTGATGGATGCCATCAAATTGACCAAAGAAATGTTGAATGATGAGGTGCCATTAATTGGTTTCGCAGGTTCACCTTGGACTATTTTCTGTTATGCTGTAGAAGGAAAAGGTTCTAAAAGCTTTGATATGGCTAAAGGATTTTGTTTCACACACCCGGAAGCAGCACATGTTTTATTGCAAAAAATTACCGATACCACTATTTTATATTTAAAAGAAAAAGTAAAAGTCGGGGTTGATGCCGTTCAGATTTTTGACTCTTGGGGAGGAATGCTTTCTCCGGTTGATTATCAGGAATTCTCTTGGAAATACATCAACCAAATCGTGGAAGCTTTAGCCGATGAAACTCATGTAATTGTTTTTGGAAAAGGATGTTGGTTTGCATTGGGTGAAATGGGAAAAAGCAGAGCATCAGCATTAGGTGTTGACTGGACTTGTTCCCCAAGAAATGCAAGATACCTGTCAGGAGGAAACATCACATTGCAAGGAAATTTTGATCCGTCAAGATTGTTGTCGCCTATCCCAACCATCAAAAAAATGGTTCACGAAATGATCGACGAATTTGGGAAAGACAAATACATTGTGAATTTAGGTCATGGTATTTTACCAAATATTCCTGTGGATCATGCGAAAGCGTTTATTGATGCAGTTAAGGAATACAATCAATAAGACGTTTGTAAATGCTAAACAAAGGATTACGAGACCAGGAAAGTATACGGATAGACAATGTTTTAAAGACGTTGCTTGCTATAGTTTTTGTGCCTAAATTTTGGAATTTAGAAGATATAATCAACGTAGAAGAGCAATTGAAAGACTTTGGATTGAATCTTCAAAGTCTGATTGATTGTAGTGAAAAGGATTTAATTACGCAGTTGTTACGGTGTCATTTGGACTGGAATCAACTGGAGCAATTTGCCGATTTTTTAGTGATCAGTTCAAAAGACAATCCATTTGATTTTTCTGAAAAAGCAATTGCCATTTACAATTATATTCAGCAGGAAAGCAAAATGTTTTCGTTTGGAATCAATAGTAAAATAGCTGCTGCAAAAACAAATTTAGAATGAAAGAACAATCTGATTTTTGTTTTATCTTCGTAAATAGCATAGATTTGTTAATGTCTAATTCGTCTTTAGAAATGTTTCTATAAATTATTTGAAATGACAGAAAATGAATTACAGAATTACTTAAAAACGAACTATCCACGTGAAAACGAAAAATGTGAATGGAAAGAATTTAAGTCTTTAAAAAGTGCTATTTCAGGAAGAGCTGGTGATGATGTCATTTCTTATATTTCTGCGATTGCAAATATGCAAGGAGGGAACTTAGTAATTGGGATTCAAGATCAAACACATGCCGTAGTAGGAATTAAAGAATTTGCAGAATATACCATCCAAAACATCAAATATAGAGTTGTTGGAAATTGTCCTAATCTAAATGTGGATCTTTTTCAGGTTGAACAATTCATTTCTTCAGATACAAATAAAACGGTTTGGGTATTTCATATACCGAGACATCAATTTAGATTACCTGTTTATGCTCATAAAAAAACATGGCAACGTATTGATGATAATTTGGTGGAAATGACCAAAGCAAGATTAGATGCAATACTTACTCAGATTCAGATCAATGAAGATTGGTCAGTAGTTATTGTTCCCACCGCAACTCTGGAGGATCTAGATAAAAATGCAATTGAAAAAGCACGTTTTGAATTCAAAAAACGAAATCCTAAATATAACAAAGATGTAGATAGCTGGAGTGATTATGATTTTTTAAATAAATCTAAAATCACTATCAAAGGAAAAATTACGAGAACTGCACTCATTCTTTTAGGAAAGGAAGAGGCGGAACATTTTCTCGGTTCATTTGTGAAAATCAGATGGAATCTTAAAACAGTAGACAATCAAGATAAAGATTTTGATGTTTTTTCTATTCCTTTATTACTAGCTGTAGATGCGGTTTATTTAAAAATAAGAAATCTTAAATATCGGTATTTGCGTGATGGAACATTGTTTCCGGACGAAGTGTTGCGTTATGATCCATTTATTATAAGAGAGTCATTAAACAATGCGATTGCACATCAGGATTATAGCAAAGGGGCACGAGTTAATGTGGTCGAATTTGAAGATGATCATTTAGTATTTTCAAATTACGGCTCCTTCCTTCCAAAATCAATTGAAGATGTAGTGTTAAATGACACACCTGAAGAAGTGTATAGAAATCCTTTTCTAGTGGAGGCGATGAAAAACTTAGATATGATAGAAACGCAGGGTGGAGGTATACGGAAAATTTTTAATTTTCAAAGACAACGTTTTTTTCCTTTACCAGATTATAATTTTTCAGATAATAAAGTAAAAGTCACGATTACTGGAAAAATTTTAAATGAAGATTTTGCTCGAATTCTTATAAAAAATCCAAATCTGTCTTTAGAAGATATAATCTTGTTAGATAAGGTACAAAAGCAAAAACCAATAACAGCTGATGAGTTTAAATATCTTAAAAAGTTGAAGTTTATCGAAGGAAGAAAGTCTAATATTTTCCTTTCTTTTAATGTTATTGAATTAACAAATAGTGAAGAATTAAAAGCGGAATATATGGCTAATCGCAGTTTTGATGATTCTCACTTTAAAGATATGATTATTGGATATCTCAAAAAGTTCGGAAAATCGAAACGGCAATCTATTGATAATTTAATTATTCCAAAACTTTCGGCTGCACTTACTGAAGAGAAAAGGAAAAAGAAAGTAACTAATTTTCTTTCTGCCTTAGGGAAAGAAGGAAAAATAAAGTGCACACCTGGATATTATTGGGAATTAATATAAATACTGTTTAGACACTTTTAGACACTTTTAGACACTTTTAGACACTTTTAGACACTTTTAAAATTTGTTTAAATCATCAGAATCATAATGAAAGAACAATTTTATTCATACATACAGCGCCTTCAAGACCAAATCTGTAAAGGACTAGAGGCAATTGAAGGTCAAGCTAAATTTCGTGAAGATCTTTGGCAACGTCCGGAAGGTGGGGGTGGAAGAACCCGCGTAATGGAGAACGGAACTGTTTTCGAAAAAGGAGGCGTTAATATTTCGGCAGTTCACGGAAAATTACCGGAAGCCATGCAAAAATTGTTCAATGTAGGGGAAGCTGATTTTTTTGCCTGTGGATTGAGTTTGGTTTTGCATCCAAAAAGCCCGATGGTTCCGACCGTTCATGCTAATTGGCGCTATTTTGAAATGTATGATGATAACGGAAATATAATCCAGCAATGGTTTGGTGGCGGACAGGATTTAACGCCGTATTATTTGTTTGAAGAAGATGCAATCCATTTTCATCAAACCTGTAAAACTGCTTGTGAAAAACACAATCCGGAATTTTATCCAAAATACAAAAAACAATGTGATGCCTATTTTTGGAATGCACATCGCAATGAAGCAAGGGGAATCGGTGGATTGTTTTTCGATTATTGCAAAGTAACGGAGACCATGTCCATGGAGAATTGGTTTGATTTCGTTTCAGAAGTTGGAAATAGTTTCCTAGAAGCGTATGTTCCAATTGTAGCAAAAAGAAAAGACTTACCTTATACTGCAGCCCAAAGAACATGGCAGGAAATCCGTAGGGGTCGTTATGTAGAATTCAATTTGGTTCATGACAAAGGCACTCTATTTGGTCTAAAAACCAACGGAAGAATCGAAAGTATCCTGATGAGTTTGCCGCCACATGTGCAATGGGTGTACGATCATCACGCGGAAGCGGGAAGTGAAGAAGAAAAATTAGTAAACGTATTAGAGACTCCAATCCAATGGATTGCAGAATAACGAATGCCAATCGCTGATTTAAATCAGCAATTGTAACCCGAGGGCTTTGCTCGAATTAGCGAAGCAATCTAAAATCATAAATCATATGTTCCCATTACACAGAGGCAGAAGATTAAGAACGAATGAATCCATTAGAAGTTTGGTTCGCGAAACAAGCTTAAGTCCATCAGATTTTATGTTTCCCATGTTTATCGCCGAAGGCGAAAATGTGCAAGTGGAAATTGCTTCGATGCCAGGAATATTTCGTCGCTCGATTGATTTAACGGTAAATGAAATCCGTGAATTATTCGATTTAGGTATACGTGCGGTAAATATTTATGTAAAAGTCAGTGAAAATTTGAAAGACAATACAGGATTGGAAGCCTGGAATCCAAACGGGTTGATGCAAAATGCTATTCGAGCCATTAAAAAAGCTTGTCCAGAGATGATTGTAATGCCTGATGTGGCTTTGGATCCCTATTCTATTTATGGACATGACGGAATTATTGCAAAAGGTGCTATAGAAAATGACTCGACTGTTGCTGCCTTGGTAAAAATGGCCGTTTCTCATGCTCAGGCGGGTGCCGATTTTGTAGCGCCATCTGATATGATGGACGGGCGTGTGTTGCGTTTGCGCGAAGGTTTGGACGCTGCGGGTTTTCATAATGTGGGCATCATGAGTTATTCGGCAAAATATGCTTCCGCTTTTTACGGGCCTTTCCGTGACGCATTAGACAGCGCACCTATTGATGCAACTGAAATACCAAAAGATAAAAAAACCTATCAAATGGATTATGCTAATCGCATTGAAGCCATTAAAGAAGCATTGTGGGATGTGGAAGAAGGCGCCGATATGGTCATGGTAAAACCGGGGATTGCCTATTTAGATATCGTTCGTGAAGTCAAAAATGCCGTGAATGTACCGGTAACGGTCTATCATGTTTCAGGGGAATATGCGATGATTAAAGCAGCGGCAGAGAGAGGCTGGCTGGATCATGATAAAATCATGATGGAGCAATTAATGTGTATCAAAAGAGCTGGGGCAAGTTTAATTTCGACTTATTTCGCTAAAGAAGCTGCAATTCTTTTAAACAAATAAAAAAATAGTTTTTTTGATTTACTAATTTTAATTCTTTTTTTGATTCTAATTTCAAAAAATGATTTATTTTTGAGAAAACTAAAAAAACTATAATGAAAAAAGTATTAATTATTGCAATCGCATTTTTAGCTTTTTCTTGTAAAAAGCAAGAAGCTAAACCAGCTGCTGAACCAGCAGTAACAGAAGCTGCATCTTCTGAAGGAATGCCAGTAGAAGTTCAAACACCTGAAGAATTAGGCAAGCAGATCTTTGAAGGAAAAGGAACTTGTATTTCTTGTCATAAAACAGACGTAAAGTTGATTGGGCCAAGTTTACAAGATATTGCCAAAATCTACAAAGAGAAAAACGGAAGCATTGTTAGTTTCCTGCAAGAGAAGAGCGATCCGATTGTTGATCCTTCGCAATATGCATTAATGAAACCGAATATTGTCCTTACAAAAACGATGACGGAAGAAGAATTAAAAGGGTTAGAAGCCTATGTGAATTCACAGCTGAAATAGATTTTTAGCAAGAGTTAGTCGTGGTATTCAATCTTTTATCTCTTAAAAAAGCAAAAATATTTCGCCTCAATAAGGGCTATAAAATAAGAACCATTCGTGTAATCGAATGGTTTTTCTATTTCCAATACGATGCGGGTTTTTATTGCTGCAGGAACTTTGTAGCTTATTGGTGAACATTGCAGTTAATTTTTTATCTTTAAATATGGAAACAACTTATATCAAAACTCCTTTAGGAATTGCAACAATTAGTGGTGATGAAAATGGTATTTCAATAATTTCAGTGGGCGATGAAGGGGAGATTGCAACTGTAATTCCAGCTGTTTTACAAGAAGCGGTCTCGCAGCTCAACGATTATTTCGAAGGGAAAAGAACTGATTTCGATTTTGCACTCAATCCAAAAGGAACTGAATTCCAACGAAAAGTGTGGAAGGGACTGTTGGAAATTCCATTTGGAAAAACCCTGTCTTATATGGATTTGTCCAAAAGATTAGGCGATGTCAAAGCCATTCGGGCTGTGGCTTCCGCCAATGGAAAAAACCCGCTTTGGATTGTTGTTCCCTGTCATCGCGTGATTGGAACCGATGGTTCGCTCACAGGTTATGCAGGAGGTTTGTGGCGAAAGAAATGGCTATTGGAACATGAGAATCCAACCACACAACAAAGTTTGTTTTAAAATGGATTTTTAGAACGTCTAAAAAATCTAAAAATCGTAGTTATGATAGATAAAATTCACCTCAATAATATTTTATTCCTTGATATTGAAACGGTTCCTGAAGCAGCTGATTTCAATGCATTGGATGCCGAAATGAAAGATCTTTGGGAGCATAAAACCCAATACCAGCGCAAAGATGAATACAGTCCGGAAGATTTTTATGACCGTGCCGGAATTTGGGCCGAGTTTGGTAAAATCGTTTGTATTTCCGTGGGTTATTTTATTATTAAAGGCGACATTCGAAATTTCAGGGTGACTTCTTTTTTTGGTGAAGAAAAGAAGATCCTAAACGATTTTATTAATCTGCTAAACAATCATTTCAACCAACCGCAACATCTTTTGTGTGGCCATAATGCTAAAGAATTCGATATTCCTTTCATTGCCCGACGCATGATTATAAATCAGATTGTAATTCCAGATAAACTGAATTTATTTGGAAAGAAACCTTGGGAAATTCCACATTTGGATACATTGGAATTATGGAAATTTGGAGATTATAAACATTACACTTCTTTAAAATTACTGACTAAGATACTGGGGATCCCTTCTCCAAAAGGCGATATCGACGGCAGTCAGGTGGGGTATGTTTTTTACGTAGAAAAAGACATTGACAGAATTGTAACGTACTGTGAAAAAGATACTATAGCCGTAGCGCAGATTTTCCTTCGATTACGTCGGGAAGAATTATTGATTGACGACGAGATTATTCATGTATAGTAAAAACAATTGGAAATGACCCATCTTGAAATAGCTAATTATAGAGTTTCGTCCCAAAAACTTTTAAATACCCAGAAAAGCTCCCCAAAAGAGATGGTCAGCCATTTCGGAGCTATACAGGCCCAGGATTATGCTATGGCGAAATGGGCAATCGGCTCACGATGTGGTGTTTCAGAGAAGACAATCGAGGAAGCGATACATTCTGGAGAAATTATCCGAATCCATTTATTGAGACCAACTTGGCATTTTGTTGCAGCGAATGATATTTCTTGGATGTTAGAACTTTCTGCACCTCAGGTTAAGAAATTTACAGCATCGATTGCTAAGAAATATGATCTTGACGAAAAAAAATTAGGTTAGATCAATGGAGCTATCGAGAAACTTTTAGTGGGAAATAATCATCTTACCCGTGACGAAATAATGCGGGAATTGAATCTTAAAACGGGTTCCGAGCAAGAATTTAAATCTGCTTTAATCATGATGAACGCGGAACTTGACGGTTTGGTGTGCAACGGATACATGAGGGGAAAAAAAATTACCTATGCTTTGCTCGATGAAAGAGTGAGGGAATCAAAAATAAAACTTACCAAAGAAGAAGGATTAGCGAAATTGGCTAAAAAGTATTTTGAAAGTCATGGTCCGGCGACAGTTAGTGATTTTGCCTGGTGGTCTGGTTTCTCCGTTACAACTGCGAAAATGGCCGTAAATTTAATTGAATCAGGGCTTAATTCAATTCAAATTGAGAGTCAAACGTACTGGTTTGGCAGTAGTGGTTTGCCCATTAACAATCGCACTTCAAACATGCTCTTTTTGCCTTCTTTTGATGAGTTTTTAATTTCTTATAAAAATCGGGAAGCTTCCATCTCATTTGAAAATCAGCCAAAGGCATTCACAAATAATGGAATTTTTAAACCAATTATTGTCGAAAACGGACAAGTCATTGGAACCTGGAAACGAACTGTAAAAAAAGAATTTGTAAAAGTGGAAACACAGTTTTTTGAAACAGTGGATAAAAATAAGAAAGAGTCGCTTGTTGAGGTAATTAAGTCTTATGGAACTTACTTGGGAAGTACCATTGTGATGGAATAAGTAAATTATTTTTGCAAAAAAATAGGAATGAAAATTCGAAATTACAACAACAAAACAAATCTGTTGTTGTAATTATTCACCCTTTACTTTGTAAAAATAGTTACACTCTTTAGGGTTAAATAATTACATTTACAAAAATTATAAATTATGGTATTGAGCAGATTTTGGTTGGCTATTTTTATTTCTTCAATTGTGTTTGTGGTTATTAGTTTGTTTTCCGGTAATAGTTACACCATTGATTATATTTTAAATGGTAAAAAAGACGATCCTGTTTTGCTTTCCGAAAAATACATGGAGCAAGTACCTGCTTTTATCCGTGACAGCATCAAAAAAGCGCCGGATCAGACCATGATCATCAACAGGGATACCATCAATGCGGATACCACTTATGTTTATAAGAGCAAGACAGTAAAAATATACAGCGGTGTTCAGAAGTCAGATGGTTTGTTGCCTACCTGCAAGAATAGTTTACTTGATATAATCATTCCGTTAATTGCTTATTTGGCTTTTTTCTGTGGATTGATGCAATTGCTAATTGACTCTGGGGCAGCCGAGAAGCTGGCTAAAAAATTAAGTCCTGTATTTGTAAAAGTTTTTCCAAGCGTGCCTAAGAATCATGAATCGATTTCCTACATGACTTTGAATTTTGCGGCTAACTTTTTAGGTTTGGATTCCGCCGCTACACCTTTTGGTTTAAAAGCAATGGAGAGTTTGCAGACCCTTAATCCAGATAAAGACAGAGCCAGTGATGCGCAAATCATGTTCATGTGTTTGCACGCTGCAGGTTTAACTTTGATACCGACCTCTATTATCGGGTATCGTGCTGCTGAAAATGCGGCTAATCCTGCAGATGTTATGTTGCCTTGTATTTTAACTTCGTTCATAGGAACTATTGCAGCGTTTTTAATTGTTGGCATCAGACAAAAAATCAATTTTAAAAGTGCTTCTTTAGTCACCGCTTTAATGGTTATTATCGCTGCCATTGCAGGTCTGTTGTTTTATATAAATGGATTGGATTTAATTGGTAAAAACTTTTTCACTTCTAATCTTTCAGGATTGATGTTAGTTGGTATTATTGGCTTTACATTAGTATTTTCTTTTGTGAACGAGAAAAAATTTACGGCTTTGAATACCACAATTTTTGATGCTTTTATTGTGGGAGCCAATAATGGAATTAAGACAGGAGTTACTATTTTCCCTTATGTTTTGACCATGTTAGTTGCCATTTCTTTTTTTAGAAACAGCGGTTTATTTGAAATTATCAGTAATGGAATTTCGTTTGTTTTTTCTAATATTGGTGTAAGCAAAGAGATTACGGATTCTTTACCGGTTGCGATTCTTAGACCTTTTAGTTCGGGAGGTTCACGAGGCTTCATGATTGATTCGATGCGTACTTTTGGGCCAGATTCTTTTACAGGAAGGCTGAGTTCCATTTTCCAATGCAGTGCCGAAACTACGTTTTATGTAATCGCAGTTTACTTTGGGTCTATTAGAATTAAGAATACACGTTATACTCTTGGGACGATGCTTTTGGTAGATTTGGTATGTGTGATTACGGCTATTTTAGTGGCGACTTGGTTTTTTTAATACCAAGACTATTTTAATTCTTTAACTGCAAAATGGGCAAATAGAAAACCACAAAATTCAGGAAGTAAATTTCTGAATTTTGTGGTTTTTATGTATTAAAATAATTTTAGTCTAATCAATCACCATTTCGGGAATTTCACCTTCAATAATCAAATCTGCTTCAGTGGAAGAAATAATATGCTGCACAGTTACACCTGGTGCGCGTTCTAATAGTTTGAAACCTTTTGGAGTTATTTCAAGAACCGCTAGTTCAGTAACTATTTTTTTTACACAGCTCACGCCTGTTAGCGGTAAAGTACATCTTTTAAGAATTTTTGATTCTCCGGCTTTGTTGACGTGCATCATGGCAACAATAATGTTTTCGGCAGAAGCCACTAAATCCATTGCGCCACCCATTCCTTTGACCATTTTACCGGGAATCTTCCAGTTAGCGATATCGCCATTTTCAGCAACTTCCATTGCACCAAGAATTGTCAAATCAACATGCTGACCACGGATCATCCCAAAACTCAAAGCCGAATCGAAAAAGGATGCGCCCGGTAGGGTAGTAATGGTTTGTTTTCCTGCATTAATAATGTCAGCGTCTTCTTCTCCTTCAAAAGGAAATGGTCCCATGCCCAGAACGCCGTTTTCGCTTTGAAATTCGACGTCAATTCCCTTTGGGATATAATTTGCTACTAATGTTGGGATTCCGATTCCGAGATTTACGAAATATCGGTCTTGTAGCTCTTGTGCAATTCTCTTTGCGATTCCTATTTTATCCAATGCCATGATTACGCTTTTTTTCTGGTAGTACGTTGCTCGATTCTCTTTTCGTATTGCTCTCCTTGAAAGATGCGCTGTACAAATATTCCAGGAATATGAATTTGGTTTGGATCTAAAGTTCCGGCTTCCACTAATTCTTCCACTTCAGCAACGGTTATTTTTGCTGCTCCGGCCATGCATGGATTAAAGTTTCTGGCCGTACCTTTGAAGATTAAATTTCCGGCAGTATCACCCTTCCAGGCTTTTACAATGGCAAAATCAGCCTTAAAAGCCAATTCCATCACGTGCATTTTTCCGTTGAATTCGCGTGCTTCTTTACCTTCAGCTACTTCAGTTCCATAACCTGCAGGTGTGAAAAAAGCTGGAATTCCAGCTTGTGCAGCACGACAACGCTCCGCAAGTGTTCCTTGTGGAATAAGGTCTACTTCGAGTTCGCCGGATAACATTTGACGTTCAAATTCGGCATTTTCTCCTACATAGGAAGAAATCATTTTTTTGATTTGACGCTTTTGCAAAAGTAGTCCAAGACCAAAACCATCTACACCCGCATTGTTAGAAATACAGGTTAAATCCTTGTTTTCTTTTTTTACTAATTCGGCGATAGAGTTCTCCGGGATTCCACATAATCCAAAACCGCCTAACATTATGGTCATTCCGTTTTCAATTCCTTGAAGTGCGTCTTGAACGGTATTTACTTTTTTGTTGATCATAGTGTATTTTTTAGTCCAGATGCGAATGGCAGAACGAGACAAGATAAAAAGATATGCCAAGCCGCTGGAATAGCTTCAAATAAAAATTTTACAATTCAAATTCTTCAGTGTCCTGTTGGACATCGGTAGTATCTTTTACCGCAGCTCGGGGGGTGTAGCAATCTACTTTTATGGAAAGATTTGCGGGCCTGTCAAAATCACTTTTAGATACATGAAGACCAGGGTCCGCATAGCAAAGTTTCATGAAATAACCCCAGACAGGAAGTGCTGCAGTTGCTCCTTGACCATATGTGATGCTTTTGAAACGAGCCGAACGATCCTCACAGCCTACCCAAACTCCAGTTACAAGATTGGGAACCATTCCCATAAACCAACCATCAGACTGGTTTTGAGTGGTACCTGTTTTACCAGCGATAGGGTTTCTGAATGAATAAGGATAACCGGTCCATCGATTGTCACCGCTTCCGCCACCTGTTGTGCGCAAACGATCACCAGAACCACCTTCGGTTACACCTTCCAATAATTTGATGACTGCAAAAGCAATGTCTTTATTTAAAACATCATGTGATTCCGGTATGGGCTCGTAGATTACCACACCACTTTTGTCTTCAATTCGAGTTATAAATTGGGGCTTCATATAAACCCCTTGATTAGCAAAGGTGCTGTAAGCAGCCACCATGTCTTCCACGGTTATTTCTACAGCCCCTAATGCAATGGAAGGCTGCAGTGGAATTTCGGATTTTACGCCTAATTTATGCGCCAAATCAACAACTGCTTCAGGCCCGACTTTGTCCATTAGTTTTGCTGATATTGTATTGATGGAATTAGCCAAACCTCGTTTTAAGGTAACCATTCCGCGGTATCTGTTATCAGAGTTTTTTGGTTCCCAATCTTCGGTAACATGATGACGTCCTTTTCGAATCATAAAAGGACCATCAAGGATAGAATCACAGGGAGACATGTTCAATTGCTCAATAGCAGTGGCGTAAACGAAGGGTTTAAATGTTGATCCTACTTGTCTTGCGCCTTGTCCTACGTGATCGTATTGAAAATATTTGTAGTTGATTCCGCCCACCCAAGCTTTTACATTACCCGTTTGTGGCTCCATTGCCATTAATCCCGATTGTAAAAAGTGCTTGTAGTAACGAATTGAATCTAACGGAGTCATAATTGTATCTCTTTCCCCTTTCCAGGAAAAAACAGTCATTTTTGTTTTTTCGCTGAACGATTTTATAATTTCTTCATCACTTTTATCGTTTGCCTTCATAACCTCCCAGCGATGAGAAGATTTCATAGCCTGATTCAGAATTCGTTGTGTTTCGACAGAAGAGATATTGACAAAAGGAGCATTTTTATTGCCTTTAGATTGAATAAAAAACTCTTCCTGAAGGTTTGCCATGTGTGCCGAAACTGCTTCTTCAGCATGCAATTGCATTCTTGAATCTATGGTAGTATAGATTTTTAAACCATCTTTGTAAATATCATAATCAGAACCATCCGGTTTTTTATTTTCTTCGGCCCATTTTTTCATGTAATCACGCAAATACTCTCTGAAATAAGTAGCCGTTCCTTCCTTATGTGTTTCTAACTTGAAATTTAATTTGATCGGTAAGCTTTGTAATTTTACTTTTTGTTCTTCTGTGATTATATTTCCTTTTTCCATTTGTAAAAGCACCACATTTCTGCGGTTTTTTACACCCTCTGGATTTCGTACAGGATTATATAAACCGGAATTTTTGAACATTCCAACTAATATTGCCGATTCATCTATAGTCAAATCTTTTGGTTCTTTTGAAAAATAAGTTTTAGCAGCAGAACTTACTCCAACAGAATTATTACCAAAATCGTATACATTACAATACATGGCAATGATTTCGTTTTTAGTATATTGTCTTTCTAGTCGAATGGCAATAATCCATTCTTTTATTTTTTGTACAATTCTAAAAGGCAAGAATTTAGAACCTTCTCCGTGGAATAATTGTTTGGCTAATTGCTGTGTTAATGTACTGGCTCCGCCACTTGTTCCTAAACTCGCAATGGCTCTCAAAGTTCCTCTGCCATCAATACCGGAATGTTCGTAAAAACGAGCATCTTCAGTAGCTACCAATGCCTGAACCAGGTTTTTTGGTAAGTCAGAATATTTTAATTGTGATCTGTTTTTCTCAAAATATTTACCCAAAACTACTCCGTCAGAGGAAATGATTTCCGTGGCTAAATTTGAATCGGGATTTTCTAAATCTTCAAAGGAAGGCATCGAGCCAAAAAGTCCCCATGAAGCAAATAAGAAAAACAAACCGATAGCGCCCATTCCGTAAAAGAAAATTTTCCAAAATTTCTTTTTGTAGTAGGTTATATCTTTATCAATGTTTCTTGTCTGATTGTTATTTTTTTTGATAGCCATAATACTTTTTTAATCTTTTTTTTCTATTCTAAAACCTACTTCCGTAATTCCTTCCAAAGCTGTCACACCAGGAACTTTACCAGTTTCCCTAACGGCTTGTTTTATAAGAACTTTATATTTCCCTTTGAACGTTGCATTTTCTTTAAAGTACAGTTTACTTTCCTTTATATCCGACCATCCGTTACCCAATAAAGTTCCGTCCGGGTCCGTCATTTGATATTCGAGTGTATCTACTTTTGTGTAACCATTCGGTTTTTCCAGCGCTACAATTAAAAACAAGTTGTTGAATTGATAATTGTTATTATCTCTCAAATTTATAAACAAATTATATTGTTTTGTGGAGTCTAGTTCCGGTAGATCGAACGTTACGATGCTGTCTTTATGCCACGCACTTCCTACAGATTTATACTCATCAAACACTCTTTTTTTATCACAAGAGAAAAAGACTAGGACAACCAGAAGAAGTAGAGCGCTATTTTTTACCCTCATTTTTAGTAATAATTATAGGTTTTCTTGCTATTGGCGGGTTCTTCTCATTCGAGGCCTGACGGTTATTATTATTATTATTATTTGCAGGCTTATTGTTGTTATTATTATTTGCAGGCTTGTTGTTGTTTGCTACAATTGCATTTTCACCGGCTGGTTTGCGTTTTTTATTTTGTTTTTTCTTTGGTTTTGGTTGGTCAAAACGAGTCAAACTTTCCTGACCCATTGCATTATTGAAGTTTTTCTCTGGTTCTGCAACAATTTCTATGGCAAAATCTTCCAGTGAGGAGACTTTATTTTTTAGTTTGTTTTCGGCAACAATTTCTTTGACTTGTTCAATTTTCAGAACATGCCAGTTAGCAAAATTATTGGTATAAGCAAACCACATTAGTCCTTTGAAAATGTCTTGTTTCTGACAAATTGCATCTCCTTTTTCAGTCACTAATTTTGTTTCGAAATCCGGAAAATCTTTCAAGGCATCCATGTAAGTGTCTAACTCATAGTTCAGACAGCATTTTAATTTTCCGCATTGTCCTGCAAGTTTTTGCGGATTCAAAGACAGCTGTTGGTAACGTGCTGCCGACGTATTTACACTTCTGAAATCTGTTAACCAGGTAGAACAGCATAATTCTCTTCCGCAAGAACCGATTCCGCCTAAACGAGCTGCTTCCTGGCGGAAACCTACTTGTTTCATTTCGATTCTGGTACTGAATTCTTTAGCGAAATCTTTAATTAAAGCACGGAAGTCAATACGATCATTTGCTGTGTAGTAAAAAGTAGCTTTAGATCCGTCACCTTGAAATTCGATATCTGAAATTTTCATTTCCAGTTTTTGAGCAATTGCTAATTCACGAGCGCGAACTTTCATAGGCTCTTCTTTGTCTCTTGCAGTTGACCAAATGTCGATGTCTTTTTGCGATGCTTTTCTGTAGATTTTAGGAACATCATTGCTTAAATGATTGACTCCTTTTTTCTTCATTTGAATTTTTACCAATTCGCCTGTCAAAGTTACAATTCCTATGTCGTGTCCTGGTGAAGCAACGGTGGCAACAATGTCGCCCATGCTTAATGTTAATTTTTCAGTATTGCGATAAAATTCTTTTCTTCCGTTTTTGAAGCGTACTTCAACACAGTCAAAAGGAGCGTCGCCATTAGGCAAACTCATATTAGAAAGCCAATCGAAAACAGTTAATTTATTGCAGCTATCGGTGCCGCAAGTCCCATTATTTTTACAACCCTTAGGTGCGCCACCGTCAGAAGTTGAACAACTTGTACATGCCATAATTTTATATGTAGTGTTGCGACTAGCACAACTTAAGTTCTTAAACGTTTAATGTGTAAAGATAGTATTTTTTAATTTCACGGCACAACGCATATATGCGCCAATAAATCATAAATTTATACTAAAAAAAACCCATTGCAATCGGTTTGCACTGGGTTTTTCTTATACGGTTTTTATCCTCTTTTCTAATCTAGAATTTTATATAATTTATCGGATAATCGGATTCTGAATGGTAGTTTAAAAGTACAAGTATCACCAGAAACAGCTTTTCTTAAAACCAAGTCGTTGACAAACATGTCTTCAATAATCATTTTTTGCTCTCCAGTTGTGGAACCTTTGATTAGAATAGTATCGCCAATTTTGATTTCGTTTTCTTCAATTAAAAACTGACCAATACTTGGTTTTGGAAAGAAATGAGTTCCTTTTCCAATATAGATTTTTTTAATTTTTGGTCCTTTTTTTACAGCTGTTTTTGGTTTTTGGTTTGCCGATTCACTAAAGCTTGGGTCCGCGGCAAAAGCAGTAAGAGTTTCTTCGTTATTTTTAAAAGTCAAAACATCTGATTTTCCTTTTTTGAAAATCTTATTTCCGTTTTTTATGCCTCTTCGAATAGCTTTTTGTTCTTCTTCCGGCAAATGAATTACATTCCTGCATTCTTGAGAGCAACATCCTTCCATGGCCGTTGCGCATTCTTCACATTGAATAAAAAGCAAATGACAGCCTTCATTCACACAATTCGTATGAACATCACAAGGTTTTCCGCATTGGTGGCATTGGGAAACGATATCATCAGTAATCCTTTCGCCTAGACGATGATCAAATACAAAGTTTTTACCGATGAATTTACTTTCCAGTCCTTCGGCTTTTACCTGACGGGTATACTCTATAATTCCGCCTTCAAGTTGGTATACATTTTCAAAACCTTTGTGTTTGAAGTAGGCGCTGGCTTTCTCGCAACGAATTCCTCCAGTGCAATACATCAAGAGTTTTTTGTCTTGTTTGTGTTCAGAAAGTTGGTCTTCGATAATGGGGAGTGATTCTCGAAAAGTATCAACATCTGGTTTTATAGCTTTCGTAAAATGTCCAATTTCGCTTTCGTAATGATTTCGCATATCAACCACAATTGTATTTGGGTCGTCCAAAAGGTCATTGAATTCTTTCGCTTTTAAATGTATTCCGATATTGGTTACGTCAAAAGTTTCATCAACTAAACCATCAGCCACAATCTTATCACGAACTTTTACCGTGAGTTTCAAAAACGAATGGTCGTCCTGTTCTACGGCAATATTCAACCGAATGCCTTTCATGAAATCGTAGACTTCGATAGAATCCTTGAAGGCATAGAAATGATCGGCAGGCAGCGATAATTGAGCGTTGATTCCCTCATTGGCTACGTAAATTCGACCAAGAACTTCAAGAGAGTTCCAAGCCAGGAATAATTCGTTACGGAATTGTGTTGGATCTGAGATTTGCGCATAAGAATAGAAAGACAATGTAAGACGTTGTTTTCCGGCATCATCAATCATGATGGCTCTTTCTTCTGCGCTTAATGTGTTATACAGTTGCATGCTATAAACAGTTTTAAGTTGAGAAATTTATTTTCGATAAAATATTCAAGTCAATTTCTTGAACGGTGCAAATGTAAGAATTAATTAGGAAATGAAATAATTTCCTGACCGATAGCTGGAAATTGCTCCAAACAAAAATTTAAGTGGGAGTAATGCTGTTTTCGTCCTTTAAATTGTTTAATACCTTGACCGATTTGTCTGACACTGGGTGTAAGTGTTTCTTTTTGGGTTTAGAGTGCTGCTCAGGCCGGATACGTTAAAATCGTTTTTGATTATTGGATATAATTCACTAACTTTCATGTATATAAATAGATGATTATTCGGTTTGTTGAGGTTAATGAATGTTAAATGTAACATCTTTTCTGCTATGAAAATTTCCTTCGAAAAAAAAATATTGCTAGGATTTATTATCAATTTACTGGTTGTCACTGCTTCAGGATGGGTTTTTATTTCTCGGCTTGATAAACATAGGGATCAAACAAATGATTCTATGTTATATTGGATAGAGCTTTCCCTGTTTGTTCTTTCAATTATTTTGCTGACCATCGTCTATTTTATAATTAAAGCCCAATTACGTGCTAAAAATATTTCTCAAAACTTACTGTTAGAAAACAAACAACTACTTCAGTCTATTATTGATAACACTTCGAATCCCATCTTTATAAAAAAAATAAATGGTGAATATTTATTGGTTAATAAACAATTTGGTTCTTTATTTCAAATCCCTAACGAAGCAATAATAGGGAAAACAGATCACGATTTTTTACCAAAGGAAGTGGCTGATGTGTATCGAAATTCTGATCTTGAAGTGGCAAAAGCATTAAGAGAATTAAAAACGGAAGAAACAATCCAGCAACCGGATGGTCCTCATACCTATATCGCAGTAAAATTTCCTTTGTATGATTCAGCAGGGAGGATTTATGCTATTGGCGGAATTTCGACGGATATCTCAGATAGAAAAACACTAGAAGAATCTTTTAAAGATATAGATAAATTCTTTAATATGTCATTAGAAATAATGGTTATAGCCACAAAGAGTAAATTTGTAAAGGTCAACCCGGCAGCCACTAAAATTTTGGGATATTCAGAGGAGGAGTTATTGAGTAAGCCCTTTCTGGAATTTATCTATCACGAAGATGTTGAAGTTACACAAAAGGAAGTTAGTAGAATTCAGGCGGGTAATTCGACATTAAACTTCGAAAATAGATATGTTTGTAAAGACGGGTCAATACGATGGCTTTCCTGGTCAACCTTTACAGATCCATCAACCGGATTGTTGTATGGTGTTGCCAGTGATGTTACCGCTAAAAAGGAAGTTGAAGACTCTTTGGTTATTGCCAGTAAATTTTTCAACATGTCCAATAACTTACTTGTCGTTACAAAAGGAGATTATTTTATAAAAATAAATCCGGCTTTTACTAAAACACTTGGATATACGCAAGAGGATATGGATGCCATAAAGTTTACGGAGCTAACGCATCCTGATGATAAAAAGATAGCTGATGAAGTATGGGCTAAGCTTCTAAAAGGAGAAGAAATTGTAAGTTTTGAAGATCGTATTCGTGGTAAAGACGGGATCTATAAATGGCTGGAATGGCACAGCACTATTGATGTACAGCAAGGCATAGTGTACTCTGTGGCACGTGATGTTACCGAAAAAGTTAAAAATGAACAATCCTTAAGAATAGTCAACAATTTTTTCGAGATGTCTTTTGATGCTTTTTTTGTTGAAAAAGGAAATAAAATCATAAAAATCAACCCTGCTTTCACTAAAATTTTGGGTTATAATCAAAATGACTTAGAGAAAATGTCGCTTTTAGATTTACTGCATCCTGATTATATAAAAATTGTCAGTGAAAGGAGGGAAAAACGTTTGAAAGGAGAGCAGGTAGAGGCCGATGTTATGTTTCCATTATTATGCAAAGACGGTTCTTATAAATGGACTGAATCGGTGATAGCAACGGATGTTAAAGAAGGAATGATTTATGCGGTTTTACGTGATATCACCCAAAAAAGGCATGATGAAGGATTGTTGAATAATTATACTCAGAAATTAAAAGACAACGAAGAACAAATCCAAGCCATTTTTGATGGTGCTCCGGATCCGGTTATCGTAATTGACAGCGAAAGCAATGTTTTAAGGTGGAATCCAAAGGCAGAATCTGTTTTTGGATGGAAAATTGCCGAAGTTGCGGGGAAACATCTTTATGATTTCATTGTTCCTGAACGCTACAGAGAGGGTCATAAGAAAGGGATGGAGCATTTTTTAACGACTGGAACAGGGCCTATTTTAAGTAAACCATATGATATAGAAGCGGTCAATAAAGAAGGGACTGAATTTCCGGTGTCGCTAAGTATTTCGCCGATCAAAACAGGGGAGAAATATTTTTTTATTGGTTTTGTGAGAGATATTACCGAAAGCAAAAAAGCCGTGGATGAATTGTATGAGAATGAAGAAAAGTTACGGCTGATTTTGGAGAATATAAGTGAGGGCATTATCGTTGCAAATGCAGATAAAAAAGTAGTAATGGCGAATTATATGGCAAATGAAATTTTTGGGATCGAAGAGGATGATAAAATATCATCAAATTTAACCGATCATTTTGAGTTGTATTTTCCGGATGAGAAAACTATTTTTCCCTCCCAAAACTTACCAATGGAGCGGGCACTGGCGGGCGAAGAAACAAATGATGTTGATGTAGTTCTTTGGAATCCTGTTGCTCAACAAAAGAGAAGGGTTCTCATTAGCGGCAGGCCATTGGTGGATCAAAATGATAAAGTAGTTGCAGCTGTTGTTACTATAAAAGACATCAGTAAATACAAACAGATGGAAGAAGAATTAAAAGAAACTGAATTAAAGTACAGACAGTTAATAGGGTTTAGAAAAGGGGGAGACACTGTCGTTTGATAGAAGGGGCGAAAAATAATAATAAAAAAACCACGATTCAAAATCGTGGTTTTTTATTTCTTTTGGATTGAATTAACAATACTCGTTGAAAGCGTCTTTCAGGTTTTCAGCAATTAATTCTGCCGGACGACCTTCAATGTGGTGACGCTCTAACATATGAACTAATTCACCGTCTTTGAACAAGGCGATACTTGGAGAAGATGGAGGAAAAGGAAACATAAATCCTCTTGCAGCATCAACAGCTTCTTTATCAACACCTGCAAAAACCGTTACTAAATGGTCCGGTTTTTTAGCATTATCCAAACTCATTTTTGCTCCTGGACGTGCATTTCTTGCAGCGCAACCACAAACTGAATTTACAACTACAAGAGTCGTTCCTTCTGCTTTTATTGCGTTTTCAACCGCTTCGCCTGTATGTAATTCTTGAAAACCTGCGTCAGATAACTCAGCACGCATCGGTTTTACCATTTCTTCTGGATACATATTTTTTATTTTAAAATTGATAATTTCAAGCTACAAAGTTACAAAGTTTAAAATCAACACGTTTGTTTGAGCTATAAAGTTTTGTTATAGTTTGATTGTTATTTTGTTTTTTTTGAAAATAACATGCAAAAGGGCTTTAATAAATACTAATTTAGGACATTTTAAAATGACTTGAATGTCTTCAAAAAAAGAAGTTTCTTCGTCCAGAAATTTCAAAATTAATGTCGGATTTCCTTTTTTGAACAGGGAAGAAAAAATAGTGCTTCCCAATTCGTTTGTGCGATCTAAAATATCCAGAAGCAACAAATCATACAACCAGAATTTACTCTTTTTATGGAACTTTGTGAAATCAGTTTCAGTTTGTAGAAATGAAACCAATTCAGTAGATTTTTTATCAGAATTTCGAAAAGTATAACCTGTGCTGGCTTTGGTCCAACCACCAGAAGTACCTATATTAATGACATTCTTGGTGTTCATTTTCCAAAAAGGATAACACGTCATGGGAATACTTCCTTGTTCTTTTTCTATGATTTCATAATTAATAATACCGAGATTTTGAATGTATTTTTTGATTTCACTTTCATATTCCCCTTTTTCAAGATGATTGTGAGAAAACAAAGTATACTCTAATAAAGCTTCGCTTCTATTGGAAGGCAACACATACATAAAACGTGTATTTCCTTTTTGTTCTACCGAAAAATCCATAAATGTGGTTTGTTCCGGATTAAAAACGGGCTGTTCAGTTTTTATAAACCAACCAATAAAGTGTTGTTGTAACAACGGATATTTAGATTGATTTTCTACCTTCTGCCTATAGTAAATGCTGTTGAATAGTTTTGTACAGGAGTAACTTTCAGAATCAGTTTGTATCAGAATTATATTTTCTGATTCTTCAATTTCGATTACTTTTTGATTGACGAAAGTGATGCTTTCTTGTTTCGAAATTAGATCAAACACCTGGTTGTAAAAATCCAAGCCTTTTACCAGGCGGTATTGATATGGTTTTAAATCTAAATCCCGACGAAAGTCTTCATTGGCAAACAATGCCAAATTCCATTTCTTTGAAACAGAATCTTCCCAAACAGTATTGTTTTTCTCCCAAAAACACCAGGTTCTGTCGTTTGTTTTTTTAGTGTTTTCATCAATTAGCAAAATACTTTTGTCTTTGAATTTTTCCGAAAGCACCATTTTATAAACGGTCATCAAAGCAGATAAGCCAGTTCCGGTAAAAATGTAATCGAAGTGTTTCATTTGAAAATTTGACAATTACATCAAAAATACATATTTTATTCTTTTAGTTTTTCTAAAAGTAGCGTAAACTCTTTCGGTTTTATGTAGCTGTTGTCTTGAAAAATGATTTCGTTTTCACTATTTAAAATACATAAAGCGGGATAATTCAGCTGTTTATTAATGGTTCCTAACGGTATAGCCAGTTCATGAATTCCGGAATTGTTTCCCGTGGATTTGAATCTAAAAGTGGCTTTGTTAAAAAGAATCGTCCGTTTTTCTTCGGCATTAAAATCAATAAAATAAAAATTATCGTTTAATTCCCTTATGATGCTTTCGTTTTTGAACGTTGTGTTTTTCATGACATGGCAAAATTGGCACCAATCCGTATGAATAAAAACGATAACTTTCCTTTTTTGAATATTTTGGAGGCTATCAATTTGTTCAAAAGAAACCAAATTTAGCTGCGCAAAACCAGATGGAATCGCCCAAAATAAAAGCAACAATAAAAAGAATTTTTTTCTCATTTACTTTAAATTATAACGCAGTCCAAAAAAGCTGCGAATACCTTGGTTAGGACCATAAACATAAGTCGTGTCAAATGTCAATCCGTAGGGATTTTGTGATGTAACCAGTACTTGTCCATTGGAGTCGTACGTTACATTTTTGTCAAAAGGATCATTTGTTCTGGAAATCAAAAAGGGGTTGTTCTGTTTTGGCAGAAAATTCAATATGTTTTTAATTCCGGCATAGAACTCAAAATTTTTACAACCCGAATAGGTAAGCTGTATGTTTTGTAAACTAAACCATGGTGAATCTGGGCTTCGGGGATCTAAAGTACTTAATAATGGTAATTTCATTGGTCCGTATACATTTCCGGTATAGTCAATATTTAAATCGATCGTTTTTATTTTATACGATACCGTCCATGTCGCAGTGAATTTTTCGGTCAGAAAGGGAGTTTCCTTTACTCCGTTTTCAACATTTTTATTATTAAGAAAGGAAGCTCCTGTTATAATTTTTAATCCGTTAGGGAAATTGACGTCTATATTCGTGCTAATTCCTTGGCTTATCGCATATCCGTTGATGTTGTCATAAATTATTTTATTGGGGTCAGTCTCATAATCGGAAACAATTTTATTGCTGAATCTCGTGTGGAAAAGTGCGGTTTCAATTCCTATAAATGTCCCATTGCTGAAATTTATTTTTTTGATGTAATTTAAATTTGCATTTATGGATTGCTCGGGCTTCAGGTTATTGGCAACTACGATTTCCCGAGCACCTGTTAAAGCAGCATGGTCTTCGGTAAATAAATTCACTACTCTAAAACCCGTTCCGGCATTCAAACGAAGAATATTATTGTCATTCAATTTCCATTTATAGGCTAATCGGGGTGTCAAAATACTTCCGTGAAAGGAGTTATAATCGTAACGCATTCCCAATAAAAGTTTATGTTTTTCAGTGAACGTAATTTCATCCTGTACAAAAATTCCGGGCAACCAGGTTTTTTCAGGATTGTTCTGTCCAAGAGCTGCCGTCGCTGGAGTATTATCATCATAGTAATTGTAACGTCCCGCTATTCCTGTAAGCAGGTCACTTTTTCCTAATTTCTTATCCCAGGTTAATTGTAGAAAACCAATTTTTTGGTTGGCAATATATTTTGTTGTGCCGTAGCGACTGTCTTGATAATGTACGTTTCCAGAGAAGGAAAGCATCAATTTTTCTTGAAATGGCAATTGATAACTTCCGATAAGCTCTGCTCGTTTTGTGTAGATGCTTTCGCCGTAAATCTCGTCTCCTCCACGGTGTTTTCTCTCCCAGCGCATATCTCCTCCAAAACGGTCTTCATAGACCGCACGTGCAGCTATGGTGAATAATCGATTTTCGTTTCTGTTAAAAGTCCATTTTTGAAAAAGAGAAATCCGGTCCGAGAGCGAAACATCGGTAAATCCGTCCTTGTCGTTGTCAATTCTATTGTTGTAATTGAAATAATTTAGACCTAATAAGGCTGTTGCTTTCTTGCCTGCATTCAATTTTACCCCCAGGTCAACATTAGTTTCGAGCCAGGAAGTACTAAAGACATCAGCGGTAAATAAAGGAGCATTTATCGGGTTTTTGGTAATGATATTAATCAAGCCTCCAACTGCTTCACTTCCGTATAAAGAGGATGCGGGACCTTTTACAATTTCAATTCTTTCAACTAAAGAATTTGGGATTCCGGATAATCCATAAACAGTGGATAGACTGCTTACTATAGGCATCCCGTCTATTAAAACCAAAGTATAGGGACCTTCCAATCCGTTGATGTGTATATCTCCGGTATTACAAACGCCGCAATTAAGTTGTGGTCGGACTCCGTTTACGTTTTGAAGCGCTTCGTAAATACTTGCCGTAGGATTTTTTTTAAAAAATATAGGGGAATAGACTTCAACCGGGACGGCACTTTCTAATCTTTTTACGGCTTTCAAGGTTCCTGAAACAACCACTTCGTTCAGTTGATTTTCAATATTTGAGAGTTCGAAATCCACAATTGTATTTTCGTTTTTTTTGACAGTTATATTTTTTCTTGATGTTTGAAAACTGTTGGCTATAATCTGAATTTTATAAGTTCCTTCCGGGATATTCTCAAAGGTATACTTACCGAGGTTATCTGTTTTAGTTTTATACTGAGTTCCTATTATAACAACGCTTGCTTCAGGAATCGCTTTATTTTCTGAGGAAACGGACCCTGAAATAAAAGTTTTTTCTTGTGCATAACTGAAGTTTACAAGAAAAACAAATATCATAAATATTTTTTTCACAATGCTTAAATTAAATTTAGGCAAAGCTAAAAATAAAATTTCGCAAAACAAATATTTTAATTACTTTTGTATCAATAATTTAATTCAACCATGGGGAAATCTTTAGAGGAAGTTCATGAATCGGTGGCTGCACATAATAAAACATCAATATTCAGAAAAATATTAGCATTTTCAGGACCTGCTTATCTGATTAGTGTGGGTTATATGGATCCGGGAAATTGGGCAACCGATATTGCAGGAGGAAGTCAGTTTGGCTATGCCTTGATTTGGGTTTTATTGATGAGTAATATTATGGCTTTGTTGCTGCAGAGTTTAAGTGCACGACTTGGAATTGTTACCCAGCGGGATTTGGCGCAAGCCTCACGCGAAACCTATCCTAAATTTATCAATTACATTCTTTATTTTCTAGCTGAAATTGCTATCGCTGCCTGTGACTTGGCAGAAGTTTTGGGTATGGCTATTGGGATTAATCTGCTTTTTGGAATTCCACTGATTGAAGGAGTTTTGATCACAGTCTTAGATACTTTCCTGTTATTATTTCTAATCAATAAAGGCATCCGAAAAATGGAGGCCTTCATTATTGTATTGGTTGGAATCATTGGGTTTTCCTTTATTTTTGAGATGATTTTTGCGCAACCGGAAATGGGAAAAATTATTTATGGTTTAATTCCTTCCATGCCCAACCAAGAAGCACTATATATCGCTATCGGAATCATTGGAGCAACTGTAATGCCGCACAATTTATATTTGCATTCCGCTTTGGTACAAACTAGAAAATTAGACAGAAGCAAGGAAGGAATTAAGGAGGCATTGAAATATAATTTCATTGATTCTACTATTGCACTGAACTTGGCCTTTTTTGTAAATGCAGCCATTTTAATACTGGCAGCTGCCACTTTCTATAAAAGTGGTATGTTTAATGTATCAGAGATTCAAGACGCACATAAGTTTCTGGAACCTCTTTTGGGGAGCAAATGGGCTCCGATATTATTTGCAGTAGCTTTGATTGCTGCAGGGCAAAGTTCTACTGTTACTGGAACATTGGCGGGGCAGATTATTATGGAAGGCTATCTGAATCTACGTATTCAACCCTGGATCCGAAGGATTATTACGCGACTTATCGCTATTGTTCCGGCAGTTATTGTTATTTCAATTTTTGGGGAAGATGTTACGGGTAAATTATTAATCTTAAGTCAGGTAATTCTGAGCTTACAACTTGGTTTTGCCATTATTCCGCTGATTCATTTTGTCAGCGATAAATCAAAAATGAAAGGTTTTCATATCAGTAAAACAACACAGGCTGCTTCTTGGCTTGTTGCACTTATTATTGTTTCGCTTAACGCCAAATTGGTTTTTGATGAAATAAACGACTGGCTCGAAACTTCCGAAAATCCAACGCTGTTATGGTTTACGGTTGTTCCGTTAGCGATAGGTTTCCTGATTTTGTTGCTGTATATCGTATTTAATCCTTTTGTTACAAAATCAAAAATAGATATTCAAAATCATTCGCCACACAATTTAAAACTGCAATTCTCTAAATCGGGATGTTATGACAAAAAGAATATCGCCGTTTCCGTAGATTTTTCCACTGCAGATGAAATTGCATTAAACAGTGCTTTTGAATTAGGGGGAATAGATGCAAAATATACTTTAATTCACGTAGAAGAAACAGTTGGAGCCATGATTTATGGCGGCAATATTGAGGATCACGAGACGTTAATAGACGAAAAACTATTGAATGAATACAAAGAAATGTTGACGGAGAAAGGATATAAAATTGCTACAGAATTAGGATTTGGGAAACCCAATAAAGTTATTCCCCAAATTATTAATAATGGAAAATTTGATGTTTTAGTAATGGGGACGCACGGACATACGGATTTTAAAGATTTAGTCTTTGGAACTACTGTTGACAGAGTACGACGCAAAATTTCAATCCCCTTGTTTATTGTAAAAAATTAAATTTTTCAGAGGCCGTTTAGCGCTGCTGAATCTTCGATGTCGCGCTAATTGTTATAAATAAAATCGTTAATCTTCAATCAAAATTCAAATGACTTTTTCAGAAGAAAATTATCTTAAAACCATATACCATCTTACCAATATTTCAGATTCCGAAGTAAGTACCAATGCTATTGCTGAAATGATGGAAACCAAAGCATCATCGGTAACCGATATGCTCAAGAAATTAGCCGAAAAGGATTTGGTCAATTATAAAAAATACCAAGGGGTTTCTTTGACGGAGCACGGGAAAATAACGGCTAAAATGATTGTGAGAAAGCACCGTCTTTGGGAAGTTTTCTTAGTAGATAAATTAGACTTTTCATGGGATGAGGTTCATGATATTGCAGAACAATTAGAACATATAAAATCAGAAAAACTGATTAACAAACTCGATGATTTTCTTGGAAATCCGACCGAAGATCCGCATGGTGACCCTATTCCGGATGCCAATGGACGTGTAATTAAAATTGAAAAACAGTTGCTTTCTGAATTGCACGAAAATCAAACTGGAATATGTGTGGGTGTAAAAGATACTTCATCTGAATTTCTTAAATATTTAGACAAACAAGGAATAGCACTGGGCTCTAAAATTCAAATACTGACTAAAGAAAGTTTTGACCTGTCTTTAAAGATAAAAGTGGATCACAAAGACTTAACCATTTCAAATAAAATTGCCACCAATCTTTTTGTGAAAATAAGCTAACCAAAAGGTATTGTATTTGGTATATTAAAATAAAAATCAAATGAAAAAGAGTTTCTTAATTTTTTTATTGGTTTTCTGTGTTGCCGTTTTTGCCCAAAACACCCAAAAAAAAAACATAAAATATGTAAAGATCAGCCCAAAAAGATGCCTTAAAAAAACAGGATATCAATTGGTTCTGAAAGCAATCATTTCCGATTCCCGTTGTCCGGAGGGCGTTACTTGCGTCTGGGCTGGAGAAGCTTCAGGAGTTATTTCCGTTTATAAAGATTCAAAGTTAATTGACGATAAAACGATTGTCTTTTCTCCAAAAAATGAAGAAGAAAACAAACAATGGTTTGCGATGTATCTACCAGAAAAGCAAAGAAAAATAAAAAGCATCAGTGTTTTTCCTTATCCCAAGCAAGACGTACCTGTTGTTAAAAAAGACTATTATATAAAGATAGGGTATTCAAAATAAGTCTAATGACAATGCTGAGCTATTTTTTTATCCCTTTTTAAAACCAATTAATTTTCGATATTTCTGCTCGCTTTCTTCTAAGGCAACCTCAAGTTCTTTGTAAGAGGTAATGTCTTTTATATTAGCAACTGCAGCGATAACATAGTTGTTTTCATCGATTATTGGTCTGCCGCTAATGATAACCCGTTTTTTGGCTTTTGTTTCTGAATTTTCAATTATTATCTCAACATCATCCGTAGACTCTCCTTTTAATGCTTTTTCCAATGGAAGATTCTGTGCGGGAAAAATGGTTTTTTCGTCAGGATAATATAATTCATATTTAGTTGACCAATCAAGCGTAGTAGGGGCTGCAGAATCTTGTTTTATTCCTATAATTTCTTCTGCCATATGATTGGATAAAACAATTCTTTTTTGATTATCGGTTACAATAATTCCCTCGCCAATATTTTCAAGGATCAATTTTAATTTTAGTTCATTAAGATGCACTAATTTGTCTGCTTCTTTTTTTTCATTTTCCATTTTTTTCCTTAGTGAGATATCTTTGATAAAAGCAATGAAAATATATTTGCCCAAAATTGTAGCTGGAGACACTGTCAGCTCAATATCAAACTCTTCATTTTTTTTGTTAAGGGCTGTGATTTCTATTGTTTTATTAATAATCGGTCCCTCACCTGTTGTAAGGAAATTTTTAAAACCTTTACTATGTTCGTCTCTATACTTTTCAGGAATAATTAAATCACGCATAGTTTTTCCCATAGCTTCCGATAGTGACCATCCGAATGTTTTTTCAGCTTGCGGGTTCCATCTGATAATATTTCCCTCATCATTTATTACTATTAAAGCGTCTGGCGCCTCATTAAATATGGTTTGCAATTGACCTTCGCTTTCTTTTAATTTCTGTTCAGCCGCTTTTCGTTCCGTAATATCTCTCATAATAGATTTATGTCCGGTTATCCTATTGCCTTCTCTTAATTGCATTACCGTTTGTTCTACCCATTTTTCTTCTCTGGATTTAGTAAGGATGGGAAATGAGAATAATGTTTCATCTATTTTATTTTTAAACTGATTTAAGTAGAATTCGGCCACACGATCTTTCCACTCCGGAGCAACGAGTTCTGAAAAATGTTTTCCTATAATTTCATTTTGAGTATAACCCGTTAGTTTTCGGCAGGCAGGATTGATGTAGGTAAAATAACCTTTGTAATCAGAAGTATGGACCACATCGCTGATGTTTTCCACAATTTCACGATATTTTTCTTCGCTTTTTCGGAGGGTTTCGATGGCTTCGGCTAATTGCGCTGTACGTTCTGTTACTTTTCGTTCCAGTTCTTCATTTAGTTTTTTAATCTCGTTTTCTGAATTTTTTCGTTCCGTAATATCGTGAATAACCAAAACTCCGCCAGTTATTCCACCGGCAGGATTTTTTAAAGGTCTGGCAGTAACAACTACAGAAAGACCTTCGGGTTTTTTATAGTTCTGGATAAATATTTCCATATTATCCACTTCTTCACCATTTAATGCTTGTACTAAAGGAAGCTCATTAGTATTAAAGACGGTTTTGGTATCGGGCAAAAAGAAACCATAGGTTTCAGCCCATCTGTCGATGGGGATATCCATAGGTCCAATTCCAATTATTCTTTCACTGGCAGCATTCCAGAGGATGAATTTTCTATTCTCATCAGCAACGATTAATCCATCACCCATGTTTTGTATAACCGATTGTAAAAGAGCATTTTGTTTGTTCAGTTGTTCTTTGGATTGTGCTACTTCAGTATCTCTTTTTTCAATATTTTCCAGCATATCATTAAGTCCCAGGGAAAGGATGCTGATTTCATCTTTTCCTTCAACAACCATCCGGGTTTTATAATCACCCGTATCCTTTATCTGTTGTATTACAGTTACTAAGTTTAACAAGGGTTTTGAGATGTATTTTTTAATAATCATGGCAATCAGAAAAGCAAGTCCGATTCCGACAATTAATAATACTATTCCCAGACGCAAAACGGCCATTTTTATTTTATTCAATTCGGAAAGTTCAAAGCGGATACAGACCAGCCCTATTGTTTTATTATCTTTTTTGATTTTGTTGTAAACAAAAAGATTTTCATTAGTAAACATGAAGCTTTTTTGATCCATAACTGGTACAGTAAACCGATAGTTAGGATTGGAGCCTGGTTTAGTATACGATGCAAAAACAGTTCCTTTTTTGTCCAGTATAGTTGCGTTTAAAATGTCATTTTGCACTTTTAATTCTGATAGTATTTTCTGTGCGGCTGCATTATCTAAAAATTCGAGAGCAGAAACACTATTAAAGCCTACCACTTGGGCAATAGCAATTGAACTTATTATTTTTCGATCTTTGAACCCTTTAATGTCTATTAATACAAAAGCTGTAATACAAAGCCCTAATACAAATGCGGAGGTAAAAACCTGCATTAGTACCAATTTATTTTTGATGGAGATGTTACGTAGATTCATCATTTGTTTGTGGTTTTTCCAATATTTAAAATAGTATTTCGCGCACTTTAAGTGCTCTGTAACGTCACTTTCTCTTTGTCTCTTTACTCCTAAACGCTCCCTAGTGGAACGATGTAAATGTGCAATTTGTGACGATTATTGCACAATAATTGCATGTTGCAGCAAGAATGAACTGATTCCGATCCCGGATTTATTTATTGCTTTTAGATTTACCTCAAATTTTAATTTATTTTCGACTATAATAAAATTCATTTGCGCCCCTTTTTTTCCGTAACCGATTCGTTCTGTTACAATCAATACTGGCTTACCAGAGAATTTCGAAAGAATCGTTTCAATTGGTATGGTACTATTGTAAGGAACAAACAGAATATTACAAAAACTGATCTCGTTCAAATTTTTATATTCCTTTATATCAATTTTTCTGTTTTTAGGCATGTCAAGCAATGAAGCGGTAATTGGACTTTCTTCCAGAATAGCGATCTTAAAAGTTTGATTTTTAGAATAATCTTTCCAATTAACATAGTCTATAAAACGATAAAGAAAAGCAGCTTTTAAGGCATATTCCTTCCCTCCAGCGTTCTCTTGGGCTGCTATTGGATTTCCTCCCATCAGTATGATGATTACCCCCCAAAAAAAGATGTGATTTTTAAGTATCATAACATTTAATTTTTAACAGTTCCGACTTTTTTTTAAATTCTGACCTTAGAATTTATAGCGTAATGACAAACTGAACAAAGTTCCTAATTGGCTAAAGTGGAATCCTTGATATGTCGTTTGAGAATAACGGCCATTGAATGTAATCAAGTTAAATTGTGATTTTACTTGAGCAGGATTATTCAAAATGGCTGCTCCAACTGCATTTTCGGCTTTAAATTTCCATTCAGGCAATACGTTTAATAAATTGTTCACATTTAGAGCTAATGTCAATTTATCGGTTGCAGCGAAATCAATTCCTAAATCAGTAACTATTTTTGGCATAAACTCAGTTCTTAAATTTGAATCTAAACCTTGCTGTTTGAAAGTAGCTTTCCCAAAATAAGTGTTGTTAAGCGTTAAATCAAATTTTCTAATCTGGTAATTTACTCCCAAAATCCATTTTGTTTCGGGTCTTGAAGTAAACATTAAAGCATTAAGTGTTGCACCAAAATTATCACTTGCAACGGGCGAAATTCTCTTATTTTCAAAAGTTACGTTTCCAGATAAATTGAAATCTAATGCTCCGATTCCTATCGTTATAGTGTTGTAATTCATCACAAAATCCAAGCCAGATGTTCTCGAATCAAATGAATTTTCAAACCAGGCAACGCTGCCAAATTGAGTAGCTATTTTATCCCCTAAGATAATCCTGTTTGCTACTTTGATGTTGTAATAATCTATCGTGAAATTTAATTTTTTTAGAGGATTGGCTCCTATCCCAATTGTGATATTAGTTGATTTTTCAGCATCTAGTTTTGGGATACCCAAAATACGCGCCTGTGCAGAAATATTATTAATTAACCCGCTAATTTGAATTCCTTGGCCCGCTACAAAGGAATATTGTGATTTTTGAGAATATATTTGGTGTAATGTTGGGGCTCTGAATCCGGTGGAAATAGATCCTCTTACGATAATTTTGTCATTATAAAATTTAAACCTAGAACTTAATTTCCAGACCGTTGCTGATCCAAAATCACTATAGTCTTCATAACGAACCGTACCGTTTACCAAGAAATCTTTAGTAAAATCATATGCTAAATCGAAGTATCCTCCTAAATTGTAACGATTCCATTTGCCTGTATTTTCTGGCCTGTTACCGGCAAAGGAATCAGCACCTTCTCCATCCCAGGAAGCTTTGTCCCCTTCCCTAATTATAAAAGTTTCTGTTCTGACTTCAGAACCAAAACCAACGCTTATTTTATCGGATAATACTTTAGAGATATCTAAATTCCCCACAATGTGGTTAAACGAAGCTCCCCCAGGTTTGAATGAGATCGGACTATTCTCCTGGTAGATATTAACCCTGTTAGAATCTTTTATGTCTGATTTGTTTTGAGAGTTTTCTACCGTATAGCTTTGCGAATTACCGCCAACAGTTATGCTGGCATCGACATTCCATCCATTCTTTATAGCTTTGTAACCTAAGGTACCATTGTAATCGTTTAAATCTCCAGTAAATGTAGGAAGATAACCTTTATAGGAAGCTATTGTGCCATCACCAAAGAAATCTTTTAAATAAGTGGGATAAACAGATGAGTTGCTCCAGTTTGGGATGCTGCTATTTTCGAAGGGGTTTTTTATAGATCGCCAGTACGGGGTTCTGTAGTTCGCAAATGAGTTAACTTTTTTGTAAACGTAAGCAGCATTATAATACATTTGTGTTTCATGGGACAAATTAAATTCACCGTTTACCAAAAATTTTACGGCGGCAGTTTCCGGAGAACCATTGATGTTTCCTCCTTCAGGATTTCTCGTTAAAAAAGTATCAACAACATTTCTTCCCGTTATATTTCCTTGATTTATGGTGGCTAATTTTGCGTTGTAATCGGACGAGCCTATGTATTTTTCAAAAACAGTATTTATTTGGGCAGCTGTCATTCCAGTTATATCGGTACCGCCAAGAGTATTGTCTTTATTGACATAACTGCTATATAGGACAGGATTTATTTTAACAAAATCATTAAAATCTCCTTCTGCATCCACTTTTCCGGGCCTGTTAGCTAAGTTTACCTTTGAAAAATCTAAAGTATAATTTACAAAACCTTTGTCGCCTATAGCAGACCCATTGTTTAAACTTACGCCTAACATTTCTCCATCGCCTTCAGCAGTAATTCCTGTTTTTATAGTTACTGAGCCATCTTCGGTTCTCTCTTTTAAAATAATATTTATTACTCCGGCTATCGCATCAGAACCATATTGAGGGGATGCCCCATCACGTAGAATCTCTACTCTTTCGATAGCATCAATTGGTATTGCTGAAATATCGGCAGCTGTTTCCCCTTGGCCTGGAGCCGTCTGAACATAAAGTAGCGCGCTTACGTTTTTGCGTTTTCCATTGATAAGTAGCAAGGTTCTACTAGGACCCATATTTCTAATCTCATAGGGGTCGAGTAATGAGGTAGCATCATTTACAGGAGTTTGAACAGTATTAAAAGAGGGTATTCTGTACTGTAATGCCTTGTCAAAAGTTGTTTGCCCCGTTGCCATGAGGTTTTCAAATGTTATTACATCAATTGGAAGTGTAGTTGTGGTATTGCTTCTGGGCGCTACTCTTGTTCCGGTAACCACAACGTCGGTACTATTTTGTCCCCCGTCTTGGGATAAAACAACATTTAAAGTAGGATCAGTTGTGTCATATTCCTGTTTGGAGTACCCAAAGTAACTAAAGACCAGAGTAGCTCCTTCTCTAACGGTAATCTGGTACGCCCCATTGATGTCACTGGAAACGCTATTGTTTGTCCCTTTTTCAGTGATGTTAACCCCTGGCATAGCAATACCAGCATTATCTATTACAAAACCTGAGATTTCTTTTTGGGCAAAAAGAAATGTGAAGTTCAATATAAATAATAGTAATGTAAACGTTTTCATGATTAGTTGATATTGGCTCATTTTTTATTTGAAATCAATTGCAACATAATAACTATAAGAAACTTTAATTTAGACGATTAACACTTTTTTTTGTGATAAATTAGTCAATGAAATGAGTAATTAAGAAAAAAAAGACAGTTTGTTTTTTTCATAAGAATAGATGCTATACCGAGGTTTCTTGTAGTTTTCTCCTTTAAATTATTAAAAGATACCGATTACCAATTCATAGTAGTTCTATAATTCCAATTGCTGGGTAGGAGTAAAGCTAAAAGTCCTGAAATTATGTTCAAAAGGGATCTTAGATCCAAGTACAATCAGAAACCATTTTTTTAAAAACTAAAAATGGAAATGACTGATTTTGAGTCTAAAACCACGATTTTATACTATGTAAATTTAGTTAATTTAAATCAAATAGTTTAAATTAATGGGTGGATTTTTATTTTTTAAATTAGTCGAATTTTAAATTTTGATTGTTTCTTCATTCGTAAGGTGAAAAGCGAATGCATTTAAACAAAAAGTTCAATGACAACCACAATCGTCATCACTACCGCAATTTTTATCTGATTTCTTCTTTTTGAAAAAGAATTTTCGAATCAAAAAAGCTACTGCAATTGCGAGTGCAACAAACGCTATAATTTCCTGAATATCCATAATCGTTTATTTTAGAATTTGATAGGCTATCAGCGCTACTACATAAGCAAAGCCACTCATGAAAATTAGTTGCCCTAACGGCCATTTCCAGCTGTTGGTTTCTTTTTTGGTAATGGCTAATGTACTGGCACATTGCATGGCAAAAGCATAAAATAACAATAGCGATATACCCGATGCAAAATTGAATATTTTTTCTCCTGTTGCCGGATTGATTTCGGAAGCCATTTTGTTCTTTATGGTAACTTCGTTATCACTTCCGCCAACACTGTAGATCGTCGCTAATGTTCCCACAAAAACTTCTCTCGCGGCAAACGAACTGATAATGGCAATCCCTATTTTCCAGTCATATCCCAAAGGAGAAATCACTGGCTCAATGGTTTTTCCCATTAAACCGATATAAGAGTTTTCTAATTTTTGTGAAGCAACGGCATTGTTAAATTCTGTTTTTGACAGCGGTTTGTCTTTGGTTTTTTCAGCTACAATAGTTTCTGCATTATTGAATTTTTCTCCTGGACCGTAGGAAGCCAAAAACCATAAAACAATGGAAATAGCTAATATAATTTTTCCTGCACCAAAAATAAATGCCTTTGTTTTTTCGATTACGTTAATTCCCACATTTTTGAAAAGTGGTAATTTATAATTAGGCATTTCAACTACAAAATAGGTTTTTCCTTTTATTTTTAGAATCTTATTTAAAATGTAAGCCGAGAAAATAGCCATTCCAAAACCCAAAAGATACAACAGCATCAATGTCATTCCCTGCATATTCAAGATTCCAAAAATGCGAGTATCGGGAATCACCAGCGCAATAATGATGGCGTAAACAGGTAATCTTGCAGAACAAGTTGTGAAAGGAGTTACCAGTATGGTGATGAGTCTTTCTTTCCAGTTTTCGATGTTTCGGGTTGCCATAATCGCAGGAATTGCACATGCTGTTCCTGAAATAAGCGGCACAACGCTTTTACCTGATAAACCAAATTTACGCATGATTTTATCCATCAGAAAAACCACTCTGCTCATATAACCGCTTTCTTCGAGAATGGAAATGAACATGAAAAGAAAGGCAATCTGTGGTATAAATATTAAAATTCCCCCAATTCCAGGAATAATTCCCTGTGAAATTAAATTGGTTAAAACTCCAGCAGGCAAATTGTCAGCAGCTAGAGAACTCAACGAAGCAAAAGTGCTATCGATGAAATCCATTGGGATTTTTGACCATTCAAAAATAGATTGAAAAATGACAAATAAGATTAGAAAGAAAATTACATAACCCCACACTTTATGGGTGAGCACGCGATCCAGTTTACTACGAAAATCTTTAGCGACAGTTTCGTCAATTTTTAATCCAACTTTCAGAACATCATTGATAAACTGATACCGTTTTATCGTTTCTTTTTGCTGCAAACGCTTCAGGTCTGAGTGCGATTTGGTCAATGAGCTTCGAATTTCGTTACGATCTAAATTTAGAAAATTAACATCCTGTGTAATGACTAACCACAATTTATATAACAACTGATTCGGGAATGTTTTACGCAACGTATTGAAATATTCAGGATCAATACTGGAGGCATTCAAACAGGGTTCACTAGAAATATTTTTATAAGTGACAGTTAATTTTTTTAATTGATCGATTCCGAAACCTTTTCTCGAACTAATCAATGCAATCTTGGTTTTGAGATGCTCTTCAAGGTACGGAATGTCTAGCGTTATTCCTTTATACGCCATTCTATCAGCCATGTTTATGACTAGAATAGTAGGGATTTCTAAATCTTTTATTTGTGTAAAAAGAAGTAAATTACGTTTCAAATTTTCTACATCAGTAACGACAAGAGCTACATCTGGATATAATTTGTCGTTTTTGTTCAGCAAAAGCTCAATTACTACGTTTTCATCAATCGAACTGGCATTCAAACTATACGTTCCTGGTAAATCTAGAATATTAGCTTTAACATTATTCGGTAATTTACAAAACCCAATCTTTTTTTCAACGGTAATTCCGGGATAATTACCCACTTGCTGGTTTAAACCCGTCAACTGATTGAATACGGAAGTTTTACCTACATTTGGATTTCCTATTAAAGCGACATTAATGTTTCGATTGCTTACCATAAGTTGGTTTTCATTATTTCAACTTCAATTTCCCTTGCAGTTTCTATACGAATGGCAACATGAGAACCATTAATATTTAAGTATAAAGGATCTCCAAAAGGTGCAATTTGAAGTAATTCTACCATATTCCCGGGTAAACAACCCATTTCTAATAATTTTAAAGGGACGATATCAATATCAAAATCTTTAATAATGGCTTTTTCGCCTTTTTTGAGGGAATGTATCGTTGTTCGCAAGACTTATTTAGATTGAATTAAGATTGCAAAAGTACATATTATAATACCAAAACAAATGATAATTATCATTTTTGTAGCTTTTATGAGTAAATAAAAGCTAGTAACTTGCTTGTTTTTATTGATCTGATAAAGGAAATGAAATACCTGAAGTTCAATTTTTTAATTATTTTTTATTCGATACACAAAAAATTAATATCCTCTATTAAACGTTTCATGTCCTCTTTTTTAGTTCCGTCATAAAAACCACGAACGCGTCTTTTTGTGTCCACCAAAACAAAGTTTTCTGTGTGAACCATATCATATAACTGTTCTGGTCTTCCTAATTTGACTGCCAAATAGGATTTTCTTGCCATAGTGTAAATGGCTTTTTTATCGCCGGTAACTAAGTTCCATTTGCTGTCAACTACTCCATTTTTTAGAGCATACGCTTTTAAAACAGGAACGCTGTCAGTTTCAGGGAAAACAGTATGGGAAAGCAGCATTACTTTTGGATTATTAATAATTGCTTTTTGAACTTCTGCTAAATTGGTTGTCATTTTTGGGCAAATAGAACCGCAAGTGGTAAAGAAGAAATCAGCAACATATACTTTTCCTTCATAATCTTTTTCTGTGATGGTTTTTCCGTTTTGGTTTACAAATGAAAAATCAGCAATGGTATGGTATTTACTGATGTATTGTACTGTACTGTCTACCAATTCCGGGTTTACATCTGAGGGATTAAAAACAGGTAGTGATTTACTTGGTTTTAGTGCCACATAAAACAAGTAAATTGTCAGGATAGAAAAGACTAACAAAACACCAAAAAACTTTCGGTATTTATAAAAAATGGATTTCATAAAAATAATTTTCGGCAAAAATACGAAAAGGTAATTTTAAAAAAGAATCTCTTTTAATTTTATCAAATTTCAAGATCAAAAAATCAAAAAATGCTGTCTTTTTAAGACAAAAACTGTTGACAACAGTGTTTTATTTATCATTTTTAAAATTTAAAAATCAAATTGCAAAAAAGTTGTCTTCCATGTTGTAAAAATTGTTTTGGACCACCTAATCTTATATCAGGTTGATAGAATTTTGAATCAAACAGATTCGTAACTGATAATTGTGTAGTAAGTTCTGCATCGTACACTTTTATTTTCACATAAGAAAATGTCAAATCAATCTTGGCATAAGATGGAATGGTAATTATTTGTATAATATCCTTATTACCATGTTTTGCTTTAATTTCAGAATAATAATTGATTCTTGAATTTATTGTAAACGAATCAGTGGCATTAAAAGTAACACCTCCGGTTATCCTGTTGGTATAAACACCGAGATTTACGGTACGCGCTCCAGCGTAATCGTCAGCATCTTTTTGAACATAAGAATAACCAATTTCAGTTCTGATTTTTCCTGTTTTGTAAAACAATTGACTTTCAAAACCATAGATGTGTATTACTTTATCTGAATTTTTGAAAACTAAGGTTTCAGTAGGTTCAATAAAATTTGTTGCTCTATTTTTATAGGCGACAATATGCGCAATTAAATTACTGGTAAACGATTGGTTGATTCCAATCTCAAAGGTATTCATGCGTACTGGATCAAGTTCAATAGGCTCTTTTTTTTCTGTTAAGGCCCCAAGCTCAAAAATAGTAGGTTCACGGAAAGCTTGACCAAAAAGAAATTTTATTGAGGTTTTTGGAAATGGGGTGTAAACTAAACCACTGCGAAAGGTAAAAATGGATTTATAAATATTGTGGTGATCAAATCGTCCACCCAGGGTAAGATATAGCTTATCAAATAGTGTTTTCTGCAATTGTAAAAAAAATGAATTTTTATATTGACGGAAGAATGGTTTGCGCATGGTATTTTCAATAGAGCGTGTTTCATCGAAATCAGGGTTTATTCTATCTGTAGAACGAGCGATACCAAGTAAATCAAAGAGGTCAAAAGTATAACCACCAATAATAGATAAAGTTGGATCTGGGGCGTAATTTAACTGTATGTTTGCTTTATATCGTTTTGAACCTGAACTCGATTGCTGTGAATATACATCGATGAAATTTTCTTGGATTTCTTTATCCGTAAGTGGTACGTTCGGATCATGTCCGTTTTTTATAAGCGTATTATAAATAGCGCTGTCGAAAGAAGTGTTTAATCCCCAGAATCTTTCTTTATAAAATTGAAGTTCAGCATTAATTTTAAGTTTATCAGTAATTTTTTTATCTATACCGGCATAATAGAGCGCTAATTGGCGATAATCATATTGACTTTTATAATCTAACGAAACATGTTCAATTCCTTTACTGCCTTTAAGCTCATATCCCTCTATTCCTATATAGAAGCCTTTGTATGAGACTTTTGCAGCATATGGGATTGACCAGTTATCCTGTTTGAATTGTTGGTTTAGGGGAAACGCTTTAGCAGGAAATCCTTGTCTGAAATTTACGGTATCTTTTATAAAATCTTTATAATCCCAAAGATTAGTGCGAAAATATCGAAAACTACCACTGATACGAAAATCATTTATATTTTTTCCAAACACGATACTATGGGACTGAGTTTGTTCTGTTCCAATTTCTGCATGATACTCCGTTGCATTAAAATCAGAGGAATCATTTTTTGTGATGATATTGATGACACCAACCAAAGCATTTGCTCCATAAAGAGCAGATGCCGGACCTTGGAGAATTTCAACCTGTTTTACGTTATGCATCGCAAATTGCGTTGCTATGAATGTTTCGGACGCAATTAGATTTTGCATTTCTCTTCCATTCACCAATAAGAGAGTTTGCGAAAAATTACTTAAAAACCCACGTTGTCCTCCAAAAGCAAAAATGTCGGTTTTAATAGCTACCACACCTGGAACGTTTTCCAATAAACTTGTTAAATTAGTGTAACCGTTTTCGATAATATCTTTTTCAGTGACGACATAAATTGTTGCCGGTGCAATTTTCAGATTTTCAGATTTTTTCGAAGCAGTTACAACATCAATACTCATTAGTTCGTCCAAACTGAGTTGAAACAAATCAATACCACCAATCATTATTATGTTTAAATTTACTGTGTCGCTGGTGATTTCAACGGCTTGGCCTTTAAAATTTTCTTTTGCAAATTCAAGTATTCTATTAGCTTCTGGTACTTCTATTGAATACTTTCCTGCCGCATCTGTAAAAGTTTTTAGGTCTGTATTTTTAACAGTAACTTTTACGTTTTCGATAGGTCTGTTTGTTTTGTCGCTTATGACCCCAGTTACTATTTGTTGTGCAAATGCTATATGTACTGTGAGAACCAATATAATAAATAAAGACTTTTTCATAATTTCTTTTTTTATTAATAATTGATAATTTGTTGATAAAAAATGTCTTTTAGTTGTGATTACGTATTCTCCATCAACTTTATAAAATAGTTTCTTCTGTTGCTTTTTAAATATCTATTTGGCACAGCTGTTTATTCAATTTTCATTTTTTTTAATTGCAACTGTTGTGAAAAATAGTTGTATCGTATTTGTGATTTGGTTTTGATTGAATACCGATTAATTGTCCTTTAAGGATGAGGTTAGTTGTAAAGTATCACATCCTCGGTGATTTTCGGCAACTGTTTTTTATTAAAAGCCAAAAACGATTTTATGCCTCATAAAACTCTATCGTGCTGTAACTAGAGCATTTGGATAGTAACCAATATTTAAATTTCTCTTTTTTTGTCCTTACCTTCTATAGATGGAAGTTTAGGTTTTCTTCTTCGTCTGAAAATAATTTTTATTATCAGATATATCGGTCAAATGCCAAGTGCCTAAAGTTACGCTCTATCTTGCGCTTCCTGGTTGTTTCATACGTGCCATCAAATCTACTTTCTTTTAAATAAACGGGCAATTCAACATTCACTTCGGTCTTTATGCGTTCCCTGTAAAGACTGTTTTTTTTGAAAAAGGTGTACTAAAGTTAGTGAATTTTTTGTTTGGATTCATTGTTTTCTGATAAAAAAAGATAAAAGAGATGCCGAAAAATGGCTACTCAAAAATCCGTATTTCCAGTTGCAAAAGTCAAAATGCTATTGGTGAAAGTGTTTTTTTTTAGCAAATTATATTTTATTGGACAATCCAGAACAAAGAATAAGTATTATTTGCGGCTTTTTCTTAGCGAATAATTCACCATATACAGCCCGAATAATGTCACCCCGCCTCCTATACCCAGTGCAATAGTAAGTTGTTCTCCAAAAATCATTGTGCCTAAAATTACGGCTACAATGGGATTGATATAAGCATAGATGCTGTTTATTTCTGAAGGTAAGTTCTGAAGCGCATAGATAAAGGCAATGAAAGTAAGAATAGACCCAATGATGATCAGGTAGGCAATTGATAACCATGACATCATAGGTATAGAACTTAGACTAACGGATGTTCCGGTAGCGCCTGTAAATGCAAAAAGCAAAATACTTGATAAAAACATTTGCAATCCTAAACTAAAATAAGGATTAAAACTTGCCGCTTTCTTCTTGGTATATAAAGATCCAAATGCCCAGGTTAAAGTAGCAATTATCGAAATAAAAATTCCAAACCTAAAATCCGGGAGTAGGAAATCGCTTAGATGATCGTAGAATATGACACACACTCCGCCAAAACTAACCACCAAACCAATAACCGCTAATTGTGCCAATCGTTCTCCTCTCAAGATGCTTATGATAACAATCCATAAAGGCACCAAAGCTCCGATAATGGCGCCTAAGCCACTACTGATGTATTTCACCCCCCAAGTGCTTAATCCGTTGCTTAATACGAAATTAAGAATGCTGAGGATAATGATTGTTTTCCATTGTTTTCCTTTTGGCCAGGGTCTTTTTTTGAACAAGAAAAAGGAAATATATAAAAATCCGGCAATGAATTGTCTTATGGCGGCAAGTTGTATTGCCGGCATATGTTTTACCCCTTCTTTAGAAGCAATCCATGTGGTACCCCAAAAAAAACTAACCCAACATAAAGCTAATATGGGTAATCCAATAGCGTTGATTTTAGATGAAAAGGCATTTTTAAGTTTAGTCCTCACGTTATAAATTTGGTTTGGTAAAAGTATAATTTAAAACGGTTTCTATTTTGTCACTCGAAATGGTTTTTTTGACAGAAGGTTTTTCATGGTTAAATTTTGGCAAAGCCAAATTCAGATCGATTGCCTTTTTTATATAATAAGTTTCTCGTGACGGATGAGATGGTGTTACCGCATTAAAGGTTTCGTTCCAAGAATTATTTTCAATAATCTTTAGAATAATACCAAGGCAATCTTCATGATGAATGAGGTTTATAGGCGCGTCTGGATTATCGAGGTTTTCGCGACCAGCCAGAAATTTTATCGGATGTCGGTCTTTGCCAATTAAACCACCAAAACGAAGTACAGTAGTTTTGAATCGCTCATTGCTTTTTAAAAGTTGCTCGGCCAAGACTAATTGTTTTCCGCTTTCGGTATCCGGCTGAGGTACTGTTTCTTCTGATACGACAGTATGAGTATTCCCGTAAATTGACGTGGAACTGATAAAAAGTACTTTTTTGATGGAGGATTTTTCTATAAATGGAATTGCATTTCTGATTTTTGAAACGAAATTTTCTTTTGCTGTACCACGAAGTTTAGGTGGAACGTCAAGGATCAATATTTCAGAGTTTTCTAGAAAATCTGCAATGTTTCCATCTGTTTTATGCTCAGAGAGCACAATTAAAAAAGGATTGATTCCTGAATTTCCCAACAAAGATAATTTGTCCGGTGAAGTCGTTGATCCATTTACGGTAAATCCTTTTTTGACTAAGGCTTGCGCCAAGGGCAATCCCAACCAACCACAACCAAGAATGCTAATTTTTGTCATTTTATTTTTAAATTATTTGACTTTCAAACTGTCTTTTGCAACCGTCAAACTATCTTTTACGACAGGATTTGCAATGCCACTGTCCAAAGCATTCAGAATCACAATTGGACTTGGTTTTATTTTTTCCTTAATCACTACTGCATCATTCAAAACGAAAGGTGTGGGCATCATCCAATTTTCTCTTTTTGCTATTCCAAATAAAGGATTGGTCATTAAATCAAAAGAACTTTCCATTAATTCCATGTCAAAAACAGCAGAAGTATTGATGCTGAATTGGATTTCCAAAGGCAAATTATCAACCACGTAATAACTCAGAATCTTTTTGCCTTTTCTTTCATATGCTGAACCTTTTTGACCTAATGATTTTGCACCGTTAGCTTTAAAATTATGAAGAATCATTTTTTCATTGGCAAAAATGTCATATCGATTTACTGTTCGGTTCGGTGAGATGAGTATTTTTAAATATCTTTGGTTACCTACAATTCGGTCTTCAAGAAATGCTATACTGGGTTTTTTTAATACTTTTACGGGAGCGTCAGCTTGATAAGTAAATCCGGAATTGTATTTGCTGAATAAAGGAGTTTCATTTTCCGCTGCTTCTTTAGGATTTTCACCCAAATAGCTTTTGGTCCAGGCATCAAGATTGGTGTCATAAGTTGCCCAATTGGCTTTGTCCGTGTCGGCATTATAGATGTACAACAAACTGTTAGATTTTGCTTTTCCAAATTCGTATCCCGATTCGGAATGTGCTTTCGCAAAAAAGCCGATGGCGAGTACGAAAAAAACTAAAGACCAGATTCCTTTTTTGGCGAAAGCCCCAAAAATAGGCAGCAATAAGCCAAAAGTCAAAACGGTGAGAATTGCACTTCCAAACAGTACTTTTAATCCCAAACCGATAGGGAACATTTGGATAAATGGAGCTACGATAATCAAAGTAGGAATACTGCAAACGAGATTTAGTGTTTTATTGGATCTTTGAGTTACTATAAAAACACCAAAAATAAAAATACCAAAGTAAACCGGAATAATCAGGAATCCTGCGCCCTGTAAAATAAAAGCAAGAATTCCATTAATGATAAGCCATAGAAGCAATGGCGCAACATAATGATTCATCGTGACTTTTTTAGCAGAAAAACGGTTGTAAAATGCTACACTTATTGCCACGGCCAAAAGTACAAATGCAGCGATATAGGCATGCCCGTTATAGGTAAATCCGTTCAGTAGATCGTTGTATTGCGGATATATTTTCAGTAATGCTTTCCATCCAAAGAAAGTAATTAATCCGGTAACGATTAGAGAGCCCAATAAAGGAATAAATCCTCTGCCAATTTCCCTGAAAGATAAAATGCGTTTGGCTTTTCCTAAAAACAACAGAAAAATAAATAACGCCAATGCAATTAGTACCATTGGTAAAACCCAACTGAATGGATAGCTTATAAAAGTATACGGAATGGTAAAATAGACATAATCGTTACTGGCTTGAGTAGTATTTAAATCCGCATTCGAAAAATAATTCAACAACGGCATTAAATAAGAGCCTTGATGGGCTAGTGTGTTTTTGTTCAAATGATTGATGTCATCCTGAGCCGTATGATAATTAAAATGGTCGTCAATGAAGGCAAAATTATATCCTTGGACATTACCTTGTTCCCTGAAAACTGTCAAATCCGTATCATTGGGTAACATTTTATAAATGCTGTACATCAGGGAATTAGAAACAGGAAAAGTAGCTTTTGCAGCAGCAAATTCTTTGACCAATCCTGCGTTTCCTTTGTTGGTTTCCATCAACATATAACTCGGGCCTGAAGAACCGCGTGCTTCAAAATTGAGCACTAAACCAACTTCTTTTGCCCATTGATGTTGGGTTACAAAAAGAGCTGCGCCATTTAATCCCAATTCCTCTGCATCCGAAAACAGAATGATAATATCGTTTTTATGAGGGGTTTTATTATACAAAAAAGCACGGACACTCTCCAATATTGTGGCTACGCCGGAACCGGCATCACTCGCGCCGTGCGAATAGGAATGTGGCGCGCTGTCGTAATGCGTAAGCAACAACAAGGCTTTGGAGCTAGTAGTGCCTTTTATTCGAGCCAATATATTTTTTGACTTTACTAAATTTCCCCAGTCGCTCAACGTGTATCCTTCCTGAAGAGACGTTTCTAATCCAAGTTTCTTAAGTTCTTTTTGGAGGTAATTGGCCACCTCTTCATGATTTTCGGAGCCTACATAATGAGGCTGTTTTGAAATGGCTTGCACTTGAGTCAAAGCTCTTTTGGTTGAAAATTCAGAAAGTGGGCCTTCATCATCTGAAGTCCAATGGGGCATCATCGTGAAGTAAATTAATCCCAGAATTACGAGGATAAATAAACTGGCAAAAATTGAGGAGTAATCTTTTTTCATGGTAGGTAGTAGGTAGGTTGGGGGTGTTAAATATCTTTTTTAACTAACATATAAAAATCATTTTCCAAGGGTAGGTAACCTTGGTCGTATAGGAAATAGTAGGTATTTCCTGTTTTGGTTTGTAAAATATTGGTAAAAAATTCAAAATCGAAGCCTTTGCTTAAGAGTTTTGTTCGAGTGGTTTTTGATTTTCCTTCCACATTAAGTTCAGATAGAATGCGGTAATTTTTGCGCAACTTATTATTGATATTACGCATAAAATTAGTACTGTCTTTGTTTATTTTGTTATTGTAAGCGTTACGACAACCATCGCTGCAAAACTTTTTGTCTTCGCGACCTACAATCTTTTCTCCACATTCTAAGCAGTTTTTGTTCATGGATTGATTTTTTTAATTTCGTATAGATCAGTTCTGCGGTCCTTTAGGATTCTGGCGCTTCCATGTTCGTGAAGGTCTTTGAGTAAATTTAAATCCACATCGACAATCAAAGTCATTTCAGTATTGGTAGTTGTTTCCGCTTTTATTCCGGTGCTGGGAAAAGCAAAATCTGAAGGTGTAAATACTGCGGTTTGTGCATATTGGATATCCATATTGTTCACTTTTGGAAGATTTCCAACACAGCCGGCAATGGCTACATAACATTCGTTTTCTATGGCTCGGGCTTGCCCGCAGTGTCTTACTCTTATATAACCACTTTGTGTATCGGTTAAAAACGGTACAAATAAAATGTTCATTTCTTCATCGGCCATTAATCGAGCCATTTCCGGAAATTCAACGTCATAGCAAATCATGATTCCTATTTTTCCACAGTCGGTATCAAAAGTTCTAATTTCTGAGCCGCCTTTCATTCCCCAATGCAGCACTTCATTCGGGGTTATGTGAATTTTATAATACATTTCAGAGGTTCCGTCTCTTTTACAAAGAAAACCAACATTGTATAAAGTGCCATTTTCTAAATAGGGCATGCTTCCTGAAATGATATTTATATTATAAGAGATGGCAAGTTCCTGAAATTTTTTGCGAATGGGGTCTGCATATTTTGCAAGTTCTCTAATGGCTTCAGGTTCGGATAAATGATTGTAGTCCGCCATAAGAGGAGCAATAAACAGCTCAGGAAAAAGGGCGAAATCACTTTTGTAACCGGATATGGCATCAATAAAAAATTCAGCTTGTTCAAATAAAGCTTCTAAGTTTATTAACGGACGCATTTGCCACTGAATTAATCCAAGTCTTATGATGCTTTTTTGGGTATTTATTAATTGAGGACTTTCATCATAATAAATATTGTTCCATTCTAATAATACAGCAAATTCTTTGGAATCGACATCTCCTGCCAAATAGTTTTTCATAATTCTCATTACGTGAAAATCATTACTCAGCTGGAAGGAAAGCACAGGGTCATGCAATTCTTTTAGTTTTACTTTGTCGATATACTTTTTTGGAGTCAGCTTTGCAGCGTGTTTGCTGTAATTTGGAATCCTTCCGGCAAAAACGATAGCCTTTAGGTTTAATTTTTCACACAATTCTTTTCGGGCATCATACAATCGCCTGCCAAGCCGCAAACCTCTATAATCAGGATGTATAAATACATCGATTCCATACAATATTTCTCCTTTTGGATTGTGTGTCGAGAAAGTAAAATTTCCGGTTATTTTAGCGTAATTCGGGTTTTTATCAACTAAAACTTCGTCCACAATTAAGGATAGTGCGGCGCCAAGCACTTTTCCATCGGCTAAAATTACTAATTGTCCTTCAGGAAACAGACTAAGTAATTGCTCAATATCCTGTTCTTTCCAGTACGAATCTGCCAATTCGGGATACGATTGCACCATGGATTTTTTTAACTGCTTATAATCGTCAAATTCTAGATTTCGTAATTCTACTTTTTTTATTTTGGCCTGCATAAGAATTTGATTTTCATCAAATATATATAAATTTTTCCATTTACAAACGGTTACAAATAGTTACAACCGAAAGTAAACAGTTACCAACCGAATACTTTTTGGAAGTCATCGCATCTTTGCAATGTTGATTTGAAAGAACACTTCAACAAAATATTCACTAACATTTAAATAGTATACGCCATGAATGCATTAAGAAACAAAGTACAATTAATCGGACATGTAGGGAATGATCCGGAAATCAAAATTTTTGACGAAGGAAAAAAATTAGCGAATTTTACGTTAGCTACAAACGAAAGTTACAAAAATGACAAAGGAGAAAAGGTAGAAGAAACCCAATGGCACAAACTCGTAGCCTGGGGAAAAACTGCCGAAATTATTGAAAAATACGTAACTAAAGGGAAAGAAATTGCCATTGAAGGCAAATTGACGCATCGAAGTTATGATGATCAAAATGGAGAAAAACGGTATATCACCGAAGTAGTAGTCAATGAAGTACTACTTTTGGGGAAATAGTAAGCCGGCTCAATATGCGGTTATTGGAATACGATCACCGCTGTATAACGGAAAAGCCATCGAAGATTTGTCGATGGCTTTTTATTAAAATGAATGGGATAAAAAATTAATCTTCTTTTTTGCCTAAATCAAATCTAGGGCAGCGTTTGCAACGTTTGTCTTCCCCCTTTTTATAACTTTCACAACATTTTGACTTGAGTTTGCCCTTAGCGACATCCTTTTTGTGGAGTCCTTTTTTATCCTTTTTCTTATCCTTATTTTTCTTCTTTTTACTCAATTTTCGATGCGTTAAAATCAAGTTGCATTATTCTAAAGAATGGTTGGTTATTTTGCGTCTTTGGCTGAAGAATTATTTAAAGTCATTTGCTGAATGTCTCTGTCAAACAAATACAAACCGCCTTTGTCATCACCAATTAGGTTTATCTTATCTAAAATAAGTTTAGCCTGAGCTTCTTCCTCAATTTGTTCGGCTACATACCATTGTAAAAAGTTGTGCGTGGCATAATCCTTTTCAGAAAAGGAAATATGAACCAGTTCATTAATTGCATCAGAAACAAAAATTTCGTGTTTGTATAGTTCTTCAAACATTTCCTTGAATGCCTCGTAACTAATTTTCGGAGCCTTTAATTCACTCACTTTAGCGTGACCGCCTCTTTCATTTATATAGCGTACCAATTTAAGCATATGTCCCCGTTCTTCATCAGATTGGGCATACATAAATTTTGAAATTCCTTCCAAACCGTGAGTCTCTGCCCAAGAGGCCATAGAAAGGTACGTTTGTGATGATTCAGCTTCAATTCGAATTTGATGATTCAGCGCGAGTTCTATATTTTTTGATAGCATGGCAGTGTGTTTTTAGTAAAGTTACAAAAAAACTTAGTTTACGATTGATAATCTCCTGAAAATAATTTTTAAATTAATGAAAATATCCATACAGCTGCGATGGGCATAGATGGATATTGGTAGGCTCCTTTGCCGGTTTCGTAAATCATATTTTTCTGAAAATATTGAGGAAATATTTTTTAGAAACGGTCATTAAAAAAAATAATGAATGAAATTGATCCGTTCTAACTCTTAACACTGAAGTTTGTAAGCAAAAAAAAGCCCTAAAAGAAATTTCCTTTAGGGCTTTTTGATATAAAAAAGTAGCTTATTTTACTATGAAAGTAACTCTTCTAACTAATTTTCTTGCATTTTCTGAAGTTTTATCAACTGAAGTATCTTCACCAGCAGCAATTACATTCAATCTTGATGCATCAACTTTAGCTTTCACTAAGGTATTTTTTACATTAGCAGCTCTTGCATTAGATAATTTATCATTGTATGCAGATCTTCCCAATTCGTCAGCATGACCAGTAATGTCAACTGAAGCAGAAGGATTGTTTCTTAAGTAAGTTAAGATAAAATCAATTCCTTCAGTAGAAACGTTAGTTGGTTTAGATTTATCGAAATCAAAATAAACTGCAACATAACCACCATTGATTAAGCTTTTGATCAATTCGTTATCGTATACAATACCAGTATCACCAGTTTTAGCAGCGTAATTTTTCAAGATATAAGCTTCTGTTTCATCAGGAACGTTATTGTTGTTTTTGTCAATTGATCTACCTTTAGTATCAACCATTGCACCTGCAGGAGTATTTGCCTCTTGATCTAAGTAATCAGCAACACCATCATTGTCAGTATCAAGCATCTTTGTTTCGATAGCTGTAAGTCTGTTATCTATAACATTGAATCTGTCTTCATTATCAAGAACCCAGTCAGCATGTTTTACATTTTTACCTAAGTAAACTGTTATACCTGCAGTACCGTTAAAAAGGATTCCACCGAAACCTCTAGTGCTTGAAGAGCTAGCGCCATCAAAAGCAAGATTTTGTTTCGCATTAAGGATTGTTGTAAAATCTCCTGTTAATGCAATTCTATCTGTTAATTTGATTTGACCAGTTACACCAGCCATGAAGTTACCCACTCTGTCTTTTTTGTAAGAAGGCTCTTTTCTTTCTAACATTCCTAAACCAAAACCAGCATGACCTAACAAACCAATTGTATGAGTCCAAGTTTCAAAACTCATGATTCTTCCTAAGTTAGCAACACCCTGTAAGTCTACTCTGTAGTACTTAGTGTCGAAATCAACAGATTCCTTTTTTCCTGTGAAACTGTTTAAACCAAGATCAGCTTTCAAACCGAATTTGTTGTTAAACATGTAACGAACTCCTAAATCTACAACATAAGGACTTACTAATGTCGTGTTGTAACCTGAAGTCATCGGTCTTTGTGGTTTGTTAAAACCGCCAGCTAATTCAACTGACCATTTGTTAAAGCCATCTTCTGTGCTTTTTACAGTTTCTGTTTGAGCACTCATAGTGGTCATTGCAGAAGCAAATACTAAACTAAGTATGATTTTTTTCATATTGTTTCAATTTTAATTTAATGCAAAAATACATCACAAAGTTTGATTAAAAAATTGAAACAGTTAATTATGTAAGAATTAATAATAATTTTATAAAGATAAAAAACAGCTTTTTGCTGTAAGATATTGGTGTGTAGTGATTTGTAAGAAATAAATAAACATTCTATTTTTTAAAAATTAAACTATATTTTGAAAAAAAATGATTTGACGCCAGTTTTAACGTTTGTTTCAACACTTATTTAATCAAATACATAGGTGGTTTCTGATTAAAAAAGAGCTGTTGTTTACAGCCCTTTTTCACGTTTCTTTAATAGCTTCGGTTCGCTATTTTAACCTTTTTAACACATCGGTTATCTTTTCAAATGCACTGAAATTTTCGTGTTCCACTTTATGGTCAATTTTTTCGTGTGCCCAAGTGGTATGAAACGGAATATGAACAGCGTGTCCGCCAATGGCTAAAACCGGTAATACATCCGATTTTAAAGAATTACCAATCATGAAAAATTCTGAAGGTTGTATTTCCAAACGCTTGATCAAATCGAAATAATCTACTTCCTGCTTGTCTGACATTACTTCAATATGGTGAAAAAAATGGCCTAAGCCGGAATTATGCAATTTTCGGCGTTGGTCCAATAAATCGCCTTTAGTGGCAACAACCAACTTGTATTTACCGTGTAAAGTTTCTAAAGTTTCTTCTACGCCATCTAATAGAATAATCGGTTTTTCGAGTAATTCTTTTCCGTATGTAATAATTTTTTCAATGATTTCGATCGGAATGGTATTGTTTGAAATTGACATAGCCGCTTCAATCATCGAGAGGATATAGCCTTTGATTCCGTAGCCGTATAATTTTAAATTGTCGATTTCTACCTTAAAAAGTTCTTTGGAAATTCCTTGATGAGACAAATAATCTTCCATCAGTCCACAGAATTTTTTTTCGGTTTCATCAAAATAAGTTTCGTTGATCCATAAGGTATCATCAGCGTCGAAGGCAATTACTTTTAGGCTCATAGTGTAGGTTTTAACCCTTTTAGGGTTTTAAATCCTGAAAGGGTTATGATTTTATTTAATTTATGGTCTCTCCATTGGCAACGCCTTCTGTATCAGGATTTACAAAAACCAGTTTTCCTTCAGCGTTTGTTGTCATCAAAATCATCCCTTGACTTTCTACGCCACGAAGGTTTCTGGGAGCCAAATTCACTAAAACAGTCACGCGTTTTCCTACGATTTCTTCTGGTGAAAAACTCTCAGCAATTCCTGAAACGATCGTGCGAACGTCAATTCCTGTGTCTACTTTCAAAATCAAAAGTTTGTTTGCTTTTGGCATTTTTTCCGCTTCCAGAATCGTTCCTACTCGAATATCCATTTTGGCAAAGTCCTCGAACTGAATCAAATCTTTTTGTGGCTCTGCTACTTTATTATCGGCTTTGTTGGCTGTTTTAGTCGCTTCCAATTTGTCTATCTGTTTCTGGATTTCTTCGTCTTCAATTTTGGTAAACAATAATTCTGCTGCGCCAATTTGATGTCCGGCCGGAATTAAATCAGAGGTTTGAGCAATAGTGTCCCAGCTTAATGGACGTTCTATTTTTAAAATTTTTGACAATTTTTTTGCTGTAAATGGTAGGAAAGGTTCACAAAGTGAACTTAATGCTGCGGCAATTTGCAGCGCCACATACATTTGCGTTTGAACCCGCTCCGGATTGTCTTTGATGACTTTCCAAGGCTCTTCGTCCGCCAAATATTTATTTCCTAAACGAGCCACATTCATTAATTCGCTTAAGGCTTCACGGAATCGGTATCTTTCCACAGAACTGGAAATTACTGCTGGATACGCTTTCAGTTCAGTTAAAGTGGCTTCGTCCACTTCCGAAAGTTCGTTTGGTTGCGGTACAATTCCGTTGTAATATTTATTGGTTAAAACGACCACGCGATTAATGAAATTTCCATAAATCGCAACTAATTCATTATTGTTTCTTGCTTGGAAATCTTTCCAGGTAAAATCATTATCTTTCGTTTCCGGAGCATTTGATGTCAAAGCATAACGCAAAACATCTTGTTGATTCGGGAATTCTTCCAGATATTCGTGCAGCCAAACCGCCCAGTTTTTAGAAGTCGAAAGTTTATTTCCTTCCAGGTTCAAAAACTCATTTGCAGGTACATTGTCCGGTAAAATATAACTTCCTTCAGCTTTTAACATCGCCGGGAAAATAATGCAATGGAAAACAATATTGTCTTTTCCAATAAAGTGAACCAGTTTTGTGTCTTTATCTTTCCAATACGGTTCCCAATCTTTTCCTTCGCGTAAAGCCCATTCTTTTGTAGAAGAAATGTAGCCTATTGGCGCATCGAACCATACGTATAATTTTTTTCCTTCGGCACCTTCAACCGGAACATCAATTCCCCAATCTAAGTCACGAGTTACAGCGCGCGGTTCTAAACCACCGTCAATCCATGATTTTACCTGACCATAAACATTGGGTTTCCAGTCATTTTTATGTCCAACCAGAATCCATTCTTTCAAAAAGTCTTCGTAACGGTCTAAAGGTAAAAACCAGTGTTTCGTTGATTTTAAAATAGGAGTTTCTCCCGTAATTGTCGATTTTGGATTAATTAAATCTGTAGCGTTTAATGTAGAACCACATTTCTCGCATTGGTCACCATAAGCTTCTTCGTTGCCACATTTTGGGCAAGTTCCCACCACAAAACGATCTGCCAGGAATTGATCTGCCTTGGCGTCATAGAGTTGCTCGGTCACTTTCTCGATAAAATCACCTTTATCATACAGTTTTCTAAAAAATTCCGAAGCCGTATCATGATGGATTTTAGCCGAAGTTCTGGAATAATTATCAAATGAAATTCCAAAATCAGAGAACGATTTCCGGATTATTCCGTCATATTTGTCGATTACTTCCTGTGGCGTAATGCCTTCTTTTTTGGCTTTCATCGAAATCGCCACGCCGTGCTCGTCACTTCCGCAAACAAACAAAACGTCTCTTCCTTGCAATCGCAAATAACGGGAATAAATGTCCGAAGGCACATAAACACCCGCCAAATGGCCAATGTGAATCGGTCCGTTCGTATAGGGTAATGCCGCTGTAATCGTATATCTTTTTGGATTCTGTATCATGATTCAATTTTATTGACCGCAAAAATAAGCAATAGAATTGAGTCCCGACGCTTCGCGATAAGGTTTTTATCAGGAGTTGTTTTATGGTATTCGCTGCAATCGTATTGTTTTGAAAAAAAAGACAATACAGATGTTTAGTGTTGTCCGGGCCAGGAATTTAGTTGTTTGATACATTTCTTATCAATAATTTAATAGAGATAAATCACATTGTATTTCTTTTCTGCTTTAATTTAACTGAAATTTGCCCCAATAGAATTTAAATATGAAAAGTATGGAATTTGGTAGAATAATTATTTCAGAAACCGCGATGAATAGTGAAAATCTGCAAGATGTAATTCACTCTAATATTTCGGTAGTCAACTTAATGCGCGAGGAAGGTGTAAACGATGATCTGATTCACGAAGATGCTTTAATGAGTTATTATTTAGATTATTATGTGTCACAATATACCGAGGGGAATTTTTCTCAATTTGTATATAATTCGGGTTGGAATAGTGAGCTAAACGATTTGATAGAAGAAGGTTTAGCATTACTTGGCGCCGAAAAACATTTAGAATTGTTCAAACAGCAAAGCAAGAAAGTGAAATTAATGAGCAGTGTAAAGTTGAATAAATTCCTTAAGGGGAAACTGGAAGGCGTAAATCCTATCAGAGATTTGCTGAACAACAACACTTTTTTTGAAATTGAAGAAAATCTAATTACCTTGAATGCTAATTTTTTAAAAACACACCCCGATTTCGAAGTGCTTGCGGTAGATGATATGTTTGCAACCTTAGAAGAATTTGTCGGTCATGAGATTAAAAGAGCGTAGTCAATGTAGTAATAGTTGTTTCCCAGTGGTATTAAAAGAGAAAATACTAAGTTGCACAAAGAATTTTAAAATCAAATTTTAGTGAATCTTTGCTGAAGGTTTGTGGCGCTTTGAGAAATAATTTTTCATCAAAACTTTGTCTCATTTCTATCAAACATTTCCTTAAATTTGCTTCCGTTATTATATAAGTAGAGTTATAAAAATCAAGCTATGTTACAAATCGTATTTATTAGAGAGAATCAGGAAAAAGTAATCAAGGCTTTGGCAAAGAGAAATATCGATGCTACAAGTGTTGTTGAAGAAGTGGTACAACTGGATGAAAAACGTCGCGCCACGCAAGTGGAGTTAGATGGCATTTTATCCGAATCTAATAAATTATCCAAAGACATTGGCGAATTGATGAAAGGCGGAGAGAAATCGAAAGCCGCTATTCTAAAAGAAAAAACAGTTTTATTAAAGGAGAAAAGCAAAAAATTAGGGGAAACTGCTGATACACTTGCCGCAGAACTTTTAGAAAAACTATATACATTACCCAATCTTCCTGCTGATATTGTTCCTGTTGGTAAAACACCAGAAGAAAACCTAACCGTTTTTGAGGAAGGAGAAATTCCAGTTTTGCATGAAGGAGCACAACCGCATTGGGAATTGGTAAAAAAATACGACATTATTGATTTCGAGTTAGGAGTTAAAATCACCGGTGCAGGATTTCCGGTTTATAAAGGAAAAGGAGCGCGATTACAACGTGCCTTGATCAATTATTTTTTGGATAAGAATGTCGCGGCCGGTTATAATGAAGTTCAGGTTCCTCACATGGTTAACGAAGCGTCTGCCTATGGAACCGGACAATTACCGGACAAAGAAGGGCAAATGTATCATGATAAAACGGATGATTTATACTTGATTCCAACGGCAGAAGTTCCAGTAACTAATTTGTTTCGTGATGTAATCTTAAACGAAAATGAATTGCCTGTTTTAACCACGGCATACACACCGTGTTTCCGTAGAGAAGCAGGTTCTTACGGTGCGCATGTACGAGGATTAAACCGTTTGCATCAGTTTGACAAAGTTGAGATTGTACGCGTTGAGCATCCGGATCAATCATACGAAGCTTTGGACGGAATGGTGGAGCATATAAAAAATATTCTCCAGGAATTGAAATTACCGTATAGAATTTTACGTCTTTGTGGCGGTGACATGGGATTCACGTCGGCTTTGACGTATGATTTTGAGGTGTTTTCTACAGCGCAAGATCGGTGGTTGGAAATCAGTTCAGTTTCTAATTTTGAGACTTTTCAAGCTAATCGATTAAAATTGCGTTACAAAGATAAAGACGGGAAAAACCAATTGGCACATACTTTAAACGGAAGCTCATTGGCTTTGCCAAGAGTTTTGGCCGGAATCTTAGAAAATTACCAAACTCCGGAAGGAATCGTAATCCCTGAGGTTTTGCGTCCGTATTGCGGATTTGATATTATAGATTAATTAGTTTGCGGTTTCAGTCACAGTTTACAACTGTGACTGAAAACTGTGGCTGCGACTAAAAACCGAATAATGAAAATGAAAAAGCTCTTTCTTTATATCACTTTGTCATTCTCGCTATTTGCTTTCGCCCAAAACGAACAATTGGCGCAGTATTATTACGATAAAGGCGATTTTGAAAAAGCCAAAATCAGCTACGAAGAGTTACTGGAGAACCTACCCCAAAACACACAGTATTTTCTAAAAACGATCGACTGTTACCAACAGTTGCAGCAATTTTCTGTTGCCGAAAAAGCGATTTTGGATCGATTTGATAAATTTAAACAAGGCAATCTTCTGGTTGAATTGGGATACAATTACCAGTTGCAGAAAAATGATGCTAAAGCCAAAATTTACTACGAACAGGCATTAGACAGAATTAAAAAAAATCCAAATGAAGTGTATGGTATTTCCAATTCTTTTGAAAGAAAAGTGTTATTGGAATATGCTTTAAAATCCTACCAAACGGCAGTGGAATCAGAAGCTAATTTTAATTTCAACTATCAAATCGGGTTGCTTTACGGGCAATTAGGCAATCAGGAAATGATGATCACGACTTTTCTTAATGAAGCTTACGCCAATCCTCAAAATTCAATACAGATTCAAAATCAACTGTCTCGGTTTATGGTTGACGAGGGTGATGCCAATTTTAGTGAAACATTACGCAAAGCCTTAATTATAAGAGCTCAAAAAAATCAGGATCTTTTTTGGAACCATTATTTGAGTTGGTTTTATACCCAACGAAAAGAGTTCGAAAAGGCGTTTGTTCAGGAAAAAGCCATTTATAAGCGGGACCCGGAATCACTTTCTAATATCGTGAATTTAGGACAATTGGCTATCGAAGAAGACAATCAGGAGGCGGCTAAAGAAATCTTGGGTTTTGTGTTGGAAAACACAAAAGATTTAGAACTATTGATTCAGGCAAATTCCTATTTGATTAAAATGAAAATAGAAAAAGCGCAAGAAAAAGAGTATGCTGTCATTAATGCGGAATTAGACGGTTTACTGAAACAATTTGAAATAAGTCCTTTTACCTTATCTTTGCAGCTAATTCAGGCGCATTTTGTTGCTTTTAATTTAAAAAAACCGGAGAAAGGAAGAGTAATAGTTAAGAAAGCACTTGAATTACAGTTGGACGATTATAAAGTGGCTCAGGCCAAAATGGAATTGGCGGATATTTTGCTTTATGAAGAAAAATTCAATCAGGCGTTACTCTATTATTCGCAGATAGAATTGGATTTAAAAAATGATATAGTGGCGCATGAAGCGAGTTTGAAAGCCGCTAAAACGAGTTATTTTAAAACCGATTTTATATGGGCTTTGAAACAATTCAAGGAATTGAAATCGGCCAATACGCAATTGATTGCCAACGATGCTTTAGAATATTTTCTTTTAATAAATGACAATACGGTTGCCGATTCGACACAAACCGCTTTGAAGCAATTTGCAAAAGGAGATTACCTTTTATATCAAAATAGAAATCAGGAAGCGGTCACGCAGTTTCAGACGATTCTCAAAAAATATAAAGGACAAGAAATAGAGGCGGTGACGTTGTTGCGTTTGGGTAAGATTTACGAAAAATTGGGAGATTTTACTTTGGCTTTAAGTCAATATCAAAACATACTGGACAAGCACAGCGACGGAATTTATATTGATGAAGCCTTATATTTCTCAGCAGAAATTTATAACAAAAAATTGCAACAGCCCGAAAAGGCAAAAACATTATATGAAAAGATAATTTTCAGTCACGAAGACAGTATCTATTTTGTGGAAGCCAGAAAAAAATTCAGGCAATTGCGAGGAGATACAAATTTATAAATTTGACTTGGACCCTTCCATTGGAGCGGGCCGGGTACAGGAAAAATCAAAAGAAATGATAATATACAACGTTACCACAAACATCCATGAAAGTGTTCATGATCAATGGATGATTTGGATGCAACACAAACATATTCCTGAAATTCTGGCCACTGGGAAATTCTCATCGGCAAGAATGGTACGAGTTTTAATTGAAGAAGAAATGGGAGGCGTGACTTATTCTGTTCAATATACCACGGATAGCAGAGCAACTTTGGAGAAATATTACCAAGAAGATGCCCCTGCCTTTCGCGAGGAAGGATTGAAATTGTTTGGCGACAAAATGCTTGCTTTTAGAACCGAGCTGGAATTGATTTCAGATTATTAGAGTACAGAATTCAGTCGCAGTATTCGGTTTGCAATAGTATCCGAGATATTTATAAAACATAAAAAACACTTTGCGCCTTTGTGCCTTCGTGGCAAAAAAACAAACAAAATGGAAAAAGTAAAAGCCAAAAAACACCTCGGACAGCATTTCTTGAAAGATGAAGGTATCGCAAAAGATATTGCTGACACGTTGAACTTAGAGGGATATGATGATGTATTGGAAATAGGTCCTGGAATGGGTGTTTTGACAAAGTATTTGTTGGATAAGCCAATCACTACTTATGTAATAGAGATCGATACAGAATCAGTAACGTATTTAGATGAAAATTATCCAAAATTGAAGGATAAGATTATCTCTAAAGATTTCCTGAAATACAATATCAACGAAATTTTCGAAGGAAAGCAATTCGCTATCATTGGGAACTTTCCGTATAATATTTCAACCCAAATCGTATTTCGCGCCTTAGAATATCGCAATCAAATTCCTGAATTTGCAGGGATGTTTCAGAAAGAAGTAGCACAACGCATTTGTGAAAAAAAGGGAACAAAAGCATATGGAATTCTGTCCGTTTTGGTTCAGGCATTTTATGATGCCGAATATCTATTTACGGTAGATGAAAATGTATTCATCCCACCACCAAAAGTAAAATCGGGCGTTTTGCGTTTGCGCAGAAAGGAAGATTACAGTTTGCCTTGTGGAGAAAAATTGTTTTTCACTGTTGTTAAAACGGCTTTTCAACAACGCAGAAAGACCTTGCGAAACAGTTTAAAAACCTTAAATTTGTCCGATAGTTTAAGGGAAGATAAAGTTTTTGATCTTCGACCAGAGCAATTAAATGTAGAACAGTTCATAGAACTTACTCAAAAAATAGAAGCGGATGGAGTTTAAAATCAGCAAAGCGCTAATCCAGGAATTAGAGCAACACATTGTTAATAAAAAAGACAAGGAACTTGAAGCCTTGCTTAATGACATGCACCATGCTGATATTGCCGAAATTCTTGACGAGCTTGATTTTGACGAAGCAACCTACATTTTTAAAGTATTAGACAGTGAAAAAACGGCAGAGATTCTTCTTGAATTAGAAGATGATTTGCGTGAAAATATATTGAGCAGGCTTTCGCCAAAAGAGATAGCTGAAGAATTAGATGAATTAGAGACCAATGATGCTGCCGACATTATTGCTGAACTTTCGCAAGAGATTAAAGCAGAGGTAATATCAGAGCTTCAGGATGTTGAGCACGCCAAAGATATTGTTGACTTATTGCGTTATGATGAGGATACAGCGGGTGGAATTATGCACAAAGAGTTGGTTAAGGTCAATGAAAATTGGAATGTGCTTACCTGTGTAAAAGAAATGCGAATTCAGGCTGAAAATATTTCTCGGGTCCATTCTATTTATGTGGTGGATGATGAAGATCGATTGAAAGGACGTTTGTCGCTAAAGGATTTATTGACTACTTCAACCAGAACAGCCATAAGTGATGTGTACATTCGAAAATTGAATTCGGTGAATGTAGATACCGAAGATGTTGAGGTTGCACGTATAATGCAGAAATACGATTTAGAAGCCATTCCTGTTATTGATGAATTGGGGAGACTTGTAGGCCGAATCACGATTGATGATATTATAGATGTAATCAAGGATGAAGCGGATAAAGATTACCAATTGGCTGCGGGTATTACTCAAGACGTTGAAACGAACGATAGCATTTACGAGCATACAAAAGCGCGTTTGCCCTGGTTGTTGATGGGAATGCTAATTGAATTAATAGCTTCCTATGTTATTAAAGGAAATGAAGCTACTTCCCAAAAATTTTACACGCTAATTATTTTCATGCCTCTGCTTTCTGCAACAGCGGGAAATATAGGGGTGCAAGCTTCAGCAATCATTGTCCAAGGTCTGGCAAATGGTACTTTAAAAGAATTTAGCCGCAATTATTTCAGTAAAGAAATTTCTGTAGCGATGATTTCCGGGACTATAATCGCAATGTTGGTATTGGGCTATCATACGCTTATGTATGGACAGTTTCAGGTCGGAATGGCGATTTCCATATCTATTGTTGTCGTCATATTATTTGCCGCCACTTTAGGAACTTTGGTGCCGCTTTTTTTACATAAAAACAATATCGACCCAGCCATTGCAACAGGACCTTTTATAACAACAACAAACGATGTTTTTGGAATTATGATTTACTTCGGAATTGCAAATCTCATTTTAGGGTTTTAAGATTAAAAATTAAAAAAACAGATTAATAATTCCGAAATAGAGTAGGACGATATATAATAAACAACCAAAAGTTATAATTAACACTTTCCGTATCGGCTTTCTTTCTTTGGAAAGGGTCGGGGAGAGGAAAACCACAACTAGCATGAAAGTACATATAATTGGAGGAGGAAACCTGGGTGTTTCCATCGCAATAGGAATATCAAAATTTTCGAAAGAAAACCAAGTTACCGTAACTCGAAGAAATACGTCAAGCATTCTTTATTTGGAGAAACTGGGAGTAACAGTTTCAACAGACAACACGTATCAAATTCAAGACGCAGATATTATCATTCTTACAATAAAACCGTATCAGGTAGATACTGTTTTGGCCGAAATTCTTCCTGTGATTTCTAATAAAGTAATCGCTTCTGCAGTGAGCGGATTGTCCATAGACAATTTGCAAAACAAGATAGGTGCTTCAAACAGCGCTGTCCGAATCATGCCAAATATTGCCTCACAATTTGGCGCATCAGCTACTTGTATTGCTTTTCATGAAAAAGACAAAGCGAATGCACAAAATGTTGTTGCTCTTTTTCAAGATCTTGGAACAGCTCCTATTATTGACGAAAAATTGATGGATGCAGCAACGGTTCTTGCGGCTAGCGGAACTGCTTTTGCATTGCGTTATATCCGTGCTTCCATGCAAGCTGGTATCGAAATAGGATTCGACTGGCAAACTGCGCTAGCTATTTCCGCACAAACCGTAAAGGGTGCTGCCGAAATGCTACTGGAAGAAAAAGGACATCCAGAACAATTAATTGACCGTGTGACTACGCCACAAGGTTGTACTATTGCGGGATTGAACGAAATGGAAATGCACGGGTTCAGTTCGTCATTGATAAGAGGAATCAAAACTTCTTTGAAACAAATCAAAGGATAGACGTTGTTTGGACTTGCTCACATCAAAAAAAGGGTCTTATCAGCGTAACTGTTGATGGACCCTTTTTTTTATGGTGTCGGACTATCGGTGCTGTTTCGGCAGCTAACACTTCACTCGTCGAATACAATGCAACAGCGAGCCAAAGGCCGTTGTTAATTCTCCTTAAAACACGCGATCTCACGGATTTGATAGTGTGGAAATACAACCGGTACCCATTTGGGCCGATCAAATTTGTCAATTAAACTCAAAATCGTATATTTAAAAAAAAATCACAATGAAAAAGTTACTGTTACTAACCCTTATTTTAATCACAATGTACGGTGCCGTAAATGCTCAACAAGAGAAAAAGCAGCAAGTGCTCCGGCATGTAGTGATGTTTGGATGGAAAGAAGGTACTGATGCCGCTTATGTCACTAAAATAGTAACTGCTTTAGGAAATCTGCAATATAAAATTCCAACGATCAAAGCATTTGAATGGGGAACCAATAACAGTCCGGAAAACCTGAACAATGGTTTGACGCATTGTTTCGTACTTACATTCAGCAGTGAAAGCGATAGGGATGCCTATCTTATTCATCCCGATCATAAAGCTTTTGTCGCGCTGTTAAATCCTGTCCCTGATAAAATTACCGTGTTCGATTATTGGGCTTCAAAATGATGTTGACTTAGTTTATACATTGTCCATTTTAATTGCATACAAATAGTGATGGATAAGATTTTTTTAGACCTATATAGAACAGCTTGGTTGCATTTTTTTTGAAAATGCCGAATTTTTATGACTACCATAAACAAATAAATTTCCCGTAAAACATGAATTGTATATTCTACTTAAGAAAAAGCATTTTTATCAGCTTACTATTTTTTTCATTGACGGCTGTTATTGCACAAAAAATTCCTATGCCACGAAACCTGATCATTCCGAGTGCAAGTACTACCTCTAAAACAGTAACATTATTATGGGATAAGCCTGTTCAGTATAAGGAGATAGTCGCTTATCAGGTATTTAAAGATGGGAAATATGTCGCTATTGCTGCAAAAACCAATTTTACCGTACAGAATCTAGTCGCTGGGAAAGACTATTCGTTTTCTATTAAGGCCCAAAACAAGGAAGGTAAACTATCCGATGCAAGTGGTTTTGTCAAATGCAAAACCAAGCCCGCTGGGAAGGTTTTTAATATTTTGGATTATGGGGCAAAAGGAGACGGAGTAACAAAAAATACAGCAGCCATACAAAAGGCAATCGATGCCTGCTCAAAAGGGGGAACTGTTTATATACCGGCCGGTGTATTTATGAGCGGTGCGCTTTACTTAAAAAGCGATATGACCCTATATATTGCCGAAGGAGGAACCCTTAAAGGCAGTGTAGATATGCAGGATTATTATCCATTAATACTAAACCGGTTTGAAGGTTGGGAGATGAAAACGCTGGCAAGTTTACTGAATGCAGGTACGCTTGACAGAAGTGAAAAGTATAATGTAAAGAATCTTAGCATAGAAGGCAAGGGTACTGTCTATGGGGATGGTTCTAAACTTGGCGATGCAATTTTAAGGTTCTTGGTCTAAGAGGGCGTGGGCGATTGATTTGTATAATGAATGGGCAAAATATAAATATACAGGGTCTTACTATAGAAAACTCACCCTGTTGGACTATTCACTATATATACAGTAATCAAGTTACATTGCATGACCTCAATATAATAAGTACAGCACACAATGGTGATGGAATAGACCCGGATTCATCCACAGGTTCCTATATTTTTAATTGTAGGTTTTCGACAGGTGATGACTGTATTGCCATTAAATCAGGCAAAAATCCGGAAGGATATACCATTGGGAAACCGACACGTAATATCCGCATTACAGACTGTGATTTTACTAAAGGACATTCACTGGCCATCGGGAGTGAAATGTCAGGTGGTGTAAGCGATGTTTTTATACAGGATTGTAAAATTGGTAATCTGCTGCATGGACTTCAAATCAAGGCAACAAAAGACCGCGGCGGTTATGTTCGAAATGTGATTGTGAGAGATTGCGAATTATTAAAAATAACATTGTATACGGCAATTAATTACAATAATGATGGTGCGGCTGCACCTGTACTGCCCCAGTTTAGTGATATGGAGTTTTCCAATTTAAATTTGACCGCTGCAAAGCCTAACCAAACAATTTTGGATATAAACGGATTTCCTGATGAGAAACATTATACCAAAAATATCATTTTTGAGAATCTTAGGCTGCCAGAGCAATCAATTATCCGTATTAAAAATGGGGAAGCACTGACTTTTAAAAATGTACAATGTGCCGATGGTAAAGATCCTGAATATCAAATCATTGATTCGAAAAATATTGTTAATTAACTGGAGGCATAAAACCTTCTTTTGTAGCTATTTTGAATCCGATTGCCCGATAGCACTGGAAAACGAAATAAATATTAAATTAGATGAGAAAAGTATTAGCATTCCTAGTTCTAGGGCTAAATTTAAATGCAAACGCACAAAAGGTTAGTGTTGAAAAATCAATTTTTGGCGTACAAACCGGATTTGGAGTAACTGCAGGAATTTGGGTAAACAATGAAAGTAAATTGTCTAATAGGATAGCGCTGCGAAGTGAAATTGGTCTTGAAAAGGATTTTACGGTTGGAGATCATTATAGTGGGACCGGTTTTATTTTGCAACCAGTTGTAACTATTGAACCTAGATATTACTATAATATGGAAAAAAGGAAGGCTGAAGGAAGAAATACGGCTCATAATAGCGGAAACTACATTTCCATTAAAACAAGTTATCATCCGGATTGGTTTGTAATAAATTTAGAGGATAATGTAACTAAAACGGCCGATTTAGCAATTGTTCCCACTTGGGGTATAAAACGTCAAATAGGGAATCATTTCACCTATGAAACAGCTTTAGGATTTGGCTATCGAGTAGTATATTTGAAAGCTAATGCTGTTAATGGCAATGTTCAAAATGCAGATGGTGCTCAAAATAGGAATCAATATTTACCCTATTTACAGACAAGAGTTGGATACACTTTTTAGAAGAAGGAGAATAACGATTACCTCCACAAATCGTTGTTGTAGGAATGAAATCAACAAAGGCCGTTTCTAGGCCGCCTTTGTTGATTCCATTTTCGCAAGGTTTGACTATTTCGCAGCTTTCAAACTAAATTTCAGCCATATAAAACCGCAGGTTCCTGCAATAAAAGAAGCTATCAGAATAGCAATTTTAGAATAGGTAATTACTTCCGCTCCGTCATTTTTAAACGCAAGCAGGGTTATGAAAATGGACATCGTAAAACCAATTCCACCCAGCATTCCTGCGCCAATAATAGTTTTCCATTTTAAATCTTTGGGTAAAACACAAATTCCCAGACCTACCCCTAAAAAGGAGAAAAGCCAAATTCCAAGTGGTTTTCCAATGACAAGCCCTACTATAATTCCTATAGTGTTGGGATGATTCAGTCCTTCATGCCAATTGGAATCGATGGCGATACAGGTATTGGCAATAGCAAACAAAGGCAGGATAAAAAAGGCTACGGGTTTGTGTAAAAAATGCTGAATTTTATAAGAGGATGTTTTTTTGCCACCGTCACCAAACGGAATCACAAAAGCCAATAAAACTCCAGTTATTGTAGCATGTACTCCCGAATTAAGCATGAAATACCACATCAGAATACCTCCAATTAGGTACGGAAATAAATTGTGAATTTTCATGCGGTTAAGAATAAATAATCCACCTAGAATGCCTAAGGCTATAAATATATTCACGAAAATAATTGTTGAGGTATAAAATATGGCAATGACAATTATGGCGCCCAAATCGTCAATTACTGCAAGTGCAGTTAGAAATATTTTTAAAGAAGTAGGAACGCGATTTCCTAATAGGGATAAAATTCCAATGGCAAAAGCAATGTCCGTAGCCATAGGAATACCAGCTCCGTTTTGTGTTGTAGTCCCAAAATTTAATGCTAAAAAGATTCCTGCGGGAACAAGCATGCCACCAACAGCACCAAAAATAGGAAGTGCGGCATTTTTAATACTGGATAATTCCCCGTTATAAATTTCGCGCTCTAATTCTAAACCTATTAGAAGAAAAAAGATAGTCATCAGTCCGTCATTAATCCAATGCGTAATGGAATGGTGACCCAATTGGGTTTCCCAAAAACCAATATATTCTGTTTGAAATGAGGAATTAGCAAGGCAAAGAGAAAGAACTGTTACAAAAAGCAAAAGTAATCCACCCGATTTTTCACTTTGAAAAAATACCTTGAATGTTTTTGTTAATTTCATTTTAGAAATTTTTATAATAAATTAGCTTCAATTTAGGCTAAAATAGAAAGCATGCTAATTTACACATTTGGGAGTTATTTTTTTTGTTAATTTGGGGTACTAAACTTAGAAACCTTTTTTATGGACATCAAAATCCTTCATATCGATAGTAATAATCCTTTGCTTTGGGATCAGTTACAAAATTCTGGATTTATAAATCACAGTGATTTTACATCATCCAAAGAAGAAATCGAAGCTAAAATTCAAGATTATCAAGGAATTGTTATTCGCAGTAGATTTAAAATTGACAAAATATTTCTTGACAAAGCCACTAGTTTGCAATTTATAGCACGTGTAGGAGCTGGTTTAGAAAGCATCGATTGCGAGTACGCCGTGTCAAAAAATATTGCGCTTATTGCAGCGCCAGAAGGGAACAGAAATGCCGTGGCCGAACATACATTGGGAATGATTTTGTCTCTTTTCAACAAATTGAATGAAGCCGATCGCGAGATTCGGTCGGGTCATTGGAACAGAGAAAACAATCGGGGTCACGAACTTGATGGCAAAACGGTGGGGATTATTGGTTACGGCAATATGGGAAAATCATTCGCGAAGAAACTTCGTGGTTTTGATGTAGAAGTTTTGTGTTATGATATTCAGGAAAATGTTGGAGATAACAATGCGAAACAAGTTTCGTTGGACGAATTTCAGCAAAAAGTAGATGTTGTAAGTCTCCATATTCCGTGGACACCTGAGACAGATAAAATGGTTGATACTGAATTTATCAATGGCTTTGCAAAACCATTTTGGATTATAAATACATCGCGTGGCAGGAATATTGTAACTGCCGATTTAGTTTCAGCTTTGGAATCGGGAAAAATACTGGGAGCTGGTTTGGATGTTTTAGAATATGAAAAGTTGTCATTCGAAACCCTTTTTAAGGATAAAAAGACTCCCGAAGCTTTCCAATATTTATTACAGGCGAAGAACGTGATTCTTTCTCCACATATTGCTGGCTGGACATTCGAAAGTCATGAGCGATTGGCGCAGGTAATTGTAGATAAAATCAAGGCGAAGTATTTGGATTAAAACCCAAAAATAAATGGAAGGTTATTGTGCTGGAAAAATAGATTTTTTTAAATCCAGTTAAATTTAATGGCTGTTGATTGAGAGGGTAACAAGTTTAAATTTTTACGTGAGAATAACAGGGTATTTCTGTAAAATTTTATATATTCGTAAGATAATGAATGGACTAGCGTAAAGATAGCCGGAGGACATTAATGAAACGGATTTGGCAGAAATTTAATATAAATTCGAAAACCGAGAAAATAGTGTAACAATTTTATATTTTTAAACCAAGAAAAACAAATCAAATAACGGCCAATCTATGGAAAATTCGAAACAAGAAGAATGGAATAATCCACAACCAGTTCAACCAGACAATAAAAAACTTGCAGTAGGACTCCTTGCTATTCTTTTGGGACCTTTGGGGATTCATAAATTCCTTTTAGGCTATACAACCGAAGGAATTATATGGTTGGCAATTAGTCTTTGTACTTGCGGAACGGTAACAGGTATATTAGGAGTAATTGAGGGAATTCTATATTTAACAAAATCAGACGAAGAGTTTTACCAAACGTATCAGGTAGGTAAAAAAAGGTTGGTTTTAAAGCATAAAAAATCCCGAAATAAAAATTTCGGGATTTTTTTTATAATTCCGCATGCTGCAGTCAATCTTCCTTTTCAGTTAGTTTTCGTTCCAGTTCTTTCTGAAATTCTTCCATTACTGGTTTCATCGTACTTTCAGGAATATCTGCAATTCTAATGTACATCAATCCGTCAACGGCATTGTTAAACAAGGGATCCACATTGAAAGCAACAACTTTTGCGTTTTGTTTGATGTATTTTTTAATCAAAACCGGCAAACGCAAACTTCCTGGTTCCAGTTCATCAATAATTTTATCAAACTTATTCAAATCTGATTCGGCTTCGTCAAAAATGAAATCCTTATCGGCATCCTTTAGTTTTACTTTATATGCTTTCTTCGGGTGAATGTATTGCGCAATATACGGATCGTAATAATTCGATTTCATGAATTCAATCATCAGCGATTTTGAGAAATCTGAAAACTGATTGCTGATGCTCACACCACCCAGTAAAAATTTATGTTCCGGATAACGCAACGTGGTATGCATAATTCCTTTCCAAAGCAAGAAAAGCGGCATCGGTTTCTGTTGGTATTCTTTGATGATGAAGGCACGACCCATTTCTATGGATTTGTGCATCATATCATACAATTCAGGTTCAAATCGGAAAAGATCGTTGAGGTAAAAACCATTTATTCCATATTTGGGATAGATTTCCGAACCCAATCCCATTCGGTAAGCGCCTGCAATTTTATGGGCATCATTGTCCCATAAAAACAGATGATGGTAATATTGGTCGTGTTTGTCTAAATCAATGGATTCATTTGTTCCTTCGCCCACTTCTCGAAAAGTAATTTCTCGAAGTCGACCAATTTCGTGCAAAATATTTGGAATTTTAGATGCTCTAGCAAAGAAAACTTCGTAATTTTTACTTTGTAAAAGTCGGCAATCGGTACTTCGCAAGGCGTCTACTTCCTTAATCATTTTGTCCTGACTAGCGGCAGTAACAATTTTTTTCGGACTTTTAGCAATCTTTAAAGTTGGTGTCGGTAAAAAAGGAATTTCTTTTTCGAAAGGATTCGCAAGCATATATGTTTTCTTTCTTAAAAATTCGGAGTATTCCTCCAGCGTAGAGAACTCATTTTGTTCACTGACAGAAATTGGTTTGCCAATACGTACTTTAATCACACGATGCTTTTGACTAAACACTTCTGAAGGCAGTTTTGCTGTTCTAAAAGTTCCGCTTATTTTAGAAAGAAGATAGAATAATCGACTGTTCTTAGCATGGAAATAAATAGGTACAACAGGAACCTGCGCTTTTCTAATTACTTTTATAGCACCTTCTTCCCAAGGTTTGTCCACCATTAATTTTCCATCTTTATAGGTAGAAACCTCGCCTGCCGGAAACATTCCCAACGGTTTTCCATCACTTAAATGACGTAATGTTTCTTTTATTCCTACCACACTAGATTTGGTATCCTTATGATTTTCAAAAGGATTCACGGGCATAATGTATTTTTTGAGAGGTCTGATCCGATGCAAAAGGAAATTGGCGATAATTTTGAAATTAGGTTCTCTTTCGAGCATTAATTTCAATAATAAAACACCATCAATTCCTCCCAATGGATGATTTGAAATCGTGATGTAGGCACCGTCTTTTGGTAAGCGTTTTAAATCCTCTTCCGGGATTTCGAATTTTATTTGTAAATCATCTAATATTCCGTTTAAGAAATCAACATCTTTCAAATGTTTATTTCTGTTGTATACTTTGTTTAAGGTAGAAATTTTTAACACTTTCATAAGCATCCATCCGGAAAAAGTACCTATAACTCCGTACTTATCTACATTTATCGCTTTCGCAACTTCTTTGGCGGTTACTAAACCCATGTATTTTTTGTTTTTAGAGCAAGAAACAAAGATAGCAAAAAACTCCATTTTCTCTATTTTTCTGAATCAAACTTATACTTTTTTATTACATTTGAAACCGACATACAAACAATATAATTTTTTTCGATAAAATAGAAAATTGGGTTCCTGATAACTACAGGGGAAAAAAATATTTTTTCGAAAGAAATTCAAAAATTACTTTAATGAGAATTATTTCATACAACGTCAACGGAATCAGAGCCGCCATTTCAAAAGGATTTATCGACTGGCTGCAACATGCAAATCCAGATATTATTTGTCTTCAGGAGATTAAAGCAACCGAAGATCAAATACCGGTTGATGCTATCACAAAGGCTGGATATCCATATCAATATTATTATTCAGCAACAAAAAAAGGCTATAGCGGTGTCGCCATTCTCTCTAAAATCAAACCCAATAATGTAGTTCATGGGACCGGAATTCACCACATGGATTTTGAAGGAAGAAATCTTCGGGCTGATTTTGATGGCTTTTCTGTGATGAGCTTGTACTTGCCGTCGGGAACAAATATAGAGCGGTTGGATCATAAATTTATGTTCATGGATGATTTTAAGAATTATATAGACGAACTTAAAAAAGAAACTCCAAATCTTATTATTTGCGGTGATTACAATATTTGTCACGAAGCGATCGATATTCACGATCCCATTAGAAACAAGAACATTTCGGGATTTCTGCCGCAAGAAAGAGCGTGGCTCGACCGATTCATGAAGTCTGGATTTGTGGATAGTTTCCGCCATTTCAATAGTGAGCCACACCAATATTCGTGGTGGAGTTATCGTTCCGGAGCAAGAGCAAATAATAAAGGCTGGCGCATCGATTACAATTTAGTTAGTGATTCCTTAAAACATAAACTAAAAAGAGCCGTTATCCTCCCGGATGCAGTACATTCCGACCATTGCCCCGTTTTAGTAGAAATTGAGTAGTAATCGTGAGCGCAGTCGAGCTCTTTCTTCCTGTTACAGATGAAATTCACAGAAAACAACAGAAAGGATTTTCACTTTTAGCGCGTATCATCACATTAGCTGTTTTTAATACATACACGGCTTAAAAAAAAATGGCGATAGGAAAGAAGTGGTACTGGTTTTGCTAAATATTCAGCAGTTTTAGGATATACATTATTTAATAGTAAACACAAACAAAAATGATAAAAAGAATTTCCATCGGATTACTAATACTAGCACTTTCAACTTCCTGTGTATCTAAGAAAATATACAATGATTTAGAAAGCAAGTTCACCGATTTAAAAAAAGAAAATAGAAGTTTAGCCGATGATAATGCCGATTTGTTGAAGGCTAAAAATCAATTAGAACTAGATCGCGATGCCTTAAAAACAGATTTGAGCAAATCAAAATCTGAGTTGGATAAATTGAAAGCAGATTATGCCGCGGCTCAAAATAAATTTAAACTTTTGCAGGATTCCTACACTGCTCTGGAAAAAAATAGCAGTGATGCTTTGCAAAGCAACATGAAGAAAAATCGTGATTTGTTGGAACAATTAGACGAGAAAGCAAAAGCTTTGGCTCTTGAACAAGAACGTTTAAACAAAAGCGCACAACGTTTAGATGAGTTGGAATCTTTGATTGCGGCCAAAGAGGCCAGTATGAAAAAACTAAAAGAAACACTGTCTAAAGCGTTGAATAGTTTTGAAGGAAAAGGATTGACAGTTCAACAAAAAAATGGGAAAGTGTATGTCTCTATGGAAAACAAACTACTTTTCAATTCTGGAAGTTGGGCAGTAGGTTCCGAAGGAAAAAAGGCAGTTGTGGAATTAGGAAAGGTATTGGGAGATAATCCGGAAATTTCTGTTTTGATAGAAGGACATACGGATGATGATGCCTTTGCAGCTTCGGGACCAATTGCCGATAACTGGGATTTATCCACAAAAAGAGCCACAGCAATGGTTGCCATTTTGAGTGAAAACAAAAAAATCAACAAACAGAACTTAACCGCTGCAGGCAGGGGTGAATTTTCTCCTTTAGTGAGTAATTCAACCGCTGAAGGGAAAGCTAAAAATCGAAGAATTGAAATAATTCTTACGCCGAGATTAGACGAAATTTCTAAAATGCTGAACGATATTAATTAAAAAAGTCGAATGGTTAAAAGATACAAAGGTTCAGAGTTTTTACTTTGGGCCTTTTTTTATCAAAGCGTTTCTAAAAAATCTGTTAACTGGAAGTCAAAGACTGGCAATAAAATATACATTTGTATCTTCTGAATCTGATATTTAAATCCCAAATTTTAAAAATGAAATACACTACTTTACCCAATACCGATATAAAAGTCAGCAAAATTTGCCTTGGAACCATGACTTTTGGACAACAAAATACAGAAGCTGACGGTCATGCTCAAATGGATTATGCTTTAGAAAAGGGAATCAATTTTTTTGATACGGCCGAGATGTATTCTGTTCCAGCACGACAGGAAACCTACGGCAGTACAGAGAAAATTATTGGGACTTGGTTCAAAAAGACAGGCAAAAGAGAAGAAGTAGTTTTGGCTTCAAAAATTGCGGGACCTAATCCCAATTTTACTTACATGCGCGAGAAAAGTGATTTTTCGCTGGCCAGTATCACGTATGCATTAGACCAAAGTTTACTCCGATTACAAACGGATTATATTGATTTGTATCAGTTGCATTGGCCGGAACGCAAAACCAATTTTTTTGGGCAACGTGGTTTCAAAGTACAGGAAGATGCTTGGGAAGATAATATTCAAATGGTTTTGGAAGCCTTAGACGGTTTTGTCAGAGAAGGAAAAATCAAACACATTGGACTTTCTAATGAAACACCCTGGGGAATTATGCGTTTTTTGGAGGAGAGTAAATACCATAATTTGCCAAAGATAAAAACCATTCAAAATCCGTATTCATTATTGAACCGACTTTTTGAAGTGGGTTCTGCTGAAATTTGTATGAGAGAGAATGTTGGATTATTGGCGTATTCTCCGATGGCTTTTGGTGTTTTATCCGGAAAATTCCTAACGGGTGAAAGTCTTCCAAACGCCAGAATCAATTTGTTTCCGCAATTTTCACGATACAATAGTGCCCAATGTACCGAAGCTACTCGACTGTATCAGGAAATTGCAAAGAAAAATGGACTGACTTTAACAGAAATGTCTTTGGCATTTATAGAGCAGCAGCCGTTTGTAACCAGCACGATTATTGGCGCGACAACATTGGAACAATTAAAAGAAGACATCGATACAATTCATGTCTTACTTTCAGATGAAATTCTAAAAGCAATTGACGAAGTTCAAGCTGTAATTCCCGATCCAGCACCGTAGATAATACCCCCGTCAACGTTCGAAACGCTGACGGGGTATTCTATAGAATTAAAGATCGAATTCTTCATCAACTGCCAAAGAATCGATTTTTATTTGTGTGGTATCCTGAACTTTTATTCTTAGAAATGATTTTGCCGGCCCTGAAATAATTACAGGTTGTGATTTGTAAATCGTATCTTCAGGACTTAGCAGGCCTCTTCTTAGCATAATATTGGTTAAAAAAGATTCTTGTTTTACAGCAAAATCTTTTAGATTTCCCTGATCGTTAAATTGATACATGAATTTTCTTGGGCTTGGAATAATACGGGCAAGATACAGACATTCATTGAATGTCAATTCCGAAGGACGCTTCTGGAAATAAAACCTGCTTGCTTCGCCGATTCCATATACATTCGGCCCCCATTCAATGATATTAAAATATACTTCAAGCATGCGTTCCTTGCTTACAATTCTGTTGTTTTCCAGAATGTAAACCAGCAAAATTTCTTCCAGTTTGCGCGATACTGTTTTTTCTCGGGTAAGAAAAACATTCTTTATCAGCTGCATGCTGATGGTACTGGCTCCGCGGGAAAACTTTTTAGTTTTAATATTTTTAACGATGGATTGTTTGAATGCCTCGCTGATAAAACCATGATGCGAAAAGAAAGAAGGATCTTCGGTGGTTAAAACGCATTTTCTTAAATAAGGAGAGATTTGGTCCAAAGGCGTATAATTTGGATTCGCCGAGCCAACTAAAACGGGACGTTGCAGTATATTTTTTATAAGCGCCCGATATACAAATTCTCCATTGAGTTTATTCAGATTGGCTTCTCCGTATTTTGTAATTTTTAGATTTTCTTTATTCAGTTTGCTGTCAAAAACCAGTTGGTTGGGTTTGTTTTTATTGAATATGAAATTCAAATTGTAATCAAAATTACCTTCGGCTTCCATGCCTTGAAAATGGGTAAATAAACCATCAGGAAGCGAAGAAATAAAGTCCTGCGCTTTCATTTTTGGGATAACCACTTTGAGTTTGTAAAGGGTGTCTTTTTCGGTTTCGTAAGCTACATAAGGATGAAATTTTACGTTGTTGAACTGAACGGTTGAAGTGCTGTCAATTGAGATGAAATCAGAACCTAACAGGAAGCGGTAATCGAATTTGGCGTTTTTGATTATAACATCTTTATTGGCAATTTTTTGATGATTTACTTTTAAATTGGCGATAGCCATAAAACCATCAATATGAAGTTCGTCGCCATCTTTATCTATGTTTTCAATATTTAACCTAATGAAGTCAAAGCTCGATTTCAGATTGAAACGTTCGTCAAAATAAGGAACTTTGATGGCGCCGGTGTCAATATTTACGAAACGAATATCCGCTTTTTTATTTCTTGGATCGGCAAACCCTTTGATTTTCCAGTGTTGTGTAAAAGTATTGGTTTGGACCTTTATCGAAGTTTCGAGTTGCTTGTTAACCAATCGCAATTTCTGAAAATTTATCGTTGCTTTTTTTCCATTATCATCGAGTCGAAACGAAAGATTTTCCAAAATCATATCTGTTGGAACTAAATTTAGTGCTTTTGAGATGATTCTATAGGCAAATTGAGCATAATTTCTTTTTTCGTTTCCTATTTCTGTTTGCTTGTCTTTTTTTAGAAAAGCATCAAAATTTCTCACTTTCCCTTTCTTTACAAGCTGTACTAAACCATTCTTGATTTCTAAAGTTCCTAGTTGTACATTACCTATTGCTAATTGCCACAAATTGACAGTCGTTTTCAGTTTTTGTATTTTAAAAAGAGTATCGGCATTTTTTGGCGCTACTACTATGTCGGAGAGGTCTATACCTGAGATTCCTTCAAAAGAAGCTTTTTTTACGGAGAAAGTACTGTTGTAATCAATTTCCATTTCATTAGAAATCTTAGCAATAGTCTGTTGTAAAACCGCGTCACGGAAAACGTAAAAAGCAATAATCAGCGCAACAAATACTACACAAAGTATTTTTGTCGTTAGAATTATTTTTTGTTTTCCGGTTTTCATAAACAGTTTTGTATTCTATAAAAAAAAGCTAAGAATTATGTCGCTTGGAATCTCGCTTATAAAGAAAAGGAAAATAATACAAAAGGAAAGTTTTTTATGGTTTTCTTTAGAATTTTGATGCATAAAAATGATTTTATTTTCTTTAAAAAGCATAAAAAAACTACAACCTAAAAAGCATTGTAGTTTCTAAATTGATTTGTCGGAGTTAATTTAACTTTTAGGTTCTGGTTTTTTATATTCAAATGGATTGTAGAATCGGCGGACTTTTTCTACAATTTCATTTAGGGTCATTTTGTCGGCTGTTTCCACTGATTTCAGTTTTCCTGGTTCAATCAAATTACCATCTATTAATTTTTGTTCCAGTTTTGTTTTGGTTTGTGCCGGACCAAAAACAAAGAGTTCATCAGATTTTTTAACATAAGACAACACTGACTTTATAAAATAATCCAGTTCTTGTTTTTTTCGGTCATCAAATTTTTTATCGCTATTGCCATGATGACTTCCCGAAAAGGTCCCTTTGTTGCCTTCCTTATTATGATAAACGCTGTTTTCAACATCAGAATCTATTTCGGTGATTTTTTCTGTATCGCCATCAAGAGCAACAATTATTGCTTTTGAGGAGTCTATCCAAATGCCAGTTTGTTTTTTCATGTCTTTGATTTTTATGTTACAGTAGATTGTTTTTAAAATCGCTTTAATTGCAATATTATTGTATCAGAATAGTGCTTAGTTGACTTATGAAAATATGTTCCGATGTGTTTTTTTCTAAAAAAGAATTCGCAATAGCATTTGCAGTTTTTAGAATCAAAGTGATAACCTCTGAGGTAAACAAGTGTTCATGCTCTTTTCTGAAAATTTTAAAATCAGGAATTACCTGTTCAGTATCCCATTTATTGGCTACAAGCCAGTCAAAAACAATTTCAATTTCATACGCTGCGTCATCTCCAAATTCATTAAAAGTATTTTCAAGCGGAAGCCATTCTGTTTGTACAATTTTTTTGAGTTGTGCGATTTCTTCTTTACGAACGCTTTTATCTATGGCCGCAATGCAATAAAACACTTTTCCTAAGTGTTCATAAAGGCGAGTCATAGTTTGGTGTGATGGTTTCATTTTTCAATCTTTAGATAAAAAAACAGTAGATAAATTTACAACAAAATAATCAATCTTATTCCTGATTTTTTATTTTTATTAAGCAGAATATAAATTTAGTGATATACAGTCGTCTGACTTTCAGATAAAAACAACAAATTACGAGATTTGTTGACCTGAAACTATTTAATTGGTTCCGAACCTCTTTTTTAATAAGACACTTCTTAAAAAACGCCTGATGTATAACCCAAAAAAAAAGGATGCCTTTTATTTAAGTACATCCTCTTCTTTATGAAATTCGGAAATAATTATTTTTTCGAATATTCTTTTTCTAAAAACAGGTAACGGGCATCATTTTCAGCTCTTTGTGATTTCGAATTTACATCAATAATCATGATTTCCGGGTTTCCTTCGTTTTTTGCTATAGGCCAAACAGGAAGTTTATCTCCGTTTGGATTTCCTGTTTTAATGAAGTTTGCAAAAAAGTTCATCATCGCATCAGAAACTTTGAAATCATCTTCTGTCCAGGCATAATTTTTATTTGTTGCCAAATTTCCCATGGCATATTCGATTTCTGCAGAATGAACGGCTCCTTTAGATTGCGGTGCTTTCGGAGTATTTTTGTCTTTTTTAATGACGCCACCTGCAAGACCTGCTTCAAGTTCATTGTCGCGCATTTCTGGTCTGGGATGTGCATAATAATAGCGATATACGGGTTGCGAGCTGTTTTTTCGATGTAAATCGAACCATTTCCAGGTGCTGTATGCAATGAACCGGTCACCCGCTAAATCTGTGGCGGATTGCTCCGTTATTTCGGGCGTTCCTGCGGGATATAATTTTAAGACTTCCTCGGCTTGATTGCCATATAATTCCTTGATTTTTTGAATATAATTTTCATTGTTCAGATCTTTACCTGCCAGTAAAGCACGGTAGTTCATTTCCTCTGAATTCCATCCCAACAACAGAGGAACCATAGCTTGTTGTCTGGCTTCAAAAATTTCTGGCAAAGATTTTGGTAAAAAGTAACCATCGATGGTGGTTTTGAAAACACCTAAACTTGTTCCGGCTGATTTTTGATACAATTCAAAAGTGGACATAGCACGAAGCTCTTTTAATGATGTAGCTCCAATTTTTTTGGCAAATTCGAGGCCTGTTTTTTCGCCTTCGAGCAAAGGGACCGGAGACAAGGTAGGGAAGATGGAACCGCCGCTTTCGCCAATAGCTCCTGCAACAAGTCCTTTTGATAAAGGGGAAGCCATTTGAGCGCTAACGGCAATAGAGCCTGCCGATTCTCCAGCAATGGTGACGCGTTTTGGATCACCTCCGAATTTTTCTATATTCGCCTGTACCCACTTCAGGGCGGCATTTTGGTCTAATAATCCATAATTTCCTGAAGCATGATTTGGGGATTCTTTGCTCAGTTCAGGATGGGAGAAAAATCCCCAAATCCCTAATCTATAGTTAACCGTTAGCGTTACAATTCCTTTTTTTGCCATATTTTCGCCATCATAACGATTTTCTGATCCATCGCCAGCGGCAAAACCGCCACCATAGAAATAAACTAAAACGGGCAGTTTTTCGTTAACGGATTTGGCGGGAGACCAAACATTAAGATACAGGCAATCTTCGCTCATGCCATCACTTCTAAAACCCATATCACCGAATATATTGGATTGGATTGCTCTCGGTCCGAATTTTTTGGTTTGTTTTACACCTGGCCAATTCGTTGGAGGTTGAGGAGCTTTCCATCGTAAATTGCCCACTGGTGGCTGTGCAAAGGGAATTCCTTTGAAGTTTTGAATATTCGTTTTAACATCGAATTCGCCTTCGATAATTCCATTTGAAATGGCGATCTGGACAGGGAAAGCATTTTGGTTTTCCGCATGCTGGGCTTTGGTAAAGAAAGGAATTAACAGTAGCGTTAGCCCAACGCATTTTATTTTTAGATTCATAGTTTATTTGGATTTTATAGGGTATTGTTATTTGTTTTCATAAAGGATAAATTGTTACAAATAAAAACTAAAGAATACATTTATTTCATTTGTTTTTGAAATGGTGTGATACATCTAGAATCCATTCGCGATTACGAATTAACAGACTTTGGCCAATATCATTATATGGAAATAAATACAATACTATCCAAATAATTCGCTTGCAATGTCTTCAATCTTTGCGACCAATCGAATTTTGATTACCGTATTTTTCAGGGCAATTTTATTATATTTGGATACAAAAATGGTTGAAAACCCCAATTTTTCTGCTTCTTGTATGCGTTGGTCCACGCGATTTACGGGACGTATTTCACCAGAAAGGCCAACTTCGCCGGCAAAGCAAAAATCTTTATTTACCGGAATATCCTCATTCGATGATAGGATGGCTGCCACAACCGCTAGATCTATCGCAGGATCATCTACAGAAATACCCCCCGTTACGTTGAGGAAAACGTCTTTGGCCCCCAAGCGAAAACCAGCTCTTTTCTCTAAAACTGCCAGAATCATATTCAATCTTTTGGCATTATAACCCGTTGTGCTGCGTTGCGGTGTTCCGTAAACGGCGGTACTTACCAAAGATTGAATTTCGATCATCAATGGTCGCATGCCTTCAAGTGTGGAGGCAATCGCGGTTCCTGATAATTCTTCGTCTTTGTGTGAAATTAATATCTCAGAAGGATTCGAAACTTCTCGTAAACCATTGCCGAGCATTTCATAAATACCAATTTCTGTAGTCGAACCAAAACGATTTTTTAACGAACGTAAAATGCGATATACGTGATTTCTGTCTCCTTCAAATTGCAGAACGGTGTCCACCATATGCTCCAGGATTTTTGGCCCGGCAATGTTCCCATCTTTGGTAATATGGCCAATAAGAATTACAGGGATATTGGTTTCTTTGGCAAATTTTATCAGTTCTGCCGTAGTTTCACGTATTTGAGAAATACTTCCCGGTGTCGATTCAATATAATCAGTATGAAGCGTCTGAATGGAATCTATAATCACGATTTCAGGCTGTATGGCTTCAATTTGTTTGAAAATATTTTGAGTTTTGGTTTCGGTAAGAATATAACAGTTGTCTCCGCTTGGCGTGATTCTTTCAGCACGCATTTTTATTTGTTTTTGACTTTCTTCACCAGAAACGTACAAGGTTTTATAAGGTAATTTTAAGGATATCTGAAGTAAAAGTGTGCTTTTTCCGATTCCCGGCTCGCCACCTAAAAGAATGAGAGAACCCGGTACGATTCCGCCACCAAGCACCCGATTGAGTTCGCCATCAGTACTATCCATACGGATTTCCTGTGTGGAATCAATTTCGTTTATTTTCAATGGTTTTGGCGCTTTATTACTGGATGTGGATTCACTTTTCCAGGCTATTTTTTCTTGTTTTTGAATGATTTCTTCCGCTATAGTATTCCATTCTTTACAAGAATTACATTGGCCTTGCCATTTGGCATATTGCGCTCCGCAGTTCTGACAAAAAAAAGTAGTTTTTACTTTTGACATTATTTTTTTGGTGTTAGACTTTTCATATCGTCATATTTTTGATACATCATGTCTTTGGTTAAAGTCCCGATTTCTTCTAATTGTGAAGCTGTTTGATATGATTTTGCTGCTTTTTTTGTGTCACCTGTTTTTTCATACATAAGTCCTAATTCATAATCAGCAAGCATGGATTTCGGATAGTTTTTCTTTGCAATATCAGACAGTTTGTCTAATTCGGGATAGGCTTTGTTTTTCAGAATTGCAGCTTCAATTGCTTTGAAATCATTTATTCGAATAGGAATTTTTAAACCTAAATTTTTTGATAGAACGTCGTATTTATTGGTCAAATAATCGACATAGCCAGCTTGAAGTATGGCGATTTTTTCTGTATATTCAGTTGATGAAATAGGCTTATAGGAATCAAAAAATTGATACAAAGCATTTGGAATCGAATAAAGTACAAGGGAATAATGTGATGCTCCTCTAAAATCATCAAACTTGTAATTTATTAAAGGATTTGTAACCAGTTTCATATTCTGGTTCAGATTTTTTATAGGTTCCTGAAGTTTTTTTACATCACCATCTCCAGTAGATTGATAATAAAAAATGGGCTGTTTAATATTTGAAAGTTTTTCTGGAATACGGTTTTCCATGCCTGGAGCAAGTTCCGGACTTAAAGAAATATAGGCATTGAATAATGGTACGTCTTTGTATAAGAAAAAGTTTAAATAACCTGCTGTAGTATCATGTCCTGCAATAATTCGAAAGGGTGCGATACGGTATTTTTTTTCAAGATATGGAAGTAATTCACCTCCGATAAATTCAAAAAATTGAGCCCCTTTTCCTGATGGCAGGCCATCTGTTGCGTCATAATTACTATCCTCTGTCCGTTCGTCTTTTTTATTTTGACTGATGCCTACGATTATAGTTTCTGGTAAATCGTCCCAATAAGTGCCGTAGTTTAAAGCGCCGTAGAATGGGTCAAACAGGTAATCTCCATCAAGTAAAATCAGTATTGGATATTTTTTGGTTGGATTTTTTTCATAGGAGGACGGTAAGCCAATTGTGATTTCCCGACTTTCACCTAGTTTATTTGAATCGAATTGTTGGATTGTTTTTTGAGAAAATACTGAAATAGAAAAGAGTAATAAGAGTAATGTCTGTTTCATGATTTTTGATGTTTAGAAATTTAATTTATTCTAAATGGAGCAGCAATATAATACTTTTATTAAAATAGAAATAGCAAAAAATAACGCAGTCCCAAAACGGAGATGGCTTGCATTTAATTTTGGGAAGTATAGTTAGAGCATATTCCTGGAAAAGAGGGTATAAAGAGCTCTTAGGATTTAAATTTCTAAAACAATTAGGTCAACGAATTGTCATTTTCATTTGGAAAAATAATCCAGGGCTTGAAGGTTTTTGCCTCTTCAAATTCTAAAATTGCATAGGATATAATGATAATGATATCATCTTTTTGCACTTTTCGGGCAGCTGGACCATTTAGCGTTATGGTACCTGAATTTTTCTCGCCTTTGATAGCATAAGTATCAAAGCGCTCTCCATTGTTGATGTTTACAATGGAGACTTTTTCACCTTCGATGATGTTAGAAGCGTCTAATAAAGCTTCGTCAATAGTAATGCTTCCGATATAATTTAAATCGGCTCCAGTTACCTTTACTCGGTGTATTTTTGATTTTACGACTTGAATTTGCATGGTACAAAAGTAAATTAATTTAATGAAATGGTGTCAATCAAACGGATATTGTTGACAAAAACGGCTATAAAAGCACGATATTTTTTATTTTTGTCTTTTCTGACGCAAGGCAAAAGCGTGGCTTCATTTGCAACCACGAAATATTCTAATTTAAAAAGAGGGTTATTCTCGAACGCTTTTTGAACCCATTGTGCTACCGATTTGGCACTGTCTGTTTTGAATTTTTCTTTCGCAATGGTTAGTGTTTTATAGATTATCGCTGCTTCTTTTCGTTCCTGTGCTGATAAACGTTCGTTTCGCGAACTCATGGCAAGATTGTTGGATTCCCTGAAAATGGGACAACCAATTATAGTTACTTTTAAGTTGGCTTTAGCAACCATTTTCTTGACAATTTGCAATTGCTGAAAATCCTTCTCGCCAAAATAAGCATTTGTAGGTTCTACAATTTCAAAAAGATGTTTTACAATAGTCCCAACGCCATTAAAATGTCCAGGTCGGAATTCTCCTTCCATTTGATGCTCCAGTCCATCGAAATCAAAAGATTGGGACTTGGGTTGCCCATCGTAAATATCTTCAACAGTCGGAGCATACAAAATGATTTTTGGACTCAATGCAGTAAGTTTTTTCACATCTTCTTCTAAAGTCCTTGGGTATTTTGCTAAATCTTCCGGATTGTTGAATTGGGTAGGATTTACAAAAATACTCACTATAGTATTTTCATTTTCCAGTAACGATTTTTGCATCAAAGCCAAATGACCTTCATGTAAAGCGCCCATAGTTGGAACAAATCCAATGGTGGAATCTGAAGTTTTGATCGATTTCAAATAGTCTCTCAAAGCTGCTTTTCCATAGAAAATATGCATGGCGGTATTATTAAAATTAAATGCAAACATAATATTTTAGTTAATAACTGCATAAATTTTTGTAATTTTGCGTGGTTTTTATTACCAATAAACTAAGTAAATTACAATATGAAAGATAAGAGGATATTATATGTATCATCTGAAGTGGTGCCTTATCTCGCTGAAAATGAGGTTTCTTTAATGTCTTACGACGTTCCAAAAATGATTAATGATCAGGGAGGGCAAATAAGAATTTTCATGCCTAGATATGGAAATATAAATGAAAGAAGACACCAATTACACGAAGTAATTAGACTTTCGGGGATGAATTTGGTAGTAAATGACTTAGATATGCCATTGATTATTAAAGTGGCTTCAATTCCTAAAGAGAGGATACAGGTTTACTTTATTGATAATGATGAATATTTCAAAAGAAAAGCCACATTTACAGATGAAGAAGGGGTCATGTATCCAGATAATGATGAGCGGGCAATTTTCTTTGCAAAAGGAGTTGTAGAAACCGTAAAAAAATTGAATTGGGTTCCGGATATTATTCATGTTCACGGATGGATGGCAGCCATGTTACCAATTTATCTGAAGCATTTTTATAAAAATGAAGCTTTATTTTCAGAAACAAAGATTGTTACCTCAGTCTATAGTCAGTCCTTTGAGGGAACTTTAGATGTAGAAATGATTAATAAGGTAAAATTTGACGGTGTTCCCACTGAGGCAATTGCAGATTTAGAAATTCCGAATTATGAGAATATTATAAAAGCAACGGTTATGCATTCCGATGCTGTCATAATTGCTTCAGAAAACCTGTCTTTAAGTTTAACAAAATTTATAGAATCTTCCGGTAAACCTTTTTTACCTTTCGTCCCGAAAGACAAATTCGCGGAAGCGTATACTAATTTCTATAAAAACGAAGTTCTTTAAATTAAACTTTTATTATTAAATATGTACAATACTTCTTTTTTCAAGAAAATGCTGGTTTTGGCTAGCATTATTCTTTTGTATTCATGTGATAAAGATTATAATGTAATTGGTGGGGATTTAATTGGTGACAACCACTTTGACCTTAGCAAGTATACATCAAGTGTAGTAGCTTACAATCAAAAAACAGGACCTATTCAATCTAATGATCTTGTTATAAATCCATTGGGGATTTACAATAACCCTAATTTTGGTGAAACTACTGCCAATTTCAATACGCAATTGACTTTGTCTTCTCCTATAACTGCAGTTAGTACCAGGCCTTATGTGGTAAGCGTGGTTTTGACGATTCCTTATTATTATGACGCTTCAAAAACGGTTACAAATACTGATGGGAGCCATGTTTATACACTAGATTCGATTTATGGAGCAGATAAGGCGCCAATGAAATTAGGAGTATATGAGTCCGGATATTATATGAGAGACACTGATCCTACAGGTGGATTTCAGCAACCCCAAAAATATTTTACAGATCAAAATGCTGATTTTGATAATGTAAAAGTGGGAAGCCGTTTAAATACGGATGCCAATTCGGCTCAGAATGATAACTTCTTCTTTGACGCTGCTGAGCATGTTGTAAGCACAACGGACTCTATTACGAAAGTAGTCACGATTACAAGAACGCCTCCGGGAATGCAGTTGAATTTGAATAAAAGTTATTTTAAATCGAAAATTATTGACGGTGCAATAGCGGGCAAATTAGCTTCAAATGATGTTTTTAAAGAGTACTTCAGAGGAATTTATTTTAAAATGGAGAAATCGGGAAGTAGCGCCGGAAATTTAGCGATGTTGAATTTCAAGGCTGGAAAAATCACGATTAATTACAATGAAGATTTGGCTTCGACAACCGGTGGTGATCCCACGAGAGTTAAAAAAAGTATAGTTCTTAACATGACAGGAAATGCTGTGAGTTTGTTGAATAATAATTTTGGAAGTAGCGGACTTGCTTATAATGCGTTACCAAATACTGGAAATACTGTAGCTGGGGATGAAAAATTATATCTAAAAGGAGGGGAGGGTTCTTTGGCTATTCTAGATCTTTTTAGTACTGCTGGCGAACTGGAAGACATAAGAAGTAAAGGTTGGCTGGTTAATGAAGCGAATCTTGTTTTTCATATAGATGCAGGTGCAATGGCAAATAGCTTTGAGCCAAGAAGAGTTTATCTGTATGATTTAACAAATAACAGACCCGTTGTTGATTATTATAATGATGCATCGACAAATACTGATGCTAAAAAATCAAAAATGGTATTTGATGGCAATATAAATACTGATGCAACATCCAAAAGAGGCGTAACCTATAAAATCAGAATTACAAATCAGATTAGAAACCTTATTAGGAATGCCGATTCAACAAACGTTAAGTTGGGTATTGTGGTTACGGAAGATATAAATACTGTTGCTTCTTACAAAATGAAAACTCCAAATTCATTTATTTCTCAAGCTCCAAAAGCAAGCGTAATGAATCCGTTAGGGACAATACTTTATGGTGGAAAATCAACAGTTCCAGAAGACAAAAGATTAAAACTTGAAATTTTTTATACAAAACCTAATTAAGAAAAATTATGTGCGGAATTGTTGGATATATCGGATATAGAGAAGCTTACCCTATTGTAATAAAGGGGTTGAAACGATTAGAATATAGAGGTTATGACAGTGCGGGCGTTATGCTATATGACGGCGAGAACTTGAAGATTTCTAAAACTAAAGGTAAGGTGGTTGATTTGGAAGCGCGAGCCTCTAAAGAAATCTCAATAAATGGAACGATAGGAATGGGTCATACGCGTTGGGCGACACATGGCGTTCCAAACGATGTTAATTCTCATCCTCATCTTTCTAATTCAGGTGATTTGGCTATAATTCACAATGGAATCATTGAAAATTATGCTCCGTTGAAAAAGGAGTTAATCAAAAGAGGCTATGTCTTTCATTCTGATACAGATACTGAAGTTCTTGTAAATCTTATAGAAGAAGTTCAGAAAAAAGAAAAATTAAAAATTGGAAAGGCAGTTCAGGTTGCTTTAAATCAAGTGGTCGGTGCGTATGCAATTGCAGTTTTTGATAAAAAGAATCCGGATGAAATTGTTGCGGCACGTTTAGGAAGTCCGTTGGCAATTGGTATAGGTGAAGGGGAATATTTTATCGCTTCTGATGCTTCTCCATTTATCGAATATACATCCAACGCTATTTATTTAGAGGATGGTGAGATGGCAAACATCAGGTTGCATAAACCAATGAAAGTGAGAAAAATTAAAGATGATTCTTTAGTTGATCCTTATATTCAAGAGCTTCAAATGAATTTGGAGCAAATAGAAAAAGGCGGGTACGATCACTTTATGTTGAAAGAGATTTATGAACAACCAGATGTTATAAGAGATACCTATCGTGGAAGGCTTCATGCCAATGAAGGAATTATCCAAATGTCAGGGATTGAAGATAATTTAGAAAAATTCCTAAATGCAGACAGAATTATAATTGTGGCTTGTGGCACTTCATGGCATGCAGGTTTAGTCGCAGAATATATATTTGAAGAGTTTGCAAGAATTCCGGTAGAAGTGGAATATGCTTCTGAATTTCGATATAGAAATCCTATAATAAATAGCCGCGATGTAGTTATTGCAATTTCACAATCGGGTGAAACTGCTGATACAATGGCTGCCATTAAATTAGCTAAAGAACATGGTGCATTTGTGTTTGGGGTTTGTAATGTAGTTGGTTCTTCTATTTCAAGAGAAACTCACGCGGGTGCTTATACCCATGCCGGACCTGAAATAGGTGTGGCTTCAACAAAAGCATTTACTACACAGATCACTGTTTTGACAATGATGGCGCTGCGTTTGGCCAAAGCGAAAGGAACAATGTCTAACACTGACTTTCATAGGTATTTGCAAGAATTAGAAATTATTCCTGAAAAAGTTAAAGAGGCTTTACAAACAAATGACAGAGCAAAAGAAATTGCGGCTGTGTTTAAAGACGCTCCTAACTGTTTGTATTTAGGAAGAGGTTATAACTTTCCGGTAGCTCTGGAAGGCGCATTAAAGCTTAAAGAGATATCCTATATTCATGCGGAAGGTTATCCCGCAGCTGAAATGAAACATGGTCCAATAGCATTAATTGATGAACATATGCCAGTAGTGGTTATTGCGCCAAAACAAGGTCATTATGATAAAATTGTAAGTAATATTCAGGAAATTAAATCCAGAAGCGGGAAGATTATTGCGGTAGTAACCAAAGGCGATACTCAAGTTCGTGAATTGGCGGACTATGTAATCGAAATTCCAGAGACATCGGATGCGCTGTCACCGTTAATTACTACAATTCCGTTGCAGCTTTTGTCCTATCATATTGCTGTGATGAGAGGATGTAATGTAGATCAACCTCGTAATTTAGCAAAATCAGTTACGGTAGAATAGTAAGATATTGTTTGCTTGAGATATACAAAACCTCGAAAGATTTTTCTTTCGAGGTTTTTTTATGTTTGTATGCGTTAATTTGAAAAAATAGCTTAAAAAATGATTTTTTTTCGTGGCCAATTCACTTTTATTAAATAGCTAATAATTAATAAAATTATTAAGATTAATGTATTTATTATATGCGTGCATAATGTTATTTTGAATTTTTTACTTAATTTTTAACAAAAAGCAAAAAACAAAAATTGTAGAATAAGTTTAAATGATTCAAAATCTTTGATAATTATGAAATTTTAAAGCCTGTTTTTTATTAATATCAAAAATATTTGTATTTTGGCGTCATAAACCAACAAATTATATCCCAATGAGAGTGTATTTACTTTTTTTGTCATTGTTTTTTTGCAACCTAACATTTGCTCAAAACACAATTTCAGGCATTGTTACAGACAGTAGCAATCAGCCTATTCCTGGAGCCAACGTCAAAATTGTTGGAGAAACCGCAGGTAGCATTACCGACTTCGATGGAACATTTACTTTAAAATCATCAAAAACACTACCTTTTGTGCTTACTATTACAAGCATAGGTTACAGTTCTCAAAAAATAACGGTTTCTTCTAATAATCAAAAAGTAACGGTTAAGCTAGGTGATGAAGAGACAAAACTGAATGAGATTGTCGTTTCGGCTTCAAGAACCCCAGAAAGAGTATTGGAATCTCCGGTTACCATTGAAAGAATGAGCATTGCGGATATTAAAAAGACTGCATCTGCGACTTTTTATGATGGTTTAGAAAACTTAAAAGAAGTTCAAATGAATACAAGCAGTTTGTCTTTTAAATCAATAAACACTCGTGGTTTTGCTACGGTTGCCAATACCCGTTTTATGCAATTGGTTGACGGAATGGATAATTCTTCGCCATTATTGAATTTTGTATTGGGAAATATGATTGGAGTTTCTGAAATAGATGTTCAAAATGTGGAGTTGTTGCCGGGAGCATCATCTGCCTTATACGGAGCAAATGCTTTTAATGGTATTTTGTTTATGAATAGTAAAAGTCCATTTACAAGTCAAGGAATTACAGCTTATGCAAAGTATGGACAGACAGTTCAAGATGCAGCTGGATCAAATGATTTTGTTGATTACGGCGTAAGAATGGCGCATGCTTTTAGTTCAAAATTGGCTGGAAAAGTAAACTTTACTTACATGCATGGTACGGATTGGCATGCTACAAACTACGATGACAAGACTGTTCAGGGAAGAGATAGAAGTCATGTAAATTACGATGGTATTAACGTGTATGGTGATGAAGTTACCACTAATATTAAAGGTGTTGGGCAATCATTGGCGGCTTTGGGTTTAATATCTCCGGCAGCGGTGAATTTACTTCCAAATTATAATGTAAGCAGAACGGGGTACAATGAAGTAGCTTTAACAGACAACAAAGCAAGTAATACTAAAATTGATTTTTCACTTCATTATAGGCCTTTTGGGAATGAAAATTTAGAAGTTATTTGGCAAAGTAAATTTGGTTTTGGAAACGCAGTTTATCAAGGAGCCAATAGATATTATTTAAATGATTTTTTTATGCAACAGCATAAATTAGAAGTAAAAGGGAAGAACTTTTTTGTAAGGGGTTATACTACTAATGAAGATGGAGGGAAATCGTACGATATGCTTTTCACAGGAATCAACATCAATAGAAAATGGAAAGATGATAAAACATGGTTTGGACAGTATGCAGGAGCTTACATTCAATCTACTTTAGCGGGGATGACCTCTGAAAATGCACATATAATAGCAAGGAATACGGCGGATACGGGAAGGTTGCTTCCGGGGACTCCTGAATTTAAAGCTGCTTTTAATACTGTAATTAATGAGCCAAGTGTGCTTACAGGTTCAAAACTGGTAGATAATTCTAAAATATATCATTCTGACGCTAATTATAATTTTAAAGACATTATAAAATTTGCTGAGATCCAAGTTGGAGGATCTTTTAGGCTTTATGAATTAAATTCTCATGGTAGAATTTATACAGATGCGAATGGTCCTATTAATTATAATGAATATGGTGCTTATACCCAGTTAACAAAAAGATTTATAGATGACAGATTGAAATTTACAGGATCTGTTCGCTATGATAAATCAAAAAATTTCGATGGTAGTGTTTCTCCGAGAGTCTCTCTTGTGTATTCTGGTGGAGAAAGTAAAAAACATAATTTCAGGGCTTCTTTTCAAACGGGATTTAGAAATCCATCAACACAAGATCAGTATATTGGATTTAATGTGGGAAGTGCGATATTGCTTGGTTCAGCACCAGATAATTTAACAAGATACAGCGAGACTTTACCGGTTGCTACTACAGTTGGGCAAGCTTTTGCTGGTGGAACCTCAGTTGTTATGACAGGTTTGAATGCTTACAATAATTCATACACTGCTTCGTCAGTGGGGGCTTTTAGTGCTTTAGCATCCAGCAATCCTATTGCTGGGTCTGCTTTGCTAAGAAAAACAGATGTAAATTATGTAAAACCTGAACAGGTGAAAGCATTTGAAATAGGATATCGTTCATTTATAGAAGATGTGTCTATTGATATCAATGGGTATTATAATATTTATAATGATTTTATCGGTAATCTGAATGTGGTCGCTCCTTTTTATGGTACAGCACAAGATGCTCCAAATCCTTTAGGAGGGCCGACGGATTCCGGAGCACAGTCACTACATGCACTTCAAAATGGTAACTACAGAGCCTATCAATTGTATACGAATACCGATATAGAAATCAAATCACTTGGCTTTGGTCTTGGACTTTCTAAAAAAGTATATAGAAATTTTGAAGTTGGCGTGAACTATAATTATGCGGAATTTAAATTCGATCAAGAAAAAGATCCAAGTTTTGAAGCGGGTTTTAATACTCCAAAACACAGGGTAAAAGCATCATTTGGAAACGAAAAGTTATTTGATAATTTTGGATTTAATATAAGTGGAAGATGGAATAGCGAGTATTTGTGGCAATCTACAATGGTAGATGGTATGATTGACGCGGCTACTGTAATTGACGCTCAGGTTAATTATAATATGCCAAAGCTAAAATCAACTCTTAAGTTAGGGGCTTCAAATATTGGAGGAAAAGAATATACTCAAGTGTTAGGTGCAGGATTAATTGGACAGCAGTTTTTTGCTTCTTGGACAATCAACCCGTAATTGAGTCAATAATTTAAAAAACATAACCATGATAAAAAATTTCAAATGGCTACTATTGGTTTCTTTAAGCTTTGTAGCATGTAATAACGATGATGAAAATACTGTTGTTGAAGAGCCAGTGACTTCAGGAACAGCCAGCTTTACAAAATATGTAGCATTAGGAGATTCTTTTGCTGCGGGATATAGTGATGGTGCTCTTTTCAAAAAAGGACAGGAAGGTTCTTATGTAAATATAGTAGCCAAGCAATTTGCCACAGCTGGAGGAGGAGACTTTAAAACGCCTTTTACATCTGATAATGTTGGGGGATTGTTATTGGGAGGAAATGTAATAGCGGGTGTTCGATTGTATTTTAACGGTGTCGCACCGATACCTGTTAGTGGTACTCCTACGACCGAAGTGACTACTAAAATTACAGGGCCATTTAGTAATTTAGGAGTTCCTGGAGCAAAAAGTTATCATCTTATAGCGCCAGGATATGGAAATGTTGCGGGTGTGGCTACTGGTGCTGCAAATCCGTATTTCGCAAGATTTGCCACTGCCTCTGGAACAACGATTTTAGCGGATGCTTTAGTTCAAACGCCAACTTTCTTTTCTTTGTGGATTGGTTTTAATGATGTTTTGAGTTATGCGACATCCGGGGGTGTTGGTGTAAACCAAACAGGAAATTTAAATCCGGCTACTTATGGTGGTAATGATATAACAGATCCTACTGTTTTTGCAAGTGTTTATTCAGGATTGGTTACTAATTTAACTGCAAATGGAGCAAAAGGCGTAGTTGCAAATCTTCCTTATGTGAATACGCTTCCTTATTTTACAACGGTTCCTTATAATCCATTGACTGCTAAGGTTCTTGGTAGTGGTAATGAAGCGGTAGGTCAAGGTACGATAGCTGCTTTAAATGCTCAGTTGTATGGACCGGTAAAACAGGCATTAACGGCATTTGGTGCAGGAGATCGAATTAACCTCCTTTCTGCAACGGTTGCTAATCCCGTATTGATTAAAGATGAATCTTTGGTGAATTTGTCTGCTCAGTTAACAGCAGCTTTTACTCCCAGTTTGGGTGCGGCTACCGCTGCTTTTTACGGAAGCGTGTTTGGACAGGCCCGACAAGCTACTGCTGCGGATTTGGTTGTTTTGCCAACGCAATCTGCCATAGGAGCAGCTCCTACCGCCACTGATTCTGGTATAGGAATGGCACCTCCGTCTCCTTTAAATAAATTCGGGATTACCTATCCATTACAGGACAAGCATGTATTGATACCAACTGAAGTTGCAGAAGTAAAAGTGGCTACTGATGCTTATAATATTTCCATAAAAACAATCGCTGATGCCAAAGGATTGGCTTTTGTAGATACGAAAGCGATTATGACCCAGTTGTCAAATGGAGGAATAATCAGTAATAGTTTTACCCTTACTTCAGCATACGTGACTGGTGGAGCTTTCTCGCTGGACGGTATTCATCCAAGTCCCAGAGGTTATGCGCTAATAGCAAATGCATTTACGGCCGCGATCAATGCTAAATATTCTTCAACATTAAAATCAGTTGATTTAAGTCTTTATCCGATAGTATACCCCGCTATAATCCAATAATTGTAATGTTGGTCAGACCTAAAAAGCCACCCGTTTTTAAACGAGGTGGTTTCTTGTTTTTTATAGGAATAATAGGTTTTTGTTTGTTTTAAAACGGCAATAAAAACAAAGCAATAAAATTATGGTGTTTTTTATAAAAAAAAATATTGATTTTATATTTTAAAAAATTATCTTTGCGCACTGAAAAAAGTGTCTGATCGATAAGTTTCGGTTGGTATTATTTCATAAACCTAAATAGCTATTTAATAAATACATAAGTAATGTCAAAAGTAATAGGAAAAGTTGCCCAAATCATAGGCCCAGTAGTTGACGTAGTTTTCAACGGTAAGGATGTTGAACTTCCAAAAATTTATGATTCATTAGAAATCACAAAAAAAGATGGTACTTTATTAGTGCTTGAAGTACAATCTCATATTGGTGAAAACACCGTTCGTACCATTTCGATGGACTCAACAGATGGTTTGAGTAGAGGTTATGAAGTAGTTGGAACAGGAAATCCTATCCAAATGCCAATCGGTGCCGATGTTTACGGTCGTTTGTTCAACGTAATTGGAGATGCCATTGATGGTTTAGGAAACTTGCCAAAAACAGGTGAAAACGGAATGTCTATTCACAGACAAGCACCAAAATTCGAAGATTTATCGACTTCTTCTGAAGTTTTATTTACTGGTATTAAAGTAATCGATTTAATTGAGCCTTATTCAAAAGGGGGTAAAATTGGATTGTTCGGTGGTGCTGGAGTTGGTAAAACAGTATTGATTCAGGAGTTGATTAACAATATCGCAAAAGGTCACGGTGGACTTTCAGTATTCGCAGGAGTAGGAGAAAGAACACGTGAAGGGAATGACTTGCTACGTGAGATGTTAGAGTCAGGAATTATAAAATACGGGGATGAATTCATGCACTCTATGGAAAATGGAGGATGGGATTTATCTAAAGTGGATATGCCAGGAATGAGAGAGTCTAAAGCTACTTTCGTTTTCGGTCAAATGAATGAGCCACCAGGGGCTCGTGCTCGTGTAGCACTTTCTGGATTGTCTATTGCGGAATATTTCCGTGACGGAGCAGGAACTGATCAAGGAAAAGATGTATTGTTCTTCGTGGATAATATCTTCCGTTTTACACAAGCAGGATCTGAAGTTTCGGCACTTTTGGGTCGTATGCCTTCTGCGGTAGGTTACCAACCAACATTGGCTACTGAAATGGGTGCGATGCAAGAGCGTATTACATCAACAAACAAAGGTTCTATTACATCTGTGCAGGCAGTTTATGTTCCTGCGGATGATTTAACTGACCCGGCTCCGGCTACAACTTTTGCCCATCTTGATGCTACTACTGTATTGTCTCGTAAAATTGCGGAATTAGGTATTTATCCTGCAGTTGATCCATTGGATTCAACTTCAAGAATTCTTACACCACAAATTTTAGGTAATGAGCATTATGACTGTGCACAAAGAGTGAAAGAAATTTTACAAAAATACAAACAACTACAAGATATCATTGCGATTCTTGGTATGGAAGAATTATCGGAAGATGATAAATTAGCCGTTTCAAGAGCACGTCGTGTACAACGTTTCTTATCTCAACCTTTCCACGTTGCTGAGCAATTTACAGGATTAAAAGGGGTATTGGTTGATATTAAAGATACGATCAAAGGATTTAATATGATTATTGATGGTGAATTAGATCACTTACCAGAATCAGCTTTTAACCTTAAAGGTACTATCGAAGAAGCTATCGAAGCTGGAGAAAAAATGTTAGCGGAAGCTTAAAAATTATAAGTTATGAGGTTGAGAGTTATTCAATTTTGATAACTCATAACTCATAATTCAAAACTCATAATTATGTTATTAGAAATAGTATCACCAGAAGCAAAATTATTTTCAGCAGAAGTGACTTCGGTTACATTGCCAGGAGTTGATGGAAGCTTTCAGATTTTGAATAATCACGCACCTATTGTTTCTATTTTAGGAAAAGGTGTTGTGAGAATTACCGCTTCTAATTTTTCTTTTGCAAAAGAAGTGGCAGGTAAATTCACAAAGCTTGATGAGCAAAATTATACGTTGGCAATCACTTCAGGAACAATTGAAATGAAAGATAATAAAGTTATTATTTTAGCCGACTAAAATAATTTCGATTATAATAAAAAAAGTAAAGCCTGACGCAACCGTTAGGCTTTTTTTATGCTCAATTACAAAGCATGCATTACTAAGCAATGTCATCTTCTCTATACTTGTCCATCGTTTTAAAACCGACTGCTTCATGGGCTTGCACAAAGCGAAGGTTTATAGCGGTGACTTCAGTAAATTTTTATTTTATACCAGTTTAGAATTCATTTCGGCATAATACTTTTCGTTGTATTTTCCTGCAATTACAAGAGCTCCTGAAATTAAAATAAGATTTTTAATGATGTATTGCCCAACTAAAGTAGGGCAATAAGGGAACACATCGAAACACATCGTTTTTAGTATAAAAACCGGAAAGAATGTAACGGCCATATGCATTAATAATAAAGTAATTGTATAAGGGATGAATCTTTTTACGAGTAATCCGAGACCAATAATTACTTCGCATATACCAAGAATTGGAATGAATATTTCTGGTTTAAACCAGTAAACTGTTTTTTCTACCAGATCACCAGCAGGACTCATTCCGAAAATTTTCAAAGCACCAAACCAGACGTAAACTATTGCCAGGGAAATTCGCATCATAGTGATACTATGTTTCTCCATTTTTTTACTAAATCTGAAATAAAAAAAGTTGAATGTTGGTTTCATAGTGAACTATTTGTTTGTACTAATTTTATGTGGCTGCTATTTTTCAAAATGAAAAGGTTGTTTTTGTATTTTAAAGTTCATAGCAAAAAAAATAGAAAGCCTAACAGATTTCCAACGTCTGTTAGGCTATAGTTGATAAAATGAGATATAAAACAAACCATTAAACCAAATTATCAACCTTACTGTTTTTACGCTATTCTGCGCCGTCTGTAGTGGCCCTTGCAACAGCAAATTTACCTACTTTTTCGCCTAATTCAAGTCCTTTTTCGCAATCACTTCTGTAATGAATGCATCCGAACATTCTGGAGTCTGAAGCTTCTTTTGCCATAGCTATAAAACTTTGCGCTTTTGCAGGAATGAAATGCGCTAAAACAACGCAGGCAGCACCACTAAAAGTAGAATGGCCCGATACATAGGAAGGGAAATTAGGAGTTCCGGTCATTGTTTTTATAGTAGGATCCATTTGTGATGGTCTTGGATTAAAGTAAGTGTATTTTGCGTCCCAACAACTGATGGCGGCGTCCATCATCGCAATGTTTAATAATGCCATATTTCGTGCCCATCGTACTTCGCTGTAATTTTGTTCCACAAATGACTCAGATGCAATAGCATTCCAATGTCCAGGTGGTGTGTAGGTTCCTACACCATCAGCCCAAAAAGTAACAATTTCCATGTTCTTTTTTGAGGGATTTTTGCCGTAATTTTTGATTTCAGCCAATTCTTTTGCAAATTGTTCTGATTTTGTGGACGGTGGCGGAACTGGTCGGCTGGCAACAACCATTTCAGGAGTCATCAAGAACGATTTTACTTTGCCAAATAAGGGTAACATTGGGGGTCTTGCAGGTAAATCTAATGACAACCAAGGTGTTTCTCCAGTGGCTATAGTTTGCGTCTCTAATTGAGTCCAAAGTGCCTGGTTTCCTATAGCGGCACCTGCTCCGTCAGCACCCGCTCTTGTAATGAATTTTGCTGCTATCTTTCTTCCTAAAATGATGCCGGCATCTACGTCGCTTCGAACATTCGCACCGCTTATAATACGATATAATTTTTGTTCTTCCGCTTTTTCGTCGATGTAGGCAATTTCAGTTGGGAATAATAATTTTAGTAATTCAACTGTAACACCGGATAGTACCCCATCTTCTGAAGGATAGGAAGGCATAGCGCTCTTTGGAATTAAAACTTGTAAAGTTGCGTCAACGGTGAAAGGAGCTGCCCTGTTGTACAATTTTTTATAATACCAAGTGGCGACCAATGCATCGTATTGCGCAGCACTTACGTAGGCATAGGCTCTAGCTGCATAAGGTGGATTTGAAAATGGAAATTGCGGATTTGCAAACGGATTTGCCGCCGATGGTGCGGGATAAGTTCCATCTTCATTTTGATAAGGAGGACGGTTGTGTCTAGCTACTAAAGTGCGCATGATTTCATTCCAGCGTAAAACGCCACCAGCGCTCCAATATTTTATTATTCTTTTTTGATCTTCTGATAGGTTAGCTTGATAACTTTTTATTTCGTTAATTTCTCTTGTGAATGCGGGTGTATTTGTTGCAACGGGTGCATCTAGAGGGAATTCGTTAGGAGCCGTCAATAAAAATGTTTTCCAAGTTCCAGCCAAGTCGTCTGTATTGGTAGGATTTAAGGCGTGAAATTCGTTTCGTTCCGTAATGTCATCACTACAGGAATAAGTACAGGCAAGAAATAAAGCCAAAAAAGTGGTAAAGGCTGTTTTTTGTATACTATTTTTCATCTTGTTTGCTTATTTTTTTTAAGTTAATCACATAAAATGCACCGCCGAAGAAGGTGTCCGATTTCCCAACGTTTCTTCCTTCTACTACGTAATTATAACCAGCTATAAGAGATAATTCGGGAATTTTTTTAAATGTATATTTAGAATTGATGCCGTATTTTAATGCATTCATGGTGTTGCTTGGAAAAGGCATGTTGTTTTTTGTAATGTCAAATCCTCCCGATTGGGTTACCCAATTGTCTATAACAAATTCGGCAATCAATCTGTTAGAGCGATAACCCGCTCTAAAATTCACTGAAATAGCATCAGGCATATTGACTTCGTTAGTATAATGCATTTCATCAGTGAGATAGGCATTTCTATCAATGGTTATGTTCGCTCTTTTTATATAGGCACCGGAGAATGTGGTAAAGAAGTTTCCTCTCTGATAGTCTCCCATTAGTCGTAGTGAAGCTGTTTTGCTTTTTAAGCCAAGGCTCAACGGCAAATAGTCAGCAGTATAATCGGATAGAGGAGTTGAAAAACTTCCTAATACATAAATGGAATAGGTTGCTTGACCAATTGTTTTTTCTAAGGGCATGTATTTTAGCGTAAGGGAAAGATCTTGGATTCCCTTTTGGCCTTTCATGGTTCCGGCAGAAGCATTGGTTTCTATATACGGCAAACTAAAAATAGCATTCAATTTGTCTGATATGCCATAGTTTCCCATCAGTCCAACGGATTTTGTTGATACGGTACCAAGATTTAGGTTCTCTCTTTTAAGCGTTCCCTCCCAGTACTGATCCCAGCTACTGTATTGATATATTGCTCCAACGCAAAAATTGTTTTTGCTCATCATGATTCCGTCAATATCAGTTTGAGCATTAATAAAAAAAGGTGCCAATAGTAGGCAACTCAGGTAAAATTTTTTCATTTTTAGTAAAAAGATTAGTTGTTAGTAATTGGCATTGGGTCGGTTTAATTTACGGACACTTTAGCTTATTGCATAGTAACAGGTTTGCATATAGCTGAATTGTCACTTTTGTAAGGAAAAATTATTTTATTAAGTTTTTCTTTAGTGATAATAGCGCTTCCTTCTTTTATCTTAATAAATTGATTCGGCTTTATGTTTTTAAAAATTTGTGCTTTGTGTGCTTTAGACCATGTAATAGCGATCTCATCTATCATATTTGCTTGGCCAATGCCTATTTCTCTTCTCAGTGCTGATGCGCCAAAACTTCCGCCAGAGTTTACTTCTCGGTAAACAACTCTTTTAATACCGTTTTCTTTAAAGCTGATCTTAATTCGTGTGCCAATTGCAGAGCGGTTCGTGTTTGTTCCTTCTAATTGTACATTTATCCAATGATTCGTATTCTGGCCGGGGTTTAAGTATAAGGAATTGTTGAAAGAATCACCAATATAGGCGCCACCCACTTCTATAAAAATATCGGCATCGCCATCATTGTCTAAATCATTAATGGCAACTCCATGTCCTTTTTGTAAATTACCAACTCTGCCGGAAACGGTAACATCGGAAAATTTGCCATCACCCATGTTTCTAAAAAGACGATTTGGGACAAGCGATTTATAATCGGGATTCCCAGTTCCCAAATACATATCTAGGTAGCCATCATTGTCAATATCGCCAAAGTTAGAACCCATTGAAAAAACAGATTTATTTAAACCTGCTTTTTCAGAGACATTGGTAAATGTACCATCATGATTATTGTGGTATAAGTACATTTTACTGGCTTTATTAGGAATATTTAATGCTTCTGTTCCGGCAGTATGAGCAACGCTCAAATCAAATTTATAACCACATACAAACAGATCTTGCCATCCATCATTGTCATAATCCCAAAACCAGGTTGGGAATGTTCCGACTTTTATATCTGCTAAGCCAGCTTTTTGTGTTACATCTTCAAATTGTGGAATACCATTTTTTATTCCCATGTTTTTGAGCAGGGTTTTTCTTTCTCTATTACCCGATACATATAAATCTTCCAGACCATCATTGTTATAATCGCTAGCTGCAACTCCTTTTACAAAATCTACGATTGCACAATTTGCTTTAACCGAAACTTCTTTAAAGGTGCCATCTTGATTGCTGATGTACAATTCGCAAGGATTAATTTCATTTAATTCCGGTCTGCTTTCATTGCCAATAAATAAATCCAGCCATCCATCATTATTAAAATCTTTCCATACCCCGGCTTGCGTTGGATGTTCAGAATATAAACCACTTTTGATCGTCACATCGGTAAAGGTATCATCACCATTATTTCTCAACAAAGAGTTAGGTTGCTTACCATAATTTCCCATCCATGCACCTCTTAAAACAAAAACATCTACATCACCGTCATTGTCATAATCCGCTTGAATCATATTTAATCCGCCTTTGAAACGCCCTAATTCGGATTTTTTGGAGCAATCCATGAACCCTCCTTTTTTGTCGTTTTGGTAATAATGCATGGTGCCATTTTTTAAACTCCAATCTGAAGTTATAAAATCCAGATAATTATCATTATTGAAATCATCCACAATAATTCCTCCGGCCATATTTCGATTATTAATCCCCAAATTAGGAGCCACATCTATAAAAGGCTTAATGGTATAATTAGAGTTGTCCTTGTCTAAGTTGGGAATAAGCCATTTAGCGGGGACTTTTGATGGGTAATCACCCAGTGTCATATAGGCAATATTAAGCAGCCATCTTGATTCATAATCATCAGGAAAGTCATTTAAAAGAAGTTCATAAATTGCAATTGCTTTTTTAGAGCCCTGCTGTTTCAGGTGTATTCCTGAATTTCTGATGGGCATGATACAGGATTCAGTCGAGTGGTTGATAATGCAGTTTTGTCGTTCGCCTAAACGCATGTAGGAGAGTGCCATATTTCGTAGTACTTCTGCACTATTAGTATTTGACATGCCTATTCTTTTAATAATAGATTCAAAAGTAGCTACAGATTCATTTTCTTTTCCCAATTTCAAAAGGCTATTCCCTTTGTAAAATGTAGCTATAAACCGGTTATTGGTTTCGGCTGGTGCAGTTGATAAAGAATCAAAAAAAGCTAATTCCGCCTCTGGGCAAAAAGGATTGTCTTTGACACTAAACTGTTTGTATTTTGCAGCTAAAATCTCGACCATTTTGTCGTTAGGGTTGCTAAAATAATCACATGATTGTATCAAAAAAGAAAGTAATAACAGTATGAATGTAGATATGGTTTTTATTTTCATAATTAAAAAAATTTAGTTTTCTTTTAGATGAAATTAATGCTTCATAGTCATAGTCATTTTTTTATTTAAATTGAAACGGTAGGAATAACCAACATTGATAGAGTAATCTGCAAATGCAGCATCTCCTTGAACATGCACATATTTGCTTGGATCTGTGATCACTGAATTCTGTAGGTTTTGATCAGCAATATCGGCAGCGCTTTGGATGCGATTTTTAACAACATTATAAGGGATATATAAACTGAAACCATGTTTTCCTATGCGGTATGAAAAACCATATTCAACTGCAATAACATATCCAGGACGACGGTACGCCACTTGGCCGCCAAAAGCATCATAGGCAGGAATTCCTTCAAATCTTCCAGCTAAGGAAACTGTGAAATTTTCTTTTTTATCGACAGCGGCCATAAAACCCGCACGTCCAAAATATTGATCAGGTGATGCATAAATATTATATCCTTCCAGACCTGCTTTTGGGGCTGATTTAAAGGTGCCGTTTGATTCTCTTGGATTAAACAAGTAGTATCCATTTGCAAAACCATAAAGGCGTCCGGTTAATTGTCGGAATGCTTGTAATTCTACTGAAAAACCTACACCGCCATCTCCAGGTTGGATAGCTTGGTCCATTAGAACACTTTTGGTAGTTCCATCAGCTTGTGGAGCATCGTCTCTTCGGTCATGACTACCCGTGTTTAGTTTAACACCCAACCCTACCATAATATTTCCTTTTTCTGCTTTTTTTGGATCAACAACCCAATAGTTAACGCTGAAGCGGGCATCAGCTATACCCTCAGCGTATACGCTATAGCGATACGTGTTTTTTACAGGCGTTGTTTGTCTCAATATTTGAGAGCGCTCATTATTTACATAAGGTAAAGTTGCGTTCAGTTGAATACGGTCAGTTAATCCGTAAGAAACATTTAAATCGACTGCATGAGAATAGATGTTTACTGCATTGCCACGTTCTTTTCCATTTGCATCAAATCCACCTCCCGTTAATTGACGTTGCGGTTGTTCTACTTTACCAACAAAGTGTCTCCAAGAGTGAAAATAACGATAATTAGCTCCTACTTGAAATTCACCGCTATCTAGATTATAGGAATTTGAAGAGTTTAGATTTTGGCCTCCCATCTGGCGCACGGCTACACAGCCTTGTGCGGCCATGTTTTGGGTGTTAAAAGCAATTGTAAGTAATAAAATAAAAGAACAGGCGGATTGTAAAGCGGATAATTTTTTCAAGGTTTTGGTTTTTTTTGAATGGTTAATAGTGTAAAATACTCCAACAGCGACTTCTTAAAAAAAAATAAGTTACTTAATAGGTTTTGTCGTTGTAAAACAAGATTTGTTTTCGGTTTTTACCCAAAGAAAATCGTTTGATTTTGCGCTGCAAAAGGGATAGGTTGAGTTTTCTTTAAATAGTTTTTTTAGAAAACCATTTTTGAACTTGTAAATAAATTTAAGTCGTGATGCCGAAAGTTAATTGTACAAAATATACCGGAATGGAAATATAAAACAGGCCTATGAAATCCTTCACAAATAGATGAATTCGAAAAACACAAAAGGACTATTTTGTATTTAATAAGCATTATTTCCAATAAAAGTTGTTGTGAATGTACAATCTTAACTAAAAAGCAATCCTGAATTATCTTGATTTTACAATGTCAGATAGTGAATGATTCCACTAAAATAAAGGAAGGAATTATGCCATATCTGGCGGAGAATACGATAAGGAAATGTGTCCGGAATCCAGCGCCCTGTTTGGTGTGATGATGCGTTCAATCGAACGGGCAGCTGTTTTTGGAGAAAAATCAACAGCAACAGTATTATTTGGAATGAAATCTTGAAGAAAAGACTTCATTAGTTTTTTTACAGGAGCATCTTTTGAAGAAGTACCATTGAATAATTGATTGTCAACAATATCTTTTAAGTCTTTGCTTATCGCATCTTGATGTGTATTACGAAGATAATAAAGGCTTAAGATGTTATTCTGAATTCTTTTCTTGAAAATATGGTAACTTTTATTGTTAATAACTACGTTTTCATTCACATATTCAAAATCAGTGTCTTCAATGAAAGAATATAGAGTAGCATTCAATTTTATAACATGCAACTCTGAGCTGGATGCTTTTTCCATACTACTGATCCATGCTTGCTCTTGTTGATAAGCAAACATCAGATAGTATCCCAGAACATTGTAAAACAATGTTACTAATAAAAAAAGTGATGCAATTCGTTTCATAATTGTCGAAAGTAGAAAACTATTTTAGAATGAAATGTCTTGGATGTAAATTTTAAGATTTTTTTAACATAATTTTAGTAGTTTATTAAATCGAAAAGGTTTTCGTAAATTTTTGTTAATTTTATTTCGATAACTATTTTTCACTTGTTAATTTTTTGTCATTTATTTTTTGGGATTAATGTACTGCGATTGGAAAAGCGAATCTTATCTTGAGAATGCATTAATTTTAAAAAGTAATCAAACAAAAATGGAACAAAATATATTCTTATTTTTGTGGCGTATGAGAAAATTTCCAAAAAATCTATCCGCTAAACTGGAGAGCCGAAAGCAAAATAATGCTTTGAGACAATTGCCCTTGTCTGGTAAAGCGATTGATTTTGCTTCCAATGATTATCTTGGGTTATCCAAGTCAGAAACTATTTTTCATGAAACGCACCGGTATTTAATCGAAACTAATGAGATTCAGAATGGAGCTACAGGTTCCAGATTATTATCCGGAAATCATAAACTTTATCCGAAGACCGAAAACTACCTCGCACCGTTTCACCAATCTGAATCGGCATTAATTTTTAATTCCGGTTATGACGCCAATGTTGGTTTTTTTAGTTCGCTTCCACAAAAAGGCGACTTAATTTTATACGATGAATTGTGTCACGCTTCCATTAGGGATGGGATTCAGCTATCGAATGCCAAAGCATACAAGTTCAATCATAATGATTTTGAGGATTTGGAAAGATTAATTCAGCGAAATCAAAATCCAGTCATTTATATTGTTACCGAATCTGTTTTTTCGATGGATGGCGATACACCAAATCTTGAGGAATTAGTACAGTTATCTGAAAAACACAATTGTTATTTAGTTATTGACGAAGCCCATGCTTTGGGCGTTTTTGGAGAAAAAGGGGAAGGATTAGTTCAGGATTTAAACCTGCAAGATCAGGTTTTCGCCCGGATTGTAACTTTCGGAAAAGGATTGGGATGCCATGGTGCCGCGATTTTAGGCTCTCTGGAATTGAGGGATTATTTAGTGAATTTTTCCCGAAGTTTTATTTACACAACGGGACTTTCACCACATTCGGTTGCCACAATTTTAATGGCTTACCACTATTTGGACAAAGAGAAACAAAATATAGAGCTGCTTCGTGAAAACATCATTCATTTCAACCAGCAGAAGAACATATTAGGACTGAGACAATTGTTTGTTCGAAGCAAATCGGCAATACAATCAGCGATTATTCCCGGAAATGAAAATGTTAAATCAATAGCCCAAAAACTGCAAGGAAAAGGTTTTGATGTGAAAGCCATACTTTCGCCAACAGTTCCAGAAGGGCAGGAGCGATTGCGATTTTGTTTGCATAGCTTTAATTCAAAAGAAGAAATCTCCAAAGTCTTGACTTTGTTAAGTATTTTTGTTTTTGAACACTGATTTTTGAACGCCGATTTGCAAATTTTCCAGTTAAACCATAAATAATGAAACTATTCATCACAGGAATTTCAACCGATGTAGGTAAAACCATTGCATCAGCCATTATAGTAGAAGCTTTAGAAGCCGATTATTGGAAACCCGTCCAAGCCGGTGATTTAGAAAATTCTGACAGTCATAAAATCAAAGTATTGTTGTCCAACAAAAAGACTGCAATTCACGCTAATAGCTATGTTTTGAATACACCGGCAAGTCCACACCTGGCAGCAGAATTAGACGGAATTGTTATTGATTTAACTAAAATCACCGAGCCTAAGACAGCCAATCATTTAGTAATTGAAGGCGCTGGAGGGGTTTTTGTTCCATTAAACGATACCGATTCGGTTATTAATCTGATTCAGCCCGACTATAAGGTAATTGTTGTTTCCAGACATTATTTGGGTAGTATCAATCATACTTTGCTCACAATTGAAGCTTTACAAAGCCGAAAAATTAACATAGCCGGTATTATTTTTAATGGCGAAGAAAACAAATCATCAGAAGCAATAATTTTAAATAAAACAGGTGTGAAATGCATTGGAAGAATTGAGCAAGAGCCGTATTTCGACCAAAACGTAATACTGGAATATGCTGATTTGTTTCGGAAAAACCTATTGAGTTTATAAAAATTAAGAATCAGGAAGAAAGAATCAAGACTTGTTTTTTTTGTGTTTTTTGCACTTCTTGTACCTTGCTTCTTTTATCTTTGCAAAATGAACTTAACAGAAAGGGACAGCCAATATCTTTGGCATCCATATACACAACACAAAACTGCAGCAGTTCCCATTGCCATTAAAAAAGGCGAAGGCGCTTTGCTTTGGGATGAAAATAACAAAGAATACATTGATGCAATAGCCTCTTGGTGGGTGAATCCTTATGGGCATTCCAATAAATTTATAGCCGATGCTATTTACAAACAACTCACGACATTAGAGCATGTTCTTTTTGGTGGATTTACACATGAGCCAGCTGTTTTGGTTGCTGAGAAGTTGATGGAAATTTTGCCCAAAAACCAGCGAAAAATATTCTTTTCCGATAATGGTTCTACAGCGGTTGAAGTAGCGATTAAGGTCGCTTTGCAATATTTTTTCAATAAAGGCGAAAAGAAAACTACAATAATAGCTTTCGAAAATGCTTTTCATGGCGATACATTTGCGGCAATGGCGGCAAGCGGAATTTCTTTTTACACAAAAGCGTTTCAAGGGATGTTCATTGATGTGGTTCGGATTCCAGTTCCTGTGAAAGGAAAAGAACAGCAAAGCAACGATGCGCTGAATAAAGTAATAAAAGAGAATAACTGCGCTGGTTTTATTTACGAGCCATTGGTTCAAGGAGCGGCAGGAATGGTGATGTATGAGCCCGAAGCATTAGATGAATTGATGCGCATCTGTCAGCAAAATAAAGTGCTGACCATTGCTGATGAAGTGATGACTGGTTTTGGTAAAACGGGTAAAACTTTTGCGACTGACTATCTAGTAGAAAAACCAGACATGATGTGTTTGTCAAAAGCGTTGACCGGGGGTACTATTCCTATGGCAATTACCACTTTTACCCAAAATATTTTCGAGGCTTTTTATGATGATGATATTAATAAAGCATTGTTTCACGGGCATACTTTCACGGCAAATCCTACAGGTTGTGCAGCAGCTTTAGCAAGTTTTGAGTTGTTGCAAACCAGTGCAATGCAAGTTAATATTGCTCGTGTAAATCAAAGTCATTTGAGGTTTCAGGAACGTATAAAAAACCATCCGAAAGTAGTTACAACCCGCGTGCTGGGTGTTATTTTTGCATTGGAAATAAAAACCGAAAGTGCTGCCAGTTATTACGGAACCTTACGCAATAAACTCTATGATTTTTTTATTGAAAATGGAATAATCCTACGCCCTGTCGGTAATATAGTTTATATTTTGCCCCCTTATATTATTACCGATGAGCAATTACAAAAAGTGTATCAAGTGGTCGAAAAAGCTTTAGAAATAGTTTAAATTTATAACAATAAAGGTGCATTTTGAATGTATAAATTTTCAAACCCTCGTGAACTTTGCCAAAAACTTTGCGACCTTTGCGCTTAAATAACAACAGTATTTTGTCTGAAACAATCTCTATAACAGCCATTGCTTCTATTTCACCTTTAGGGAACACACCAGAGATGATTTGGGAAAATTATCTTACTCTAAATCATTGTTTTACTGAACATGATTTAGATCATAAAAAAACCTTTGTAGCAGCTTTGGACACGAATTCAGAACAGGTTGTTGACAAATTAAGAGAATCTGACCCCAAATACAAATCGTTAGATAAATCAGTTTTGTATGCTATGGCGGCTTCCCGAAAAGCAATGCAAAATGCAGGTTGGACTGCAAAGGATGTTTTTGGAATCAACATCGGATCGTCGCGCGGTGCAACTGATTTATTCGAAAAGCATTATCAAGAATATTTAGCAACAGGAAAAGCGCATACCCTTGCTTCTCCAACAACAACTTTGGGGAATATTTCCTCTTGGGTAAGCCATGATTTGCAAAGTTCAGGTCCGGAAATTTCGCACTCGATTACTTGTTCCACTGCTTTACACGCTTTGCTGAACGGTGTGGCTTGGCTACGATCCGGAATGGCTGATAAATTTCTCGTTGGTGGCAGCGAAGCTCCTTTAACAGATTTTACAATTGCGCAAATGCGTGCATTGAAAATTTATTCGAACAGTGAAGAAGCGTATCCCAATCGTGCGCTTGATTTAAAAAAGAAACAAAGTACCATGATTCTTGGCGAAGGTGCCGGAGTTTGTTGTCTCGAAATTGGTAAAAAAGAAAATGCACTGGCGTATATCGAAGGAATTGGTTATGCAACAGAAATTCTGGAGCATAATATTTCCATTTCAGCCGAAGCGACCTGTTTTCAGAAATCAATGAAAATGGCTTTGCAAAATACGGATTTGTCCGAGGTGGATGCGATTGTAATGCATGCGCCTGGAACAATAAAAGGCGATCTGACTGAACACAGAGCCATTGAGAAAGTCTTCGGTGAAACACTTCCTTTATTAACTACCAATAAATGGAAAATTGGACACACTTTTGGAGCTTCAGGAATACTCAGTATGGAATTGGCGATTATGATGATGCAACACAACAGGTTCGTCGGAGTCCCTTTTACAGAAGCGCGATTGCAGACCAAACCGATTAGAAAAGTACTGGTAAACGCAGTTGGTTTTGGTGGAAATGCTGTTAGCATACTTTTGAGTTTGTAGCTTAGATTATAACTATTTTTTATTCCTCTTTCAAATGCTCCAGATCTTTTACTTTCTCAAAGACCAAATTGCTTTCAAATCCTCTGCGTAGCATATAGTCACAGAATTTCTTTCTTTTTTTTAGCAAATTGGTTTCTCGTATGGATTCCCAATGTCTTTCAGCTAAGGTCTCAAAAGTTGTTGCATATTCCTCGGCCGAGATTTCCTTTAGTGCAATATTGATAAGCGTCTGTGTTATTTTTTTTGACTTTAATTCGTTTACAATTCTAATTCTCCCCCACTGTTTAATGCGGTGTTTTCCTCTTGCGAAACTGCAGGCAAAACGTTCTTCATTTAGAAAATTATCACTGATAAGTTGAACCATAATGGTATCAATTTTTTCTGAATCCATCTTCATAGTTCTCAGTTTTTGTACCACTTCTTCATGACATCGTTCTTGATAGGCGCAAAAATGTTCTATTTTATGCAGGGCTTCTTTTATAGAAAAAACGTCATTCATCGGTTCTCTTATTTATTGACTTTGTGAAATAATGATTGCTTTAAATAAAAACAGGGATGTTAATTCATCACAAAAATAGTACTTTTATTATGGATGACCAGAAATAGGGAAAAAATAGTAATCTTCCTGCAGCTCCTAAAAGATGTTTTTATTGCGGGAATATAAAAGGATTGGGTCTAATGATAAAATTCCAAACCGGTATAAACAAAAAACAGTTGCAAGAACCTTCTTGCAACTGTTTAAATAATTTTATTTAATAATCTGTAGCTCCTTGTAGTATAAGATGTTTTTAGATTAGAATTACAATGTATGTTTCGGATTAAAACCATCTTCACTCAATTCTTTGTGGTCATAATCGGCAACCATTTCAGCTTCGTAATCTATTTTTTCTCCTTTACTGAATTTGCTAATTAATTTCTCCATAATTTCATATATCACCGGAACAACAATCAGGGTTAAAAATAACGAAGAAATTAATCCTCCGATAATAACCCATGCCAGACCATTTTTCCATTCGGCACCGGCACCGGAGGCTAATGCAATTGGGAACATACCAAATACCATTGCAATAGTCGTCATCAAAATTGGACGAAGTCTCGCGTGATTGGCCTGAATTAATGCAGTTCTTATGGATTCTCCTGCGGCTCTTCGCTGATTGGTGTAATCGACTAACATAATTGCATTTTTACAAACTAAACCAATTAGCATAATTATACCAAGAATGGTGAATATATTCAAGGTATTGTTGGTCAAAGCCAAGGCTAATAACGCTCCGATAAAAGAAAGTGGAATAGCGAACAATACTACAAATGGATGAGCAAAACTGTCATACAATCCAACCATTACAAGGTAAACCAAGATGATTGCCGCCAACAATGCAATTCCTAATGTCCCAAAACCTTCCGATTGGTTTTCCTGATCTCCACCCCAGATATAGTTTACACCTGTTGGTTTTTTTAGTTTATTCAATTTTTCCTGCCATTGGTTTACGATAGTTCCTGCAGGTACTCCAACGTTTTGTCCTTTTACGGTAACCGATGCTGTTTTATCTCTACGTTCCAATTGACTTGGTCCGGAACCTTCTTTTACCGATGCAAATTGCGATAATTTGATTTGTTCGCCTCTTTCATTTATAAAAATCAAGTTGCTTACATCATCAATACTTTTTCGGTCAAAACTGTTGTATTTGATATTGATATCATATTCGTATTCTCCCGCTCTAAATTTTCCGTCAGTGTTTCCACTGTACGCAGTTTGCATGGTTAAACCAACAGTCTGCAGACTCAAACCAAGTGCAGCCATTTTATCTCTGTCGACTTGAACATTGATTTCTGGATTTCCGGATTCCACAGATAATTTAATTTCTGTTGCACCAGGGATTTTATACAATTCCGCTTCCGCTTGTTTTGCAAAAGCCATCGCACTTTCTAGTGACGAGCCTGTTACGATTAATCCCAGTGTTGCATCTTGGGCAGTTCCTAAAATACCAACCGGAACAGTTTTTACTTTTGCTCCAACCAATACTTTTTCTAGTTTACGTTTTATTTTTGCAGCATAGACAGAGGCGTCATCAGACCGGTCTTTTTGTTCAATCATTTTTACGTCAATCTCAGCTTTGTAAGCAGTAGCTTGCGATGCACCTAAACCTTCACTGGTTTGACCAACGGTTGTGATTTGACTCTTTACATATTCTTGCGTTTTCAAAAAGGCTTCTGCTTTTTGAGTCATAAAGTTTGTCTGCTCCAATGAGGCATCTTTCGGCATTTCTATTTGAACTAAAAATTCGCCACTATCTGATGCTGCAAAAAATTCACCACCGATAAATCCTGCAGGAATAAGCGCTATCGAACTAAAGAAGACAAATAGAACAATTGCTAAGGTCGTTTTGTAATGGTCTAAAGACCAGGTTAACAGACCAGAAATCCAGTTGATAAAACGGGTTAAATAGCTTTCGAATCCAAGAATAATTCTTCCAAAAGCATTTTTACCTTCAATGTGTTCTAATTTTCCAAAACGAGAAGACAACCAAGGAATAATCGTAAACGAAGCTAAAAGTGAAAGTAAAGTGGAGATGATTACAGTAACGCAAAATTGTGTAATAATGTTTGAAACCAAACCAGAACTCATTGCAATTGGTAAAAATACCACAACAATTACTAAGGTAATCGAAGTTACAGTTCCGCCAATTTCGGCTGTTCCATCGTAAGAAGCACGTATGCGACTTTTGCCCATCTCCATGTGTCGGTAAATGTTTTCCAGCACCACAATTGCATCGTCCACCAGGATACCAACGACGAGCGATAATCCCAGTAAACTCATTAAATTCAGCGTATAGCCCAGCAAATAAATCCCAATAAATGTTGAAATTAATGAAGCGGGAATAGAAACCATTACAATCAATGAGTTTCTGATGCTATGCAAGAAAAATAACATTACAAAGGCTACCAAAAATACTGCAATCAGTAAATCGTGTACTACGGAATCGGCAGCTTCTAATGTGAAAACTGTACTGTCTTTTGCTACTTCGAGTTTTAATTGATTGACTTTGTAATCGCTTTCCAATTTAGAAACTGTTTTTAATAGTTCTTCACTTACCGCAACTGCATTAGCATCAGATTGTTTTACAATTTGTAAAATAATAGCACTTTTTTGATCGATACGCGATATTTTTTCGGCAATTTTTTGTGTATCCTGAACATCAGCAATATCACCCAGTCGAACCTGAGTTCCGCTATCTGAGGAAACAACTAAGTTTTTTAATTCTTCAACATTTTTGTATTTTCCAGCTAAACGAATTAAGATTTTTTGATTACGAGTTTGAATATTCCCTGTAGGAAAATCAAGATTGGAAGTCAAAATATTTTGCTGTACTTGTGGGATAGAAAGTCCATAGGCCTGCATTTTTACTGCATCAAGATTGACTTGGATTTCACGTTCCTGTCCTCCAATAATACTAACTTGAGCCACACCGGCTACACGGGACAATACAGGGGCTATTTTTTTATCAATTAAGTCATAGAAAGCAGCTTCATCCATCTTTCCATTAGCACCAATGGTCATAATTGGTAAGTCACTCAAAGAGAATTTACTTAAGGAAGGGGCTTTTGCATTGTCGGGTAAATCGCTAATGATCGCATTTATTTTTCGTTGTGCATCATTTAAGGAGATATCAACTTTGGCTTTTGAAGTTAAAGTAATAGAAACCGTCGACAAACTTTCGTATGATTTTGAATCTATTTTTTTTATGTTTTCTAAAGAAGCAACAGCATCTTCAATTTTTTTGGTTACCGTATTTTCAACTTCACTTGGAGAAGCTCCAGGATATATGGTTGCAATGGTAATTACATTTTGTTCGAATTTTGGAATTAATTCGTAGCCCAGTTGACTGTAACTGAATATTCCACCTAAAATTAGAATTGTAAACAATACAATTACTAAGGAGGGACGTTTTATGGATATTTCTGCTAATTTCATATATTTTGATTGTTGATTATTAATTATTAATGGTTGCTGTAGTTTTTGCGGTCAATCGTTTATAATTGACCATTACCATTAACAAATTATTTAATAATATCCACTTTATACCCATCCTGAAGGTTGATTTGACCAGTAACAATCACAGTGTCACCATCAGAAAGACCGTTTATAATTTCTACTTTATCACCAAGAATTCTTCCGGCAGTTACCGTCTTTAATTTTGCTACGCTATTTTCAACAACAAAAATCTGGTTGCTGCTTACACTTCCTACAAAAGCATTTCTGGGAACAATCATCAACGATTGTTTTTGTTGGTTTGAAGCAAATTCAGCTGTTCCGTACATTCCCGCTTTCAAATCATTAGAGGAATTATTGGCAATTTCTATTTCCACAGGAAAGTTTAAACGGGTATCAGCTTTGGGAGCGATGAACGTAATTTTACCAGAAAAAGTAGCGTCAGGATAGACACTTGCTTTTACGTTTACAATGTTTCCTAATTTTAAACCTGCAACTTGGTTTTCATTCACTGTAACTTTTAGTTTCAGCTTAGAAACATTTACAATATCAAACATTTGCGTTGCAGCAGCAAGAACCGATCCTGGTTCAATGTATTTTTTATTTACAATACCGTTTATTGTAGCTTTGATATTGGTGTCGCCAATATTAACCTTTGCTTGTTGTAATCTTGATTTCGAAGTCACTAAATTCAGTTTAGCCTGATCTAATTGTTGTTTTGTAACACCTCCTGTTTTGAATGCATTTTCAAAACGACTGTAATCGCTTAAAGCATTTTGATAGGAAGCCTGTGCCGTTTGTAAGTCAGATGAAACTTGTTCGCTTCTTACAACAGCTAAGGTTTGCCCAATTCTTACATTGTCTCCTTCATCAACTAAAACACGTACCACTCTTCCTGGTTTTTCTGCCGAAAAACTCAATTCTTGTAATGGCTCAAAATTTCCATTGGCCGAAAAATCAAGTGAAACTTGTTCCGTTTTTACCGTTTCAACTTTAACGGAAACACTTGCATTTTTTTCAGCTACAATAGCTGTTTTTGCTTCATTTTCCTTTTTGTTGTTTGTTAAAACTACTGAGATGATTGCTATTGCGCCTAAAATGATTATTCCGGTTATTATATTTTTTTTCATGTTGTTAGTTGTTTAATAAAGTTTTTAATTCCCCTTTTGATTTGATTAATTGAATTTCGGCAAGTTTGTAATCTAATATTGCAGAAGTGTAGTTGTTTTGTGCTTCTGTCAATGAATTTTCCGCGTCCAATAAATCGGTTAAGGAAGCTAGTCCCTGTACGTAATTATTTCTGGTATTGCTTAAAACATCTTGTGCTAATTGTGCATTTGTCTTTTGGTTATTGATCGTAATGACGCTATTGTCAATTTGTATTTTTGCATTTTCATAGGCAAGATCAAGGCCCAATTTTGTGTCATTTAAATCTTCTTTTAAGGATCTTAAATTAACGTCCGCCTGTCTTACTTTTGATCGGGTTTCAAATCCTTTAAAAATGGGAACTTTTAAGTTCAGACCTATAGAAGAATAATCAGACCAGTAAACGCCGTCAGCTGGTTTTGCTCCCCAAGGCATTTTTGGACCTTGGCCAATATAATTGTAACCCGCCGAAAGGGATAGCGTTGGGTAATAGGCCGCTTCAGTCGCTTTCTTTTGAAATAGTAAGAGTTGTTCTTGTTTTTTCAAAAGCAAATATTCTGTTCTGGTTTCTGTATTTGGTGCTTCAGATAGTGCTTGAGGTGTAACTTCAAATTCAGTTTGAGGAATAATAATTTTAGTTTGAATTGGCATCCCGATGTAAAACTTCAAAGCGTTTTCCTGCAATTGAACCGCATTTAAAACTTGCTGACGTTGTGTATTGATGTTCGATATTTTTACTAAAATTCGATCCAGGTCAATTTTTTTTGCCAGACCATTGTCAAATTGTCCTTTAATTATTGTTTTTACTTTATTGGTGTTTACATAATTACTGTCCAGAACATTTAATCTTTGACGTTGAACATATACTTGGTAGTAATTATTCGCTACTCTTTCGATTACTTGCTCTTCGGTCAATTGGTCGTTTATCTGATAGAATTCTCTGGTTGATCTGGCAGCTTTCAAACCTGTGAAAACGGATTGGTCAAAAAGAGTTTGTGTCAAGGAAACCCCGGCTGTTGAATTCCATTTTTGTCCGAAATTGAGTTTAACCGTAGATCCTGGTTCACCGCCAAAAGAACCTCCATCAAGGAAGGTGGTTTGCAAAATGGGATTATAAGTCAATCCTCCATTTGCGGAAATTTCAGGTAATGCCCTGGAACGTACTTCCTGAATTTGATATTCGCTGTTTTTCACTTTTAGTTTTGCTTTTTTTGCATCTGCTTTGTTTTCCAGAGCATAGGTAATCGCCTCTTTCAGTGTCAACGATTTGGTGTCTTGTGATTTTGCAGTCACAGCAAAAATCAAGAATGCTATTAAAATTATATTCTTCATTATATAGTATAGTTTAGTAAATGTTTTTCAAGTTCAATTATTCCTTTCGGCGTTGCCATCGCTCTGGTATGGTATTCTAAAATTTCAAGTTCTATCTTTTGACCCTCTTTTTCAGAACTTGTGTTTGCTTTTATGTTGAATACCAAGAGGTAATAAAATTGGATATAACTTGCAACATTGATGTTTTCGCGATACAGACCCTGTTGAATTCCTTTTCTGATATTTTGTTCGAAAGCGGCGTTGCATTCGTTAATTTCTCGTGACATTACCCTTTCATATATTTCTGGGTAATGCTTTTTTAATTGATATATAGGAGAGGTGTCAGATGATTTAAACATTTCCTTGAACATTTTTCTGATCTCAAAATTTTCCTCAATTGCATTGTAATTTTTGTTTATGATGTTATCAATAATCTGATGTACTTCTTTGTGAATCGTAGCAGTGCTTTCTTCGATAAGTATTTCTTTGTTGCAAAAATATTTGTAGATTGTCTTTTTAGAAATACACATTTCCCCTGCAATATCATCCATAGTAATGCTTTTAAAACCTAGTTTTAAAAACATGTCGCTTGCTTTTGATATAATTTTCTCTTTCATTTTTATGGCTAAAATTGTTTCAGTATTTCGTTACTTTAATTTTAAAGTGTTGAATTTCGATGCAAATGTAACATGGAAACTTTAAACACCAAAATAGTTTCCTCAAATTTCGTAATTATTTAACATTTGTGTAAACCTGCTTTTTAAACAGTGAATTCTAAATTTGCTATCAGTTTAATGTCTTGTCCTGTGGCCAGACCTCCTGTTTGAATAAATGAATTGGACGTTAATCCGAAATCTTTACGATTAATTGCTCCAGTTATTTCAAAGGCAGCCTTTTGATCACCGTTATAAGCGTTGATTCCAATGAATTCTGCATCAAGTTCGACAACTTTAGTGATGTTTTTGATTGTTAGATTTCCTTTCAAAAAATTAATGTTCTTGTTAACTTTTTGAAATGAAGTAGACTTAAAGCTAATAATTGGATATTCATTTATATCAAGAAAATCATTCAATTTTAAGTGGGTGTCTATTTGTTCCAGTTTTGTATCCTTGTTGTTTATATCTAAAGAAAATTCGATTGAAGCGTCTTCAATTTCATTGTCCTGAATGTCTATATGGCCTTTGAATTTGTTGATTGTTCCTGCTAAGTAGGCAATTATAGAATGTCTGATTTTAATCAAAACATCAGATTGAGTTGAATCAATTGTCCATGTTGTTGTCATAATCTGTTCGGTTTTATTTAGGTTTGATTTTCATTTCACAATGGTCTGAAATGAATTATAAATTGAAATGTTAATTTCGATGCAAATCTAAACAGGAAACTTTGAATACCAAAATAGTTTCCTATGTATTTTTATAATTTAACATTTCATTAATAAACGTTGTTTGTAATAAAGAGTGAATACTGTAAATTAGCCAAAAATTAATTTATGCACAGCATTTACCAGTATCAGGAGTTCATTTCGGAATATTTACAATCACAATATGAAGCCAAGGAGCCCAAAAATTTGTACGAACCGATACATTATATTTTAGATCTGGGAGGAAAAAGAATGCGTCCGGTACTAACACTTATGAGTGCTGAAGTTTTTGATGCGGACTATAAAAAAGCGTTACCGGCCGCTTTGGCTGTTGAGGTTTTTCATAATTTTTCTTTGATTCATGATGATATTATGGATGATGCTCCCTTGCGAAGAGGGAAGCAAACAGTACATGAGAAATGGAATATAAATACCGGAATTTTATCTGGCGATGCGATGCTAATTTTGGCGTATCAATATTTTGAGAAATACCAGCCAAAAATATTTCGTAAATTGGCTAAATTGTTCAGTAAAACTGCTCTTGAAGTTTGCGAAGGGCAACAATGGGATGTGGATTTTGAAGTTAGAGATGATGTTACCATTGCAGAATATCTCAAAATGATTGAATATAAAACGGCCGTTTTAGTTGCTGCAGCCATGAAAATGGGTGCTATTATTGCTGAAGCTTCAAAGGAAAATGCAAATCTAATTTATGATTTCGGATTAAATTTAGGATTGGCTTTTCAATTGCAGGATGATTATCTGGATGCTTTTGGCGATCCGGAAACTTTTGGAAAACAAGTGGGCGGTGATATTATTGAAAACAAAAAAACCTATTTGTATCTAAAAGCAGTTGCCTTTTCAGATAAAGAACAGCAACAGCAGCTTCGGGATTTGTTTTCTATCCAGCCAAAAGATAATTCAGATAAAATTAATGCGGTAAAAGAAATTTTTAATCGTTCAGGCGCTTCAAAAGCAACACAGGATGCTATTCAGGATTTTACATTTAAAGCTTTCCAAACATTAGGCAAAATGAATATCGGGGCCGACAAAAAAGAAATGCTTAGAGCTTTTGGCGAAAATTTAATGGAAAGAAAAGTGTAGTGTTTGAATGAAGAGTAATGATTTTTGGCTCGAGCGATAGCGAACAGGCGAAGCATTGCAGTTTTACTTTGAATGAATAATGGTTCATTTCAAGCATCGGTATAATAAAAAAAATCTGAATTAGTTAATCAACAACCTAAGATCAAATGTTTATAGCTCCTAAAAATACTGATTTACTACTTATCGAAGCGGAAGGAGAAAATTTATACTTAAAACTAATTGAACAGATTAATAAGGACTTTAATCTCGCTAACGAAGGAATTGATTTTCCGTTGCGTATTTCCCCTGATGAATTGAAACTGCAATTGCATGAAAAAATATACAGACTGATTCAGTATAAATTTGCCGAATACCTCAATTTACTCTACATAATTGATGTTTCTGAGGAACAAATAAAAAAACTGGACGGTTCCGACTTAGTAGTTCTTGCCGAAGAAGTAGCTTTTTTAATTCTGAAAAGGGAATGGCAAAAAGTCTGGTTCCGCAATAAGTATTGTTAATAACGTTCTATTTAGAGAAATTGATATTAAAAATAAACCCTTACAAATGGCATGAAGGCGTTGCCATAAATGTTGTTATTGTCATTTAATACATTGTAGCGAGCGCCAATAGTTACATTTCCGGATCTGTAACCGGCACCAAGAAACAAACCAGTATTCCAATAATCTTGAGAATTGCTATTGGAACCAATTAAATTGACATTAACCCTTAATTCTTCTAATTCAGCCGAAAGTTGAATTTCACGAATAGGATTAAAGAGTCCTATAATGCTGCTGCCATATAAATGGGAAGCGTAATAGTCCTTTTGTTTTGCATAGGTGTATTGCGCACCAAGACCTAAAGCTACATATTCGTTGAAATTATAAATAGCACTTGGAGCCAGTGAAACATCAGTATAACCCGAGCCAAAACTAAATCCTATACCACCGCCAAATTGGACTTTTTTCCAAAAATCACTTTGTGATCGGTGACCAATTGTTTGCTGCTGTGCTGATAAAAAACCGGAAGAGAATAAGACTGTCAAAATTAAAAAAGATCTTAAAATGGCTAATTGATGATTTTTTTTCATGTTTTAAGGGTTTTTTTAACAAATTTTTACGTAAAAGTACGTAAAAAATCGATTTAGATATAATTGATTATCGTACTTTTGTCAAACTATTTAACAAAAAGTACATTCACTAATATTATGGATAGGTTTTCATTTTTAAACGCAGCACACACCGAATTTTTCGCACAATTATACGATCAATATTTAGTAAATCCAGATAGCGTAGAGCCAAGTTGGAGAAGTTTTTTTCAAGGTTTTGACTTTGGGATGACTACTTATAATGATGAAAATCCAGTAACCTACATTGCAAATGTTGCTGCTGGGAATGTCGAGAGTACCCATGTATCGGAAAAACTTCAAAAAGAATTCAACGTACTAAAATTGATTGACGGGTATCGTTCTCGTGGACATTTGTTTACAAAAACAAATCCCGTAAGAGAGAGAAGAGCTACTTTGCCTACTCTGGATATCGTAAATTTTTCGCTTTCTGCAGCAGATTTAAATACTGTTTTTGATGCTGCAAAGGTTATCGGTATTCAGCCTTGTACGCTTCAGGAAATTATAATGCACTTGGAGAGTATTTATTGTCAGCATATTGGTGTTGAGTATATGTATATTCGTAAACCGGAAGTGGTGGAATGGATTCAGAATAAACTGGGGATAAATGACAATCAACCTAATTTTTCTGTTGATGAAAAGAAATCCATTCTTGATAAATTAAATCAAGCAGTTTCTTTCGAGAATTTTTTACATACAAAATACGTTGGTCAAAAACGATTTTCGCTTGAAGGAGGGGAATCTGTAATTCCTGCTCTGGACGCTTTAATTGAAAAAGCTGCTGAAAAAGGAGTAGAGCAATTCGTAATGGGGATGGCACATAGAGGTCGTTTGAATGTTTTGGCAAATATTTTTGGCAAATCAACCCAAGACATTTTTGGTGAATTTGACGGTAAAGATTACGATCAGGAATATTTTGATGGAGACGTAAAATACCATTTAGGTCTTACAGCTGATAAAGTGACCAGTACAGGAAAAAAAATAAATATTAATTTAGCTCCAAATCCTTCTCACCTTGAAACAGTAGGTGCAGTAATTGAAGGAATTACAAGAGCAAAACAAGATAAATATTTCCCTAATGATTTCTCTAAAGTATTGCCAATCGCTGTTCACGGTGATGCCGCAATTGCTGGTCAGGGAATTCTTTATGAGATTGTGCAAATGGCACAGTTGGATGGATATAAAACGGGGGGAACAATTCACATTGTAATCAACAATCAGGTAGGTTTTACTACAAATTATCTGGATGCTCGTTCCTCTACCTATTGTACAGATGTTGCCAAAGTAACACTTTCGCCCGTATTACACGTAAATGCCGATGATGCAGAAGCCGTAGTACATGCCATGTCATTTGCTTTGGATTTCAGAATGCAATTTGGTCGTGATGTATTTATCGATTTATTAGGATATAGAAAGTACGGACACAATGAAGGTGACGAACCTCGTTTTACTCAGCCAGTTTTATATAAAATTATTGCGAAGCATCAAAATCCTAGAGACATTTATGCCGAAAAATTGTTGTCAGAAGGTATTATTGACGCTACTTATGTAAATGGATTAGAAAAAGAATACAAATCTAATCTTGAAGTAAATCTTGAGGCATCTCGTAAAAAAGACCTGACGATTATTACTCCATTTATGAAAAATGAATGGAAAGGTTTTGAGCAAGTAACAGATAGGCAAATGCTTGAAAACGTAGATACTTCTTATTCTAAAGAAGGACTTACGGAAGTTGCAGACGCTATTTGCAATTTACCTTCGGATAAAAAGTTTATCAGTAAAATCCAAAAATTGATTAACGACAGAAAAACAATGTTTTTCGAAACCAATAAGTTGGATTGGGCTATGGCCGAACATTTAGCTTATGGGTCATTGTTGCAAGAAGGATATGACGTCCGTATTTCTGGACAGGATGTCGAAAGAGGTACTTTTTCTCATCGGCATGCCGTGGTAAAAGTTGAAGATTCAGAAGAAGAAGTAGTTTTAATAAATAATTTAGAAGGTAAAAAAGGAAAATTCAATATTTTCAATTCACTCTTATCTGAATATGGTGTTTTAGGTTTTGATTATGGTTACGCTTTGGCAAACCCAAATACACTTACGATATGGGAAGCACAGTTTGGAGATTTCAGTAATGGAGCCCAAATTATGATTGACCAGTACATTTCTTGTGGAGAAGATAAATGGAACAATCAAAACGGAATCGTTTTACTATTGCCTCATGGATACGAGGGACAAGGGGCGGAACATTCGTCAGCCAGAATGGAACGTTATTTACAACTTTGTGCCAGACAAAACATGTATGTTGCTGATTGTACAACACCAGCCAACTTCTTCCACTTGTTGAGAAGACAAATGAAAACGACTTTCCGTAAACCGCTTATCGTGTTTACGCCAAAAAGTTTATTGCGTGATCCAAGAGTTGTTTCTTCTGTTGAAGAATTTGCAAATGGTAGTTTCCAAGAAACCTTTGACGATGAAACAGTAAATAAAGCGGAGGTGAAAACATTAGTTTTCTGTACCGGAAAATTCTATTATGATATCACGGCCGAAAGAGAAAATAACGGTCGTAAAGATGTTGCTGTAGTTAGAATCGAACAATTATTTCCATTACCGGTAGCACAATTAAAAGCCATTATAGCCAAATATCCAAACGCTGATGATTATGTTTGGGCACAAGAAGAGCCTAAAAACATGGGGGCTTACAGCTATATGTTGATGAATTTCGATTTAGTAAAATGGAGATTGGCTTCGTTAAAGGCTTACGCAGCACCGGCAGCAGGAAGTTATACAAGAGCAAAACGTCGTCAGGCCGATGCAATACGAATGGTATTTGATAAAAATTTATTCAGATAATAAGGAGCTGTTTCCTGCTGTACACTGTATTTTTTTTTTTTAATAAAAATGAAAAGGATGCCACTGCATCGGGACTAAAATACACACACAATACCCATAGGTTGTTTTTAAAACAATTTAAAATTTAAAATTCATAATTTAAAATAATAGAACATGATTTTAGAAATGAAAGTCCCATCACCAGGGGAATCTATAAAAGAAGTTGAAATTGCAACTTGGTTAGTAAAAGACGGAGACTATGTAGAGAAAGACCAAGCGATTGCAGAGGTTGATTCTGATAAAGCAACATTAGAATTGCCTGCAGAAGCAAGCGGAATCATTACATTAAAAGCAGAAGAAGGCGATGCTGTAGCAGTAGGAGCAGTAGTTTGTTTAATCGACACTAGTGCTGCAAAACCATCAGGCGCTGCACCAGCGGCAGAAGTTGCAAAAGCAGTTGAAGCACCAAAAGCTGAAGTTAAAGCAGAAGCGCCAAAAGCGGCTCCGGTAGCTCCAGCAGCAACTTACGCTGCAGGAACTCCATCGCCAGCAGCAAGAAAAATATTAGACGAAAAAAATATAGCGCCAGCTTCAGTAACGGGAACTGGTAAAGATGGAAGAATCACTAAAGATGATGCCGTAAATGCGGTACCATCTATGGGAACCCCTACAGGGGGATCTCGTGGGACAGAGCGTACTAAATTATCTATGTTACGTAGAAAAGTGGCTGAAAGATTAGTTGCTGCTAAAAACGAAACAGCTATGTTGACTACGTTCAACGAGGTAAACATGACGCCAATCAACTTGATTCGTAATGAATACAAAGATGCGTTCAAAGCAAAACATGGAGGAATTGGTTTAGGATATATGTCTTTCTTTACTAAAGCAGTTACCAGAGCGTTAAAATTATTCCCGGATGTAAATTCAATGATGGATGGTGATCATAAGATTGCTTTCGATTTTTGCGACATTTCAATTGCAGTTTCAGGGCCAAAAGGTTTAATGGTTCCTGTAGTTCGTAATGCTGAAAACTTGACTTTTCGTGGAGTTGAAGCGGATATAAAAAGATTAGCATTAAAAGCTCGTGACGGGCAAATCACAGTTGATGATATGACTGGTGGAACGTTCACGATTACTAACGGCGGTGTTTTTGGCAGTATGTTGAGTACCCCAATTATCAATCCTCCACAATCTGGAATCCTTGGAATGCACAACATTATTGAGCGTCCAATTGCTGTAAATGGTAAAGTGGAAATTCACCCAATGATGTATGTAGCTTTATCTTATGACCACAGAATTATTGATGGGCGTGAGTCTGTTGGTTTCTTGGTAGCAGTTAAGGAAGCATTAGAAAATCCATTAGAGTTGTTGTTGGATAACAATCCTAAGAAAGCATTCGAATTATAGTGAGTCTACTTTTGATATATAAAAAAACCCATTTGACTTTTTAGACAAATGGGTTTTTTTTAGCTAATTTTTTTAAATTCCTTTAAATTCCACGGAATCAAAAAGAGCATAATTTTGGCTTTGCGGAATATGGTCACCGATAAATTGTAAATTCTCGACGCTGCAATAGATGTTGAATTTGATGTTTTTACCATAATTAAGCCGGGCAGTTGCCATAATTGCATCATTGATTTTCCAACTTACAGCATAACGCCCACTTGAAGTTAGTGTTAATTGAATCGTGAGATTGTACAATTGTTCTCTTTTGATTTTCTTTTGAACAGATTGGAACGGATAGCCTTGTGAGGTTATATATACGATAAGATCATCCGGTTCTGCGGCTAATTGATCTCTAATGGCCTGCGTTCCGTAACCGATCTCAAAATCAAGTTCGTGGGTATCGTTATTGTATAAAAAAGCTCCGATGCTTGCCTTGTCGCCAACACCCATTGCAGGGACATAAACATTCCAACGGTAGGTTCCTGCGGCAAAATTTGAAATCGTTTTTACCTTTGATCTTTCCCAAGTGTTTGGGTTGGTAAAGATGCGTAAATTCCCGTTTTCAATCCAGTAATTTGGATTTCCGACTTGGGTAGCGTCTTCCCATTCAGATAAATCGTCGAAATTCCAAATTTTCGAATACGCGGTGTTTGAAATTTTTGAATTACTGCTGTTCAAAATACTAGAGTTGCTGGAATCTGAATTGGTTACTGTTTCATTTTCGTTAGTTAAGTTGGCGGGAGAACAGGAAAATAAAAGTAGTCCCATAAATATGGCTAGTTTTTTGAAGATAGTTTTCATCTTTGCTTGAGGTTTTAAGGCCGTTTTTATTGTAAATATAAGCAATAATTAAAATAGTCCACTATTGCTTTTCCTTTCATTAAAACATCAGCACCAATGATTCCGTGAACTGGTTTGGATTTGTGTTGGATCAGCGCTTCATTCACATGAGATAAGTCAAAAATTACAAGATCAAATTCCAAATCTTTCCACTTGCCAAGTTGAATGTGATTTTTAAAAGCAATTTGAGTGAACATTCCATTTGCTCCGGCACCAGAAGCTTTGGTTTTAGATTTTTTGGCCTCCAATAGAAACATATCTATGCTTTCAAATCCTACACAACTATTTGACGCACCTGTGTCAAGAATAAAGTTGCCAAGTACACCATTGATCTTTGCTTTTATTAATAAATGCTGTGTTTTGGTGATTTTGAATTTTACTTTTTTGTAGTTTGCTTTTTTAAGAATGTCGTGAAGGTTTTTCATTTTTTATTTCTAATAAACACCAAAATTAATCCAATTAGAATCAAAAAGCCACTACTATAAAAAATATAATTTATAAGATTACTTTTTGTTTCAATTCCACCATAGTAAACAAAAGCACTCCAGTAATAAGGTGATTTTTTGGCGTTTGGAATAGTTGTGTCATTTAGAAAATTCAGTTTAGCATTAGCATCAGCCTCGAAATAGGATTGCCCTTCTTTACAATTTTTATAAAAATAAGTCATAAAAACAGCCGTCGTATAATCGTTTACTTTCCAGAGTGAAAACAACAAATTTTGTACTCCGGCAAATTGAAAGCCTCTGGCAATACTCATGGCTCCTTCGGATTTATAAAGTTTTCCTATTCCGGTTTCACAAGCGCTCAGTACGACCAAATCAGGATTTATTTTTAAGTTGTATAATTCCGAATATAAAATTTCCTGATTGAAAAATTTGATGCTGGCCGGCGTTTCGATGTCGCCTGCAGAAGCATGTGTGGACAAATGCAGAATCGAATACTTGGGAGCATTGATTTTAAAGTTTTCGAATGTTGCCGTTGCATTTTCAAAAAACTGACCTTCAAAATTATTTTTTATGGATTGCATTTCGGTTTTCGAAAAAGCCAATGCATAAGGAGTGTTTTCAAAAACAGGAAATATCCCTAAAACAGTTTGCTGTGCTCCCGATAGTGGTTTTTCATTCAAATAAAATGTAGCCGAATTGTTGTAGCCAATTTTGAAATCATTCAATAAATAATGCACATTGGCAAAGTTAGTGGTTTCGGATTTCTTAGTAATTAATGCTTCAAACGGAAGAAAATTGAGAATGCCATCAGGAACAATCAGTAAGTTTTTATGGATTGTATTTTTGGGTAATTTCAACAAATCATAAGTAATTTTCCCCTGTCTGGTATAGCCTTTTATATCATTTGTAATGGCATTGGCATCACTAAAATAGTCCATGAATTGCCAGATTTTGGTTAAGGAATGCGCAGTATCACTAAAAGAGTTTAGTTTTATTTCTTGGTTTTGCAAAGTAAAATAATACATCTTTTCAAACCCGGAAAAATAATAAACCATAACGGCTTTGTCTTTTTCGAGCTTTGAAAATAAAGCATTTATATCTATATTTTCTGGAACAATACCATCGTTTTTGATGCGAATATCTTTTAATGAAAGCAGCAATGAATTCTGTTTTTTGATGGCTTCGTTTATTTTTGAAATATTCGCTGAAATGCCTTTTTGCTGTTCTTTGACAATGGTATTACTCCAGTCTTGCAATTGTTCTAAGTGCCATTTTTCGGCTCTAGAAACAGTCTTGTTTTTTTCAAGATAACTTTTTAAAACGCTCGATTTTGTTCGTTCGGCTAATTGGAAAGCATTTTTTATATAGTTGATGTTTTTTTCTTTTTGATAGAGCAAATCATAAATAGCGATGCATTTTTCACTACGGTTACGAACGCGGGTCTGATTGATTATTTTTGAGTTTTCATAAACCAAAAGGTTGGCATATAGAGCCTCGATATGAAACGAAAGAGCATATGCTTCCAGTGCTTTTTTGAGCTGATTTTGTTTTTGAAAAACAACCGCCTGTAAATCTAACGCATCCAGTAAAACTGTTTCGGCGTATAGTGAATTTTGGTCTGGTAAGATGGTTTTCGTACTGGAGTAATTCGGAATCAGAGTTTTGAAAACATTCGAAATTAAGACCGATGCTGCTGTGTATTTTTTCTGTTCAAATAGCAGTAATGCGTTTTCATAATCAAGTTTGGCTATTTTTCTAGGTTCTTTATTGTTGGCTTCCAAAAAAAGTTTCTTTGCCTTCCCAAAATACACATTGGCGCTCTCAAACTTTTGCTCTTGTCGATTAAGCGCCGATAAATTTTGATAACAATTGGACAATGCTTCCGATTGATTTTTATCATTTTTCAAAAGCTGAATCGCTGCCTCAAATGATTTTTCGGCATTGTTATAGGGGTCTGGATTTGTTGTAAATTTTTTAATGCTCAGCAAATAACTGTTTCCCAGATTGTTGAGTAAGGTCCCTTTTTGAACGTTCGAAAGTTGCTCCGTTTTTATGGTTTTTTCTAGCAAATCAATGGTTAATGCGCTCTTGCCGGAACTTTGGTACACGTTTGATAAATTAAGAATCGCAGCTATTTTTTGTAGTTGGTTTTTTTCTTTTTCCGCAACGAAATAATACTGTTTTATGACGTTTTCTGCATTGTCATAATCACCTAAAATGGTATGCAAATTTCCTAGCGGTTTCAAACAATATTCAATAATGTCATACTCGTTAAGTTGGTTTTTCTGGTAAATTCGCCATGCTTTTTCGTAGCTTGAAATCGCTTGATTGGTTTTGCCAAAGTGGTTCTGGTAGAAAGCGATGTTGCAATTTAAAATCACCATTGCAAGCAGTTCATTTTTTGATTTTGGCTTTGGATTATTCCAAAAAGAGTGTTCTTTTGTTGTGAGATTTTGTAAGCCCTTAATAGATGGATGGGCTACATAAGCATCGAGGATATTGTATATTTTATTTTCTTGAGCAGCTGTATTTTGCCCAAAAGTATTTAAGCAAATAAGCATCAAAAGAGAAAGGAGTTTTTTTACCATTAAAGAATTAACTTTATTGCATCATTAAAAATTCGTCTAATCCGTATTGTTGGCGTTTTATTTTTTAGAACTTCCAAATTCCGTAAAGCTGAAAATAATTGAAATTTTCTTTGAAGTTCATGATGTATCTCGCTCCCAAACTTGGACCAATTCTAGCAAATCCTCCGGTGAAATCTAAAACGAATCCAGTTTTAACATCAGTAAAGGAATTGGAAATAGTATTGGTAAAGTATTCTGTTTTGAGTAAATATCGGTCAGAGGTACCTTCAAAAGTTTCGATTTTTTGGGTCTGTTTTTTACTTTCAGACACATTCATGTTGAATTGGATTCCAGCTCCAATTCCGAAATAATTGTTAAGGTTGTAACGGAAAAGTACAGGAACTTCCCAGTTGATGTTTTTGTTTTCTGCTGTGGTAGTTGTTCTTTGTAATTGTACGTTTCCGGTTGATTGATTGATTGCATCGCTAACCGTAACTTTATCATCATAAGTATGTGCACTGTTTAAAAATTCGGCTTGACCATAATACCGATAGGATTTAAAAGGAGAGATTGTTGCGCCAACAAAATAGCTTTTGGAATTTTCTAAATGAGGATAAAGGTTATAGCCGGCTTTGGCTCCAACAGAAATTCCCGGTAAGAATCGGGTAGTGGCATAATTGGTAATTATGGGTTCGTTTTTGTCAAAAATTATTGCGGTTCTGCTTTTGGTTTTTATCTTGTGAAAGTCTTTGTTGAATTTCATGGAGTATTTTACAAACCCTTTGGTGCTGTCAATTTCTTTTACATTTTTTTGATTGCTCCCAGGTAAGTAGATATTTTTAAAAGTAAAAAATATTTGATTTTGTCTAATAATCGTGTCTAAACAACTTGTTGTGGGAATTTCATTTTTGGGACAAATTGGGCATTTTGGGTACATGTCTTCGATTTGAAATGTTTTTTTGTCGAACATTTCCGGAACATCTGTCTCCAGTCGAATCATTCTTGCCGGGCCTTCTCCGTTGTTCTGAAAACGGGTTTTAAAGTTGACTCTTTTGAATCGGACCAATCTATAATTCATAAAACTTCCGTTAGAACCCATTTTATTTGGGTCGTGAGAAGTGACAATTTCCATTTCCAGATTTTTTATTTTGTGATTTTTAAAACTTCTGTTAGGTACAAATATACCGCGCATGGTAACCGTTGCGCTAGTATCTTTGATCATTTCAGGAGTGGTTTTGAACGTGTAAAAGACATTGTGGGTTTCACTTGGATTAGTGTCGTCAAATTCCAGGATGGAAACATTATTGTATGCTTTATTTGCTTCCAAAAGTGTGGCATCTAAGTCTTCTTCGGCAGTTGTGGTTCGGTACTTTTTGGCTGGAGCCAAAGTTTCGTTGGAGGCCAAATATGCATTAGAATCGTCCAGGTCAATCAGAGACGCAATCGTGTTTTCCTTGATTTCGCGTTCTCCGGCATAGGTTCTAAAATCAACCAGTTCGAAATTGTTGTTTTTAAATTGTTTTTCGTTGTAAAAGAGATATAATTTACCGCTGCTTACATAGTTTTGCAAATTTTGATAACTTAAAATAACGACCATTTCCTGCTCGGGAATAGGGTCGCAATTTTTTTGAATTGAAAATCCATTTTGATCTTCAATGGAAGCAATGTCTTTGTAAAGATCATCTGAAATTTCAGTTACTGCTACTTTTTTCGGTCGTGTTGCAGGTGTCTTTCCGTTATCATAATTATTGGTTACGGTAAGTCGGGCGTTATAGGTTCCTTTGGTTTTGTAAACGTGTTTGGGTTCTGCTTCTTTGCTGTAATGACCATCGCCCATTTCCCATAAATAAGAATAAGTGGGTTTTGGTGCACCGGCGATTGGAATAAGCGGTGGCGTTTCTGGTTTGAAAGAGACAAGTTTCCCTTTTTGATTGTATGTAATATAGGCTCTTCGGGTGACAGTATCTTTTACTTTTGTTTGGGAATAAAAGGAAAAAGAGGTTAGCAATAAGAGGGTAAATAATAGTTGTTTCATAATCGGGGTGGTTTTAGCCCTGATAGGCCATATTCCTTTTGTCGCCTATTCGGCGGGCAAAAGATGGCAACGGATAGTAGGATTAGCTCTAAATTACTACCTCGTTTGTTCTCAAAATGACTCAGGATATATGGAAATTATTTTTTAAAAGTAAAAAAAAGTGGTGAGCAAATCACCACTTTTCAAAAAATTTATTTTGTAAGTTATTGTATTGCATTGATTGCGGCTATTAATTGTGCTTCGGTTCCTAAAATTGTTTCGGCTAATGTGAAAGTGTATACATCGTTTGCCTGAACCGTAACGGCTTTAATGGCGTACCTCCATTGTCCGTTATCTTCGGTTGCGAAAATCACGTGACAAGCCAGGCCTACTGGAATTTGACCGTAATGTTCGCTGAACAATCCTGCTGCAGTGTAGGTATCTAATTTTGCAAGCGCATTCTGTCCTTCGCCGTCATAAGACAAATAAATAGCGCTATTTGTATTGTCGTAACCAGTAGGGGCATCAGCAAGAATGGTCGTTTTGGGCCTTGGGTCGCTATAAAATTTATCTACATTTGTCCATCCAAAGTTACCAAAAGATACGTAATAGTTGTTTCCTTCTGCTTGTACACCTCCTTTGCCGCCATTTGCTCCGGCAGTATCTCGGGCATCTTGCCAAGCCAAGTCGCCGTTAGCATCTATAATTCCGGTCCAAAATGTCATTGCGGTATCTGTACCGTCAGTTAAACTTGCGGGAACCATTAGATTAATGTTGCAGGTAGTTGCAAGTGCTACTCCGCCTTGTGTTGCCTTGATAAAGAACTCTCCTCCTGAAATTAACAAATTTCTATTCCCATTTCCCATTATGCCCATTGTTGGTTTGTTTGTTACCAGCATATTGCCTTTGTCGAACAATTCAACGAATTCTATGTCAACGGTTCCTGTTACCGGATTTCCTGCTTTGGTCAAACAGTCACCGTTTATGTTTATTTTTACTCCTTTTGCCGAGGTTAAAGTGATTGCGCCGGTTGCTGCGGTGAGAGTAAATTTTTGAGTTTTTGCTGCCAAAGCTTCTTTTCTTACGGCTGCGAACTCTGCCGCCGATGCTGGTGTACTGGTTGTGTCGGTCCCGTCATTGGTACAGCTTACTAATGAAATTGTTGCTAAGAATAGTAATCCGATGTTTTTAAAATTTGTTTTCATGATTTCTGATTTTTTAAATTGTTTTTTTAATAGATACTTTTTGTTTTGTAATTGTTACCCCATTTTTTAAACTATTTTTATTGTTTATTTGGGCTTCATTCTTATATCAATGCGCTTCTTATTTTGTTACCCCTTTTTTTACTATTTTCGATAAAATTTTTTTTATGGCTACTAATGCGATTCATTCCGACCAAATCTATATCGATGGACTTGCCAATAATAACTCGGGAATCATTCGATCGATTTATAAGAAGTTTGTCCCCAAAGTGGTTTCTTATATCAGGAATAATTCCGGTGATGAAGATCAGGCCCAAGATGTGGTTCAGGAAATTATGATTTTACTTTTTAATCAGGCTAAAGCAGGTAAATTGCAACTAACCTGCCCGTTCGATGCCTACTTTTTTTTATTGTGCAAAAGAAAATGGTTGAATGAATTGAAAAAATCATCGAATAAAGGGGTAACAATCAAAGATGATTTTACATCTAATAATGAACCCACGGAAGAGATGGTTACACAAACCGAAGCATACGAGGAAAAACAACAGCTTTTTGATGCGATGTTTCAAAAACTGGGAGACAAATGCCAAGAGCTGTTAAAATTGAGTTTTACCCTAAAATCAATGGAAGAAGTGGCTGAGAAGCTTAATGTAACGTATGGTTATGTCCGAAAGAAAAAATCATTGTGTACGGGGCAGTTGACCCAGTGGATTCAGGAAACGAATCGCTTTAAATCTTTAAAAATTACCCAGCCATGAACGAGGAACGCTATATAGTATTCGACCAATATCTTCAAAACGAATTGTCTGCCGAAGATAAAGTAAAGTTCGAGAGCGCATTGAACGAAGACCCCGAATTGGCTTCGGCATTTGACACTTTCAAGCAATTGAATCTGCATCTGGAAAATAAATTTGGTAATGCTGATGAATTTGACAGTTTTAAAGAAAACGTAAAGACGATTTCTAAGGAGCATTTTACTGTTTCTAAGCCAAAAGTGATTGCATTCAAACCCTGGATTTATTTAGTTGCCGCATCAGTTGCGGTTTTGGTCGGGTTGTTTCTGTTTAATCCAAATCCCAATTTTGAAGATTTTAACCAACATGAAAATGCCTATTTTACCGAAAGAGGCACCATTGATGAAAATTTGAAAGAAGCAGAAGAAGCCTTCAATGCCAAAAATTATAAAGTGGCTATTCCGTTTTTTGAAACTGTTTTAAGGGAGAAAAAAACTGCTGAAATTCAATATTTTTATGGGGTTTCATTGTTGGAAGCTAATAGGACTCAAGAAGCTGAAGCTGTTTTTAATGAACTGAAGTCAGGAACTTCTATTTATAAAAATAAAGCGATATGGGGTCTTGCCTTATCTGAACTAAAACAGAAAGACTACAAATCATGTAAGAAGATTTTGTTGACTATTCCTTCAGATTACGAGGATTATGATAAAGTTCAGGAATTATTGAAGGAATTGGATTAAGTAACCCTTAGCGGAATGACCAAGCCGCTGAAAATGAAACTTTGATTAATCTTTGTTAAACCACTTTTTCGACTAGTTTTATTCTTGTAATTTTGCAGTCTTAAACTTTAGACTTGGAAACAAAAACAATAATCACTGATACGCATACCCATTTATATTCTGAGGAATTCGATCAAGACCGAAACGAAATGATCCAAAGAGCTATTGATGCAGGAGTTTCCCGTTTTTTCATTCCTGCAATCGATTCTACTTGCACGGAATCCATGTATGAATTAGAAAGAAATTATCCGGATAATGTGTTTCTGATGATGGGCTTGCATCCTACTTATGTTAAGGATAATTATCTGGAAGAGATACGACATGTGGAAGAAGAGCTGGCTAAAAGAAAATTCTATGCTGTTGGCGAAATTGGAATTGATTTGTATTGGGATAAAACTCATTTACCACAGCAACAAATCGCTTTCAGAAGGCAAATTCAGCTGGCGAAACAATATAAATTACCAATTGTGATTCATTGCCGCGAAGCTTTTGATGAAATATTCGAAGTTTTGGAAGAAGAAAAGTCTGATGATTTATTCGGAATTTTTCATTGTTTTTCGGGAACTTATGAGCAGGCATTACAAGCAATTTCGTATAATATGAAACTTGGGATTGGCGGTGTAGTTACTTTCAAAAATGGAAAAATTGATCAATTCCTAAATCAAATAGATCTGAAACACATAGTTTTAGAAACGGATTCGCCTTATTTAGCTCCCATTCCTTATAGAGGAAAAAGGAACGAAAGTAGCTATCTGGTAAAAGTTGTAAATAAGTTGTCCGAAATTTATGGTCTGGCCCCATATGAAATTGCGGGAATAACAACGGAGAATTCTAAAGCAATTTTTGGGATTTAAAACAATTTTACTTTATTTTAACTTTTTTTTTGTTCATTTGCCCACACAAACATAGAAAACTAACAATGCAGAAATTTGACGCTATTCGGCCGTTTTATGACTCCGAAATAAACGAGGCTCTTCAAGATGTGATTCATCATCCGATGATGAAGGCATTAATGAATTTTTCTTTTCCAGATGTTGCTGACGAAGTTTGGAAAGAACAACTCAGAAAAACGCATTCTATTCGTGATTTTCAATGTAATTTTATTTATCACTCCGTTCAGAAAGTATTAGAAAAAAGTTCTGAAGGGTTAACCACTTCAGGGTTCGAAAATTTAGAACCCAATACCTCTTATTTGTTTATTTCAAACCATCGTGATATTCTTTTAGATACCACATTATTAAATTCAGCTTTATTTGAGCATGGATTAGTGATGACTGCATCCGCGATAGGAGATAATTTAGTAAAGAAATCTTTTCTGAAGACATTAGCAAAATTGAACCGTAATTTTTTGGTCCAACGTGGCTTAACACCGAGGGAAATGCTGCAAAGTTCAAAGTTATTATCAGAATATATCGGTCATCTGTTGCTTCATGAAAACCGTTCGGTTTGGATTGCGCAACGGGAAGGGAGAACAAAGGATGGCAACGATGTCACAAATCCAGGTGTTTTGAAAATGCTGGGAATGGCATCTGATGAAAAGAATTTGATGGATTATTTCAAAAAAATCAAAATCGTTCCAGTTTCCATTTCCTATGAATACGATCCGACGGATGCTTTAAAAATGCCCCAATTAATGGCTGAAGCCAATAATGAAGTTTACATAAAAGAAAAAAATGAAGACTTCATGACAATTCTTAGCGGCGCTTTGGGACAGAAGAAAAGAATTCATATTCATATAGGGAAGGTTTTAGACACTGAAATCGATGCAATTGCTGTTGAAAATGACAATTGCAATAAGCAAATTGTAGCATTGGCACAGGTTATTGATGACGCAATATTGTGCAATTATAAATTATGGCCAACCAATTATATCGCTTATGATATTGTTAATAAAACCAATACCTATTCGCATTTGTACACAGAAAATGAGAAGTCGCTTTTTGAACGCAGGTTAGAGATGCGAATTGATCATGATAATCCAATAGCATTGGAAGGTTTTCTTGCTATGTATGCCAATCCTGTTGTGAATAAATTAAAATACCACAATGCTATCTAAAGCCAAAATACTTCTTATTTATACCGGAGGAACCATCGGTATGAGGAAAGATTTTGAAACGGGTGCGCTCAAGGCATTTAATTTCAGTAAATTATTGCAGAGAATTCCGGAGCTGAAGCAACTGGAGTGCGAAATTGAAACCATTTCATTTGAAAATCCTATCGATTCCTCGAATATGAATCCTCAAGAGTGGGCTAAAATTGCTTCGATTGTGGAAGATAATTATGCTGAATTTGATGGATTCGTGGTGCTTCATGGTTCGGATACAATGTCATATTCGGCATCAGCATTGAGTTTTATGCTTGAAAATTTATCAAAACCAGTAATCTTTACCGGATCACAATTGCCTATCGGTGATTTACGTACGGACGCCAAAGAGAATCTGATTACTGCAATTCAAATTGCTTCTTTGCGTGAAAATGGAAAATCGGTTATAAGAGAAGTTTGTCTTTATTTTGAATACAAATTATATCGTGGTAACCGGACTACAAAAATAAATGCAGAACATTTCAAAGCATTTACATCGCCAAATTATCCTTCTTTGGTAGAATCTGGTGTGCATCTAAATATGAATCCTGAATTGTTTTTACCAATACCAAGGGTTAGAAAATTGAAGGTTCATAAAATGTTAGACAATCATGTGGTCATTATAAAAATGTTTCCAGGAATAAGTGAAACTGTTTTATCAGCCATTTTCAGTATTCCAAATCTCAGAGGAATTGTTTTGGAAACCTATGGGGCCGGAAATGCGCCTACTGAAGATTGGTTTATTGAGCTCTTAAAAGAAGCGATAGAAAAAGGATTGTACATCATCAACGTTACACAATGTTCTGGGGGAAGTGTCAGCATGGGACAATATGAAACCAGTACTTCCATGAAGAAAATAGGTGTAATTTCAGGAAAAGACATCACTACTGAGGCTGCAATCACAAAATTAATGTACTTATTGAGCCAAAAAATTGCTCCAAAAGACTTCAAAACGATCTTTGAAACGGCTTTACGAGGCGAAATGGTATAATATTTAGATTTTACTTTTCTAAGTCAGTTTTTTTTGTGTTCTTTGCAACCTTGAATAAAAATAGAGAGGTGGCCGAGTGGCTGAAGGCGCACGCTTGGAAAGCGTGTTTATGGTAACATAACGTGGGTTCGAATCCCATTCTCTCTGCTGGATAATTAAAAAAACCAATCACTTATATTTGAAGCGATTGGTTTTTTTTATTTCTATTCCTTTGTACCATTTTAGCAGTGTAACTTAAATTTAGTCTGGGTTATAATTTTCACGGACAATATGAACCTTGGAAGTGTTCTTCCAGTTCAGCCCTATTTGCTAGAATCTAAAAACAGGTTGTTGTTTTAAATTGCATTTAAGCAAAGTTTAAAGACAGTTTTTTTTAGCATCGCTTCCACTAGTTTATTTCAGTATTTGCTTACTAATTTTTTGATTTAAAGAATTCCATAATCTATGGAAATTCATCCTTAAAAAATAATTTTTTTTAGCGATCAAATAAGAAAAATATTACTTATTTAACCTAAATTATGTATTTTGTCGATGATATTTGCAGTTTAAAATGAAAATTTATAATTTTGAGTAACAAATTAAGGCTCATGATGCTCTTAAATAAATATAAAAATTCCTCTAAACGCCTGATTGAATAAGTTGATAACAAAAGAAATATTTAGGGTATTTAATGCGTAGTTAAAAGAAACAGTCAAAGAAGTATTAAAGAAAAATAATTAAAAGATGGAAACAGATAATAAACAAAATAAAGTGTTTTTGTTCCTAGGTGGATTTTTTGTTGCTACTGCAAGTTTATCAGTAGCTATTTTAATGTTGGTTTCGATTTATGAAATTTATAATTATTCATAAATAGGTCGCAGAAAATAACAGAAGCTACTTAATGATAGCGACAAGGACTACAGCTAGAGCTGCTTTAAATCGTATTTGCAGATCAAAATGGCTTGCTCTCATATTGTACTAAATGTCTTTCAGTAAAGGATAAACTCGTTTGAATTTTTCAAAACGTTGTTGGTAGATTTCTTTGTGATCTTTATTTGGTAAAAAGGTTTTTCCAATGCTATTATGATTTGGAATGATACTGCCAGTAGCTTTAAACCCAATCAAAACAGCTCCCCAGGCAGAAGCTTCAATTGTTTCGGCCACGATTACTTTCATTTGAAAAATATCAGCGACCATTTGTAGCCAAAGCTCGCTTTTACCAAAACCTCCGCTAGCCATGATGGTGGTTTCATGTCTTTTTTCGGAATCAGACAGTAAGATTTCTGTAATGCTCAACAATCCAAATAAAATGCCTTCCAGTGTGGCTCGAATTAAATGGGCTTTGGTATGGATTATTCGGATACCCAAAAGTGTTCCCTGAGCAGAAGCATCCCAAATAGGAGCTCTTTCGCCCAATAAGTAAGGGACAAAAAGTAATCCTTCGGATCCCGCAGAAATTATTTTAGCTTGGTCGAACAATTCTTCAAAAGATTCGTCCGTTTTTAAGATGGATTCTTTTAGCCATTGTAAAACGATCGCACCATTATTAACCGCTCCTAATTTCAAGTACTGATTGCCCATCAAATGATAACATTGCGTTCGCATTTTAGGATCAATAAAAGGTTTGTCAATTGGTAAGCGTACCGCACCGCTGGTTCCAATGGATAATGCCATTCGGCCATCTTCCATTGCTAAAGTTCCTAAATTTGCCAGTACCCCGTCACCGCCACCAAGGATATAATGAAAGCCGTCAGAAAGTCCCTTGCTTTGATGTGTTGGACTTACAATAGGGGAAAGTTGCGATTCTTCTATTTTTAAATAATCAAGAATTCTGGTTTCCCATTGTAACGTATGGATATTCATTAAACCGGTACCAGATGCCATGGATGAATCAATTACATATTCACCAGTGAGATGGTGCCAAATGTATTCCTTGATACTGATAAATTTGAAAGTTTTTGAAAAGTGTATCGGATCATATTCTTTCAACCAGGCAATTTTGGTCATCGGGGAAAAAGTATGAATGGGAATTCCCGTTTTTTGATAAAAAAGTGCCCCCTGCTCTGATTCTTTTAGTGCTTCGGCTAGTGCATGTGCTCTGTTATCAGCCCACAAAATTGCATCGGTAAGCGGTTTTCCAGTAGTGTCGATTGCCATTATACTTTGCATAGCCGAACTGAAACTGATAAATTCAGGTTGGATTCCTTTGGTAATTTCCTCAATGCACAGTAGAACGGATGCTAAAATTTCATTTGTTTTTTGTATACTCCAGTCGGGCTTTGGGTGATACATAGGGTAGGATTGGGTAAATTGACGAATCACTTTCCCGGTCTTGTCAAAACATACCGCTTTGGTTGCAGTAGTACCAATGTCTATTCCAATGAAAAACTGTCGCATTTAATTGTTTTTTTGTTATTCTAAAACTTCCTTATTCTTATCCCACAACTAAATTTAGTAATAGTACGCCTGCCAATCCCATAACTCCTATTATGGTTTCCATGACGGTCCATGTTTTAAATGTGTCCGAAATGCTAATTCCAAAGTACTCTTTAAACATCCAAAAACCGGTATCATTTACATGCGAACACATTAAACTTCCAGCTCCTATTGATAATACCATCAATTCCGGACTTATTCCTGAACTAGCCACCAAAGGCTGCACAATTCCTGCTGCAGTTAATCCAGCTACTGTTGCTGAACCTAAGGCAATGCGAATAATAGTTGCGATTAGCCAACCTAAAAGTAATGGGGAAAGTGTTGATTGTTCAAAAAAAGCAGCTAAATCAGTACCAATTCCACTATCAATCAATACTTGTTTGAAAGCACCGCCAGCGGCAATAATCATAATAATCATCGTAGCGGAACTTAGAGCCGAACTGGATTTATCCATGATATTCTGCATTTTTCTGCCCCGTCTGATGCCTAAAAAAACAATGGCAAACAATACCGCAATGAGCATTGAAGTGGTTGGATTTCCAATAGATCCAAGTACATGACGTAGTGGAGATGTTTCACTCAGGGTTAATTCGCTCGTTGTTGCCAATGCCATTAAGATAACAGGAATTAGAGCAGTCAGAAAACTGATGCCGAAAGAAGGCATTTCGCTTTCGGTGAATGTTTTGCTTTCGAATAATCCTTTGGGCGGATGAGCGACAATTTTTTTAATGAATTCTGGAAAAACAACACCAGCAATCACTAAAGTGGGAATCGCAATCACCAATCCGTAAAGTAATGTTTTTCCAATATCAGCTTTAAAAATTACTGCAATGGCCGTTGGTCCGGGATGAGGCGGCAAAAAACCATGTGTCACCGAAAGTGCGGAAGCCATTGCGATTCCTAAATAAATAATGGGCTGTTTAGTGCTTTTTGCGACAGCGAAAACCATTGGAATCAAGATTACAAAGCCGGCATTGTAAAACATGGAAATTCCCACTGCAAAACCCGTAAGTACCATTGCCCATTTGATGTGTTTTATGCCAAAAAACCGAATCATTACGGAACTGATCCGCTGCGCAGCGCCACTATCGGAAAGAATGTTTCCCAGAATAACTCCTAAAGCGATGATCAGAATCAAAGAACCTAATGTGCTGCCAATTCCTTGTTGAAGTGAGTTAATAATATCAGGAAAGCCGATTCCTTTTATAATTCCCACAAAAAAGGACGCGATAATCAATGAAATGAAAGCATTGAGTTTTATTGCGGATATCAAAACGAGCAGTAAAAGAATACTTGCAACTAAGATCAATATTGACATAGACTTGAATGTGATAAATTAGAAATTATATAGTGTGAGTCAAATGGAGGGCAGTCTATTTTTTTTTAAACTAAATGAAATAAAAAAGGATTTTCCATTATTCATTTTTCTCTACTGCATGACCGCCAAATTCATTACGAAGGGCTGCGACTACTTTGCCTGAGAATGTGTCTTGCATCTGGGATCGGTAACGCATCATGATGGAAAGGGCAATTACGGGGGTTGGGACGCCTAAATCCAGAGCAGTTTCAAGTGTCCATTTTCCTTCACCTGAAGAGTGCATAATTCCTTTGATGCTGTCTAATTTAGGATCTTTTGAGAATGCATTTTCTGTCAGTTCCATTAGCCAGCTTCGTACCACTGAACCATGATTGAACAGTTTAGCAGTTTTTTCGAAATCAATATCAAATTCAGAATGTTCAAAAACTTCAAAACCTTCAGCGATGGATTGCATCATACCATATTCGATGCCGTTGTGAACCATTTTAGTAAAGTGTCCGCTTCCAGCTGTACCGGTATATAAATGTCCATTTTCAACAGAAATATCCTTGAAAACTTGTGACACATGTTCAAATACGGCCGGGTCTCCACCGATCATCGTACATGCACCGTTCAACGCACCAGAAGTGCCTCCTGAAGTTCCGCAATCTAAAAAGTCAATACTAAGTTCCTTCAGTTGGGAATAGCGACGTTTAGAATCTTTATAGTTGGAATTTCCGCCGTCAATGATAATATCATTTTTTTCTAAAAAGGGGATTAATGAAGTGATAACGCCGTCGACAATTTCGCCAGCGGGCACCATTAGCCAAATGACTTTTCGGCCATTCAATTTTTGACATAATTCTTTTACGGAATGTGCAGTGGTGATTCCTTTCTGACCAATTTTCGCTACGAAGTCGGTATTGACATCCTGGGCTGCTACTTCGTAACCATTTCGTTGTAAGTTAAGGGCAAGGTTGAAGCCCATTTTTCCTAATCCTATAATTCCAATTTGCATGACTATTTTTCGTTTTAAATGTATGTGAAGCTGTTTTTGAGAAAACGTTCCAATTTTTTTGTGGTAAAAATATCAGTTTTAATTTTTTAACAAGCAATTTATCATAAAAATATTTAAACTGATACAAATCAGTTAATTAATTAATTTAATTAAATTTAGTCTGCAGTTTTATTTGTGGTAGAAATTTCTTTGTTCACAATTGTTTTCAATTGGTTGAATCTCTTTTTTGAGTTTTTAGCATTAAAAGTTTATTTATCTGCATTACCTATAATAAAACCATCAAAATGGTATATTTGTAATGCTGAAATGAGAAGTAAAACCTAATAAATGGTTTGGAATTATCCGTCAGCAATCTTAAACCCAAAGACAATATGCGATTATTTCTGAGTTGTTTTCTTTTCTTTTCTATTTTTCATGTTTTTTCTCAAGAAAATGTGATTGCTGAAAACGATCCAAAAGTTAAAATTGATTCGCTATACAGAGAAGATCAATTTTATTTTGGATTTACATACAATACGTTAACAAAAAAACCGGAAGGGTTATCTCAGCGTAAATTGTCTACTGGTTTTTCAGCTGGCTTTCTCAGAGATATGCCAATAAATAAAAATAGAACCGTTGCAATAGCATCAGGTGTTGGTTTTTCTTATAATAATTACAACCAAAACCTTGCCATTTACAAATCGGATCAAACGGCTGTATATTCTATTATTGATCCCGAAACAACCTTCAGTAAAAATAAATTTTCGCAACTATTAGTAGAGGTACCTTTGGAGTTCAGATGGAGGACATCGACTTATGAGAGCTATAAATTTTGGAGAATTTACGGTGGATTTAAATTCAGTTATTTAATCTATGACCGTTCTATTTATACTGACGATCAGGGCAAAATAGTTGTTTCAGGCAATAAAGATTTTAATAAGTTTTTATATGGTGCTTATATTTCATCGGGTTATAATACGATAAATGTATATGCCTATTACGGTTTGAATTCATTGTTCAAAACAGCAAAAATTGATGGCAAACCCATCGATATGACTTCTTTGAATATTGGAATTATTTTCTACATTCTATAGCCATAAGTATAACAAAAGCAATTGCGACACACTTCCGAGGAGAAATCCGATAATCAGTTCAGTGGTTGTATGCGCTTTCATTTCTAAACGGGAAGAAGCCACTAGGCCATTCATAAGAATTAAAAAAGCAATCAGAAAAGTGCTTTGGACCTGGTAATGCAGGCTTATTCCAATAACAAATACGGTTAGGGAACTGATACCCATCATGTGTAAACTGGCTTTTGTTTTAAAAAACGATAATATTAAGGCTTGCAAAGTGCTCATTAACGCTCCCAAAAAGAAGAAATGCAACTCAGGATATCGATCTATAGTAATGCTTTTTCGAACCAATAAAATAATCAGAAACGAATGAATGAGTAATGGAATTTTACGTTGTGAGACTTCAGCAACCATTATCGAATCAATTTTTCCGGCAGCACGTAAAATAAAAAACAGCAGTACAGGAACAATTACCGTGATGATTATGATTTGGGAAAAAACGAAAATCTTTTCCTGATTGATAATAAAGGATGCATTGTAAAAAAGGTAAACAAGCGTTGCCATTACCGAAATGAATATCGGATGAAAAATATAGGAAAATATTGGCAGGATTTTTTTCAAAATTTCGAGTGTTAATTACATTAACAAATATAACAATAATGCTAAAATAGTTAATGCAAGTTTATGGTGTTTTTAACTTTTAAAGTCTTTTAAAAAGAGCTTTTCTTAGAGTTTTAATAAACAGAAATAGCTGAAAATTGTAGCATTTCAAAGTCTACATTTTGAAAAGAAGTATTATTTTTGAAGAAGTTATAGAACAAGGCTGCTTAATTGCTGTGCTTACACAAAAATTACGCTGCTTTCCTTTCGCTATAAGAATTTATGTCAACCAGTAAAATCGACAGCAGTCGCGTTGCAAATCAATGAGTCTAAAAATCCAAAATATTATTCCTCAAATTCAGGCCGAATTTGTAGGTGTCAACAGGGCCCTTTCAATAGACACTGTTTCAATCGACAGCCGCTCATTGCAAAATGGTTCGCAAACCTTGTTTTTTGCTTTGGTAGGAGCCAATAATGATGCGCACGTCTACATAAACGATCTCATTGAAAAAGGGGTTCAAAACTTTGTAGTTACGTATATTCCTGGAGGTTGCGAAACCAAAGCCAATTTTTTAGTTGTCAAAAACACATTGGAAGCTTTGCAACAATTTGCAGCATATTATCGCGGTCTTTTCCATTTTCCTGTTATCGGATTGACCGGAAGTAACGGGAAAACAATAGTAAAAGAGTGGCTTAATTTTCTATTAAGTCCTGATTATAATATTATTCGAAGTCCAAAAAGCTACAATTCGCAGGTGGGGGTTCCTTTGTCCGTTTTGGCAATCAATGAACAGCACAATCTTGGGATTTTTGAGGCAGGGATTTCTACCGGTTCAGAAATGGAAAAACTGAAACCTATTATCAAACCCACTATCGGAATTTTAACGAATATTGGTTCGGCACACGATGAAGGTTTTATAAGTTTAGAAGAAAAAATAAAAGAAAAAATGTTACTTTTTGAAGATTCAGAAGTGATCATTTATCAAAAGAATGAGACTGTTGATTCCTTTATTTCTAAAAAAGCGAAAGCATTTACTTGGAGTTTTGATTCCAAAGATGCCGATGTTTTTATCTTTCATACGGCAATTAAAAACGATAGTACAACCATTCAGTACCGATACATAACCGATTCTTTCGAATTAATAATTCCGTTTCAGGATAATGCTTCCATTGAAAATGCGATTTCGTGTTTGATGATTTTATTGTATTTTAAATATGACGGAAAGACGATTCAAAACCGAATGGAATTATTGTATCCCGTTGAAATGCGTCTTAAAGTTAAAAACGGAATCAATAATTGCAGTATAATCGATGACAGTTATAGCTCGGATTTTGAATCGCTGAAAATCGCTTTGGATTTTTTGGAAAGTCAAAATAAACGTCAAAAAAAGACATTAATACTATCTGATATTTTTCAAAGTGGTTTGTCTAATTCAGCATTGTATTCGAAAGTTGCCCAATTAGTAGTTTCAAATAAAATCACCAGAGTTATAGGGATTGGAGAAACCATTTCATCATTCGAAGATAAATTTACGAACTGTATCACTTTTAAAAATACAGAAGCATTTGTTTCAAGTTTTGAGGATTTGGATTTTGATAACGAAACGATTTTGATTAAAGGAGCACGTACCTTCCATTTTGAGGAAATTGTAGCACTATTAGAAGAGAAAACGCATGAAACTGTTCTTGAAATTAACTTGAATGCCATCAGTCATAATCTGAATTTTTTTAAATCAAAGTTGAAATCCAAAACTAAAATGATGGTAATGGTAAAAGCTTTTGGTTATGGAAGCGGAGGTCTTGAAATAGCCAAATTACTGGAACATCACAAAGTGGATTATTTGGGAGTGGCTTTTGCCGATGAAGGGATTTCGTTGAAAAATGGGGGAATTAATTTGCCAATCATGGTGCTGAATCCTGAAACGACCAGTTTTTCGGCAATTATTCAACATCAATTAGAACCTGAAATTTATAGCTTGAAGGGGTTACGAGCATTCCTGAAAATTGCGGAGCAAAAAAAATTAAAACATTTTCCTATTCATATAAAGCTGGATACCGGAATGCATCGATTGGGTTTTGAGAACAATACGATTGATGATTTGATAGCTGCTTTAAAAGGTAATCAAACGGTTACAATAAAAAGTGTTTTGTCTCATATGGCTACAAGTGACGATTTGGAACATAAAGATTTTGCGTATTCACAAATTGATCTGTTTGAGAAATTATCTTCGAAATTGATTTCGGAATTACAAATACAACCAATTCGACATATTTTAAATACTTCGGGAATCAGTAATTATCCCAATTCGCAATACGATATGGTTCGTCTCGGGATTGGTCTTTATGGCGTTTCAAATGACAGTGAAGAACAGAAGTATTTAGAAAATGTAGGAACACTGAAATCAGTAATTTCTCAAATCAGGACCATTCCTGCTGGTGAAAGTGTAGGCTACGGCAGACGATTTATGGCGGAGAAACCAACAAAAATTGCCACAATTCCGATCGGTTATGCGGATGGAATTTCAAGAGGCTGGGGCAATGGAGTTGGTTTTGTTACTATTAAGAATGAAAAAGCGACTATTCTTGGCAGTATTTGCATGGATATGCTAATGGTAGATGTCAGCGGAATTGATTGTAAAGAAGGTGATGCAGCAATTGTTTTTGGCGAAAGTCCGACGGTGAATTATATTGCCCAAAAATTGAATACAATACCGTATGAAATCCTTACGAGCATTTCGCAACGCGTAAAACGGGTGTTTTATAGAGAGTAGTTAATTGGGTAAAAGAACGTTAATTGTATTAAAATTTTTATTAAATTCGTTTTAACAAAAATTTATTTTTAACCTAAAAAAATTAACTATGGGATTTTTCGGTGATTTTAAAGCCTCTTTAATGAAAGGTGATGTGCTGAGTTTAGCAACAGCAGTTGTTATTGGTGCTGCGTTTGGTAAAATTGTTGGTTCTGCTGTAGATGACGTTATAATGCCAGTAGTAGGTTTGCTTACCGGCGGAATAGATTTTACACAGAAATTCATCACGTTAGATGGTAATAGTTATGAAACTTTGGCTGCTGCAAAAGCTGCCGGAGCCGCAGTAATTACTTATGGAAATTTAGTTCAGGCGATTATCAATTTCGTCATTATTGCTTTCTTTATTTTTGTTATCTTAAGGGCTGCTGAAAAAGCCAGAAAGAAAGAAGAAGTTGCACCTGCTGTTCCAGCCGGACCCACACAGGAGGAATTGCTTACTCAAATTAGAGATTTATTAAAAAAATAATGCCGCTTACTATATATTCTAACTAAACCGCCTCTTCGGCGGTTTTTCTTTTTGTTTAAGCTGATAAATCATAGCATATTGACGTTTTAAAAAATTAACCGCTGCTTCGCAGCTTTAAAATTAATTTTATTGTTGAGTTGCTTCAATGCTTTAATTGTTATAATTGTAACATTTTGTTATTTTTTGTGAACACGCTTGTTTTGATTTGAATATTACTTACTTTTGCCTTTCAAATTTAATACTCAATAATAAAAATATACTATGAGAATAGCAGTTGTAGGCGCTACTGGAATGGTTGGCGAAGTAATGTTAAAAGTATTGGCAGAAAGAAATTTCCCTGTAACAGAATTAATCCCGGTTGCTTCTGAAAGATCAGTTGGGAAAGAGATAGAATATAAAGGTAAAAAATATAAAGTGGTCGGTATGCAAACTGCTGTAGACATGAAAGCGGATATTGCTTTGTTTTCCGCAGGAGGAGATACTTCACTTGAGTGGGCTCCGAAATTTGCGGCAGCAGGAACAACAGTGATCGATAATTCATCGGCTTGGAGAATGGATCCAACTAAAAAATTAATTGTTCCTGAAATCAATGCTGGAGAATTGACCAAAGAAGACAAAATAATTGCTAATCCAAACTGTTCTACGATACAAATGGTATTGGTTCTGGCACCGTTACATAGAAAATACAACATCAAACGTGTTATTGTTTCTACCTACCAATCTATCACTGGAACAGGTGTAAAAGCAGTACAACAGTTGGAAAATGAATACGCAGGAGTTCAAGGTGAAATGGCTTACAAGTACCCAATTCACAGAAATGCGATTCCACAATGTGATTCTTTTGAAGACAATGGATATACTAAAGAAGAAATGAAATTGGTTCGCGAAACTAAAAAAATATTAAGTGATAATTCGATTGCAGTTACAGCTACAGCGGTTCGTGTGCCAATCGTTGGCGGACATAGTGAGGCAGTAAATGTGGAGTTTACCAATGATTTTGATATTAGCGAAGTACAAAATATATTACATCATACCGATGGTGTTGTGGTTCAGGATAACAATGATACGTATACTTATCCAATGCCAATGTACGCGCAAGGAAAAGATGATGTTTTTGTAGGTAGAATTCGTCGTGACGAAAGCCAGGAAAATACTTTAAATATGTGGATTGTTGCTGATAATCTTAGAAAAGGAGCAGCTACAAACACGATACAAATTGCAGAATATTTGATCGCTGCTAAATTAGTATAATCTAAATTAAATTTTGATATGGAGAGCCATTGCGGTGCCTCTCTATAGGTTAAATAAAAAACTACAACTTTTAACGTTGTAGTTTTTTGTTTTTAATAGGGGTACATTTTTATGTTTTGTTATCTTTGCCAAGGATGAAAAGGAATAAGCTCATAGTAAGTCTTTCTTTGGCGATTGCGGTACTGTTCTCAATACTGTTTCAGTCTTTGCATACCTATGAACATTTAGAGAAGCAGCTTTCCCAAAAGCACTGCCATCATAAATATAATGCTACCAATAAAGAGATAACCCATCAACACCACAATTTTGATCATTGTTATGTCTGTGATTTTACTTTTGGCACTTATGTTTCTCCAAAAGAGTTTTCGTACCAATTGTATTCCAGTCACAAAGAAATTCCTTATTTCTTTAAGGATAAGGAAACAGTTCTTTCGTTTTCCGGAAGTTTATATTCCCATCGCGGGCCTCCCACTGATATGGTTTAAAATATCCAGATAGGTATCGGGATATTTCAATTTCTATTTTATTTCCTAAATAATTCCGGTTTCAATCCTTTTTTGGATAGTGGTCGGGAACAACAATCATTTTCAATGAAAAAATTTATTATAGCCCTATTTTTGGGGTTTTCGGCTATGCTTCAAGCACAAAATACACTTTCGGGAATCGTAACTGATATAAAAAATCAACCCATAAAAGGCGTTTCGGTTTATGCGTCAGAACTGCATAAAGGAGCAGTAACAGACGAAAATGGAAGGTATACATTTACCAATCTCCCTAACGGAAACTTAAAATTGACTTTTACATTTATAGGGTTTGGGACACAAAATAAAACCATTGTCAGTTTACAAAAAGAAAATACACTGAATGTAATCCTCGAAGAAACAGTGTTCCAAATGGATGAGGTAATTGTTTCCACCGCTTTCAATAAAATACAATCGCAAAATGTGATGAAAGTGGAGCATCAAAGTATGAAAGAGTTGCAACGAAAAGGGACTGCCACCTTAATTGAAGGATTGGCAACGATTCCGGGTGTTTCTCAGGTTTCTACAGGAACTTCCATTGGGAAACCAGTGATTCGTGGACTGAGCGGCAATCGGGTTTTGGTATATTCACAAGGCGTACGAATGGAGAATCAACAGTTTGGCGACGAACACGGTTTGGGATTAAACGATTCAGGAATAGAAAGTGTTGAGGTGATCAAAGGACCAGCTTCGTTATTGTACGGTTCGGATGCTTTGGGTGGCGTTTTGTATTTTAACCCTGAAAAATTTGCCGATGCCAATACGTTTAAAGCTAATTTTAGTCAAAAATTATTCTCTAATACACTGGGGAGTAATTCTTCTTTAGGACTAAAAACATCAGCTGATAACTGGAAATTTCTTGCTCGTGGAAGTTATAATACGCATTCCGATTATAAAATTGCCGGGGGCGACCGAGTAACCAATACCCGCTATAATGAAACCGATCTGAAGACAGGAATTGGTTATAGTAATGCCAAATTTTCAAGTGTGCTGCGTTACAATTACAACAAGTTGGATTTAGGAATTCCGGAAGAAGGTATTGCTGAACAAACGGCCAGTAAGGAAACAGGATTTCCAAAGCAAGGTGTATTTAATCATTTATGGAGTTTGAACAATATTTTCTTTTTTCAAAAATCAAAACTGGATGTTGACTTGGGTTATGTGGCTAATGACCGAAGCGAGTTTCAAGACAGTGAAGTTGCGGTTTTGCATATGAAACTGAAAACATTCAATTACGATGCAAAATACCATTTGCCAAAGATGGGCAATGTGGAATCTATTTTTGGTGTTCAGGGGATGCACCAAACCAATACGAATTCTGGCGAAGAATATTTAATTCCTGATGCCACAACCAATGATTTTGGTGTTTTTGGAACCGCTAATTATGAGTGGAAAACTAATGTTTTACAAGCGGGATTGCGTTTCGACAATAGAAAAATCACCACCATAGAACATGGAATTGCAGGTGAGGAGGGTTATTTTAAAGCCATCGATAAATCATTTGACAGTTTCAATGCTTCTTTAGGCTACAAAACAAATCTCGCCAATGATTTGACATTGCGATTGAATCTTGCTTCCGGATTTAGAGCGCCAAACCTTGCCGAATTAACTTCCAATGGGGTTCACGAAGGAACGAATCGGTACGAAGTGGGAAACAGTGATTTGCAAACCGAACAAAACGTACAAACCGATGTGAATTTGGAATACAAAAACAGTCATTTTGAGTTTTTTGTAAATGGATTTTACAACCATATCAACAACTATATCTATACTTCACCAACAGGAACAGTGATTGATAACAATAATGTTTTTGACTACATTCAGAATAATGCGAAGTTGTATGGAGGAGAAATAGGACTGCATTTTCATCCGCATCCTTTGGATTGGTTGCATTATGAGACCAGTTTTGAAACGGTGACCGGCAAGAAACAAAATGGGGATTTTCTGCCTTTAATTCCTGCAAATAATTGGAGTAATACCATTAGAACCGAATTCAAAATTACAGACTGGCTTGAGGATGGTTTTGCCACTTTGAATCTTTCCACGACTTTTAATCAAAATAATGTGGATGGGTTTGAAACCAAATCCAATGGGTACTCTTTAGTGAATCTGGGTTTTGGAGGAAAGGTCAAACTGGGGAAAACTACTTTTGATGTCAATTTGAACGCGAATAATGTCTTAGACAAGAGGTACATCGCTCATCTTTCCCGTTTGAAAGTTGATGGAATTCCTAATATTGGAAGAAACGTTATTTTAGGCGTGAATTTTAATTTGTAACGGTATTATATTAACGCTAAAATAAGGGAAACGCTATTCGAAAGAGTAGCGTTTTTTTGAATGTTCAAGTTACAGCAGAATTTTGTACTATAAACACCAATCCTGTGATCAACCCTTTTTTAAGAATTTCTTGCGTAAGGAACGCCAACTATTTGTCTATTTTTGTACTGATTCAAATTAGAATTTAATGAAAACAAATTTTTAATAATGGCAGTTTCAACTACATCCCCTGGTCAAAACCAGAATCCCATAAAATATCCCATAACCCATAAAGGAGAAACAGTAGATGTGTATTTCGATACCAAAGTTGCCGATCCGTACCGCTGGCTCGAAGATGATAAATCGGCCGAAACGGGTGCTTGGGTAAAAGCGCAAAATGAAGTAACGTATGGTTATTTAGATCAAATTCCATTTCGTGTTGCGCTAAAAGCAAGAATGGAAAAGGTGTGGGATTACGAGAAAATAGGAGCGCCTTTTATTGAGGGAAATTACACGTATTACTACAAAAATAACGGCTTGCAAAACCAATCGGTGTTGTATAGAAAAGACGCCACAGGAACGGAAACTGTTTTCCTGGATCCAAATACTTTTTCCAAAGACGGAACCACTTCCCTTGGAGGACTCGATTTCTCCAAAGACGGTTCCAAAGTGGCTTATGCCATTTCAGAAGGTGGAAGCGACTGGAGAAAAGTCATAGTATTGGACGCCATTACTAAAAAAGTATTGGAAGACACTCTTGTCGATGTAAAATTCAGTGGTGTGTCTTGGAGAGGAAACGAAGGATTCTATTATTCCAGTTATGACAAACCAAAAGGCAGCGAATTATCGGCAAAAACGGATCAGCACAAACTGTATTCCATACTTTAGGAACTCCGCAAAAAGAAGATAAAGTGATTTTTGGTGCAGACCAAAAAAGACGCTATGTAGGCGGTAGCGTTACAGAGGACAACCATTATTTGGTAATCACCGCATCAACTTCAACGTATGGAAACGAATTGTACATCCAAGACTTGACAAAATCCAACAGTCCTATTGTGACTGTTGTGGATAATTTTAAGAGCGACAACATTATTATTGATAATGAAAGCACAACATTATTCATAGAAACTGATTTAAATGCCCCCAACAAACGGATCATTACTGTTGATTTCAATAATCCAAAACCGGAAAATTGGAAAGACTTCATTGCAGAAACTGAGAATGTTTTGACGCCGACTACCGGAGGAGGTTATTTCTTTGCGAATTATATGAAAGATGCCGTTTCGGTGGTGAAACAATATGATTACTCAGGAAAGCTGATTCGTGAAATTCATTTGCCGGACGTAGGAACTGCCGATGGTTTTGGCGGAAAGAAAAAGGAAAAAGTGCTTTATTATTCGTTCACGAATTACATTACTCCGGGTTCTATCTATTCGTTTGAACCAAAATCCGGAACTTCTGCAGTGTATCAAAAACCAAAAGTTGATTTCAATAGCGAAGAATATGAGTCCAAGCAAGTGTTTTACAGTTCCAAAGACGAAACCAAAATCCCAATGATTATAACTCATAAAAAAGGATTGAAACTTGACGGTACAAACCCAGCAATGTTATATGGTTATGGTGGATTCAACGTAAGTCTGACGCCAAGTTTTAGTATTGCCAATGCCGTTTGGATGGAAAACGGAGGTGTTTTTGCCGTACCCAATTTACGTGGCGGTGGAGAGTATGGAAAAAAATGGCACGATGCAGGAACCAAAATGCAAAAACAAAATGTCTTTGATGATTTCATTGCAGCAGCGGAATACCTGATTGTCAAAAAATACACCTCTCCGCAATTTCTTGCTATTCGTGGTGGGTCAAACGGCGGACTGCTTGTGGGCGTTACCATGACACAGCGTCCGGACTTGATGAAAGTTGCTTTGCCAGCGGTGGGCGTGATGGATATGTTGCGCTACCACACCTTTACCTCAGGCGCAGGTTGGGCATACGATTATGGGACCGCACAGGACAGCAAGGAAATGTTTGACTACATCAAGGGCTATTCTCCCGTACACAACATAAAACGGGGAACGCACTATCCGGCCACGATGGTCACCACAGGTGATCACGATGACAGAGTAGTGCCCGCACACAGTTTTAAATTTGCTGCCGAATTACAGGAAAAACAAACCGGAACAAACCCGGCCCTAATCCGAATTGACATCAATGCTGGACATGGTGCAGGAAAATCTGTGGCGGCGACCATTCAGGAAAACGTTGACATACAAGCATTTACTTTGTACAATATGGGTATAATGGAATTACAAAAGTTAAATAATTTGGGATGATAGTGAGGATTTATCCTGGAGAGTGTCAAAATAATCAAGGAATATTTATTATCACAATGTTTTATTAATTCACTCGGTTTTTCGTGTAGCAATCGGTAAGTTTGAGAAACAATCATAAATAGATAGTACTATGACAATACAAATCAACACAGACAATAATGTAGAAGGACACGCAAGATTGGGGTCTTATTTTTCCGAAGAATTGAAAAAAACGCTGTCCCGTTTTGAAGATAAAATTACCCGTTTAGAAGTGCATCTTGGTGACGAAAACAGTGAGAAATCAGGTGGTAATGACAAACGGTGCTTAATTGAAGCACGACCTGTAAATATGCAACCTGTAGCTGTTACGAATCATGCCGATACGATCGAAAAAGCATTTCAGGGGGCGTTAGACAAAATCAAAAAAGTATTGGAAACTACTTTCGAAAAACAGAAAACGTATTAAATAGTTGCCTTTGGGTAAACAGTAATTTAAAAAAAAAAATGACACAATCTTTTAAATAAGAAGGTGTCATTTTTTTTGGTTTAAGAAGTAAGCCAGTACTTTGTTTTTTTAATAAAACTATACGTTTCATTAGTATGACCCTTTCTTAGAAATTATTAGAAAGTCAATATTCCGATACGGACGTGTTGCCAGCAACTCCAAAAGATGATGATTCAGAAATTTCGAGTTCGGTTGTTCCTTTTTTATTGGATAAATATTTCGACTGGTCTGATAATTCAATACGATGCTGCATAGTGTCGATTTTAGCATTAGTATTTCTTTAGAACTAACGGAACTTTATCTGTTAAACAGCAAGGTAGCTAATGTCTCATCCCTGTTGTATACGTCTTCATAGAAATGGATAATACCTTCGGTATCCACCCAAGCAGTAAAATAGCCTATATAGACCGGGATTTTGTTTTTAAGTGTGTACCAGTACTCTTCTCCGCTGTTCATCGCTGTTTCTATCTTTTCAGGATTCCAGTCTTTATCATTTTTCATAATAACGTTGGCCAATTCTTTTGGCTTGGCCACCCGAATACAGCCATGGCTAAAAGCACGGTCTTCTTGACCGAATAAGCTTTTTGATGGGGTGTCATGCAAATAAATAGCATTCGAGTTGGGGAATAAAAACTTTACTAGTCCTAATGAATTTTCAGGACCCGGTTTTTGTCTTACATAATCATCTTTCCACTCCATGTCATGTTCTTCAAGATAATTTGGGTTTTTCTCCAACGCGGGAAGTATTTCTTTCTGTAAAATGCTGGTGGGCACATTCCAATACGGTCTAAAAACGATATATTTCATAGGGGCACTAAAAATAACTGTTTTGTGCATCGCTTTTCCAACAACTACTTTTGATCGTAACTCGGGTTTTCCATCTCTAAAGAAGGTTAACTCATAGGCAGGTATATTAACCACAATTAATTCTTTGGATTTGGTAATGTCGTTTGAAATCCATCGGCAACGTTCCATATTGACCATGATGGTTTTGATGCGTTCCGCGACAGACACATTCATATATTTGATGTGTTCCGGTAAAATTGTCTTATTGATGGTATTGCCACTTCTTTTTTTGAATTTCAAAATCCCGGTGGCTAATTCGGTATCGTATACCGCACTTTTTGAATCTCGTGACAAATCGTCAGTGATAAACAAACGGGTTCTGATTTGTGCAATTGTTGCAGCACTATCTCCCGGTTTGTATGATTTTACAGTTGGATCCAATGCGATCGTTTTCCATCCGCCCTTTTTTTGAATTTTACGGTATTCTTGCAATACGTCTTTCAGCAGGTAATATTGTTTCAATACGCCTTTTTCATCCTTGTTGATTAATGAAGGATTGATTAAAAGTGAATCTAAATAACTGACGTAGGATTGTTTCTTTCGAGGTAAATACCATTGAAGTTCTTTGATTTTTTTGGTATCGATTCCATCATACACTTTATCAGCGTAAAAAAAGTACAATGCGGAACTCAACAGTTCGATATCAAGATTTGCTTTTTGAATATCTTCTGCATTATCATAGATCTCGTCTAATTTTTCTTTGTAAGGAATAACGGTTTGCACTCCTTCTAGTCCCAAATTATTAACTTTATTGTATAATACACCAGCAAATTCATTGAGTCCGTCTTTGTCAAACCAGATGTAACGAAAGTGATGTTTGCGATATAATTTTTCCACGTCAGCCTGGTAGCTTTTCAATTTTGGATATTTCCCGAAAAAAGTTTCTACTTGGGTGCTGTCAAAAGCAATGTCTCCTGATGCGCTTGTGCTTTCTGCTTCTTTGTCATTTTTCTTTTTACAGGAAACGGTCGTAAATAATATTGTAAAAACAATAATTAGTATTGGTAAAAATAACTTTCTCATAGGTTGAACTGTTATGCGTAATTATTCATTTAAGGCGATACAAAAATACGCCAAATTGGACTCTTTACTACGCGTTTTGAAAGGCCGTGTTTTTTAAGGTTTAAATCCTATCTTTACTTTTAGTGTGTTAATTAAATAAAATAATAAGGTAAGTATTTGTATGTAAGTGCTTTATGCGTTTGATTTTATTTTTAACAGCAATATTCTCCATCAGATAAATTCAAGTAAATCCAAAAATTATGAAAAAAATAGTACTAATTTCTTTAAGTATTTTACTGCTTTTAGCCTTTACTTCAGCGGATCAAGACGTTGATAAAGAGAAAGAAAGAATCAATAATACAATTGATGCCTGGCACAAAGCAGCCGCAGAAGCAAACTACAATTCGTATTTTAATTTAATGACCGAAGATGCGATTTTCATTGGGACAGATGCTACCGAAAATTGGAATAAAACAGCTTTCAAAGTTTGGGCAAAACCCTTTTTTGACAAGGGAAAAGCTTGGAATTTTACAGCATTGGAAAGGCACATTTATTTTGATAAAACAGGAAAAATAGCATGGTTTGATGAATTGCTGAATACACAAATGAAAATTTGTCGGGGTTCTGGAGTAGTTGTCAAAATAAACAAGAAGTGGAAAATAAAACACTATGTTTTGTCGATGACCATTCCTAACGATAATGTTACTGAGGTTGTCAAAATAAAAGCACCGATTGAAGACACGCTTTTAGAGAACCTGCAAAATAAGTAGTAATTATATTCCATTTTAAATTTATCTGAAGAATTCATTATAATATATTCCTCAATAAAGACCGCATAATGGGGTCGTTAAATCGAATAAACTTAACAAATTGCCTTTTAAATTATTAATTCAGCGATAATTCTTTAGTCGTCCCCTATTTTAAATTGTTTTATGGTTCGAAATTAATTTTTTTTTAACTTTGCCCCCTAATAAAATGGGGTTAAGTAAATAAAATGAAAATAGAGAAGCGCTGGATCATATCCTTTGTCATTATAAGTTTAGTTTGTATCACAGGTGTATTGTGGCCAGCAGTAACAACAACTGATGCTGTTCTTTCACAATTTGGAACTACCGATCAAATCATTCCTGCAGACGTTGCCTGGATGTTAACTTCCTGTTGTTTAGTGTTGATAATGACTCCGGGATTGTCTTTCTTTTATGGTGGAATGGTAGGAAAGAAAAATGTGATTTCTACGATGTTGCAAAGTTTTATTTGTTTGGGTGTAGTCACATTATTATGGGTGGTTGTAGGTTTTAGTTTGGCTTTTGGAGCGCCATTGGGAATTCATATTGGTTCTGGTTTTTATAGTTTTGTGGGTGATCCTACTTCGTTCACTTTTATGGACTATGTAGGCATGTTGCCGCATAAAAAAATAGCAAGTACCGTTCCTTTTATGTTATTTGCTTTGTTTCAAATGAAATTTGCGGTTATTGCGCCTGCAATTATTACCGGGTCTTTTGCAGAACGCGTTCGTTTTATATCCTATTTGCTTTTTATCTGTCTATTTACATTGTTTATATATGCCCCTTTATGCCATTCGGTTTGGTATCCTACAGGAATTTTGGGCTCCTATTTTGGAGTTAAAGATTTTGCAGGTGGAACCGTGGTACACATGAGTGCTGGATTTGCAGCTTTAGCGGGTGTTATTGTTTTAGGAAAAAGGAAAAATAGCAGACACGTTCCTACTAATATTCCTTTTGTTTTATTAGGTACCGGAATGCTTTGGTTTGGTTGGATTGGTTTTAATGCAGGTTCTTCTTTGGAGGCCAATGGAGTTGCAGCGATGGCTTTCGCAACAACAACAACTGCATCGGCAGCAGCAATGCTGACTTGGATTTTCTTCGATCGAATAAATGGCAGAAAAGTATCGGCATTGGGAGCCTGTATTGGAGCTGTAGTCGGACTGGTTTCTATTACACCAGCGGCAGGTTTTGTATCCGTTCCTGAAAGTATGTTTTTTGGTTTTATCGCCGCTCTTGTTTCCAATTGGGTGGTGAATGCTAAATTTTTGAAAGGGATTGATGATACTCTAGATGTTTTTGCCTGTCATGGTGTGGGTGGAATTATGGGAATGATTCTAACGGCAATTTTTGCGCATGGTGAAAATGCCAGCTTGCTTCATGGAGGTTGGGAGGTATTTGGACATCACATGATGGCATTGGTTCTCGTTTCTATTTATACTTTTTTTGGTGCTTTTCTTTTATTTAAAATCACCAATAGAATTATTCCAATGCGTGTTTCGGAAGAAGCCGAAATTATGGGACTGGACCTGTCTCAGCATGACGAAACACTCTTTCCTATTGAGTGTGCGGAGTTAGATTTAGTTATTGACGAAGAATAAGCTAATTTTTTGAGCATATTGTTGCTTTCCGTAAGCATCAGAAGAACGGACGATTTAGGAAACGGAGTTTGGTTTTTACAGTTTGCCAATACTGATTTTTAGCTTTTCAAAGGAGTACTGAATCTAGTTTTTTGTACTAATAGTTTCATAAAAGAATATTTTTAGGCTATCTTTATTTTAATCGATAACGAAAATACCGATGAATCAGTTTTGGGAAAGCACAAAAACTTATTTAAAAACCACGCACTTTAGAAAAATAATCAAAAGAGCTGGTTTTTTCTTTATGGGTAGTGTTGCTTTTGTTTTCTTATGTTCTGGAGTTTTAGCGATTTATTTTGACAATAATAAAACGGAAATCGTAACTCAAATTAATAATAAAATCAACCAAAATATAAAGGGAACAATCCAAATTGGAGCTATTAAATACAAGTTTTTGGAGGGTTTTCCTAATGTGACTTTGGCTTTGAGCCATGTGGAATTAAAAGATAGTTTGTGGGCCATCCATAAACGTACTTTGCTTAAAGCAGCGCAAATTGAAATTCGCTTAGGTCTTTGGAGTCTGCTGGCAAACGAAATTAATATTGATAAAATAGAAATTAAGGAAGCAACGCTGTACTTGTTTAAGGGTGAAAACGGAATTGTAAATACAGATGTTTTCAAAGCCAAACCAAAAGACGCCAAATCAAAAAGCTCCACTACCTCTTCGATTGATGAAATCGTGTTAAATCATGTCCGTTTCATCTCAGAAAATCAACCTGGAGGTAAGTTATTTGATTTTGATATTATTTCTTTAAAAAGCAAAATCGAACACAATAAAGACAATTGGCATACAGATCTTTATCTGAAAACGCTTGGCAAAAGTATGGCTTTCAATACAAAAAGAGGAAGCTTTATTAAAGATAAAATGGTAGAAGGCGTTTTAATGGTTGATTTTTCCAATAAAAAAAATAAAATAAGCGTAAGTACTGAAGGTCTCCAAATCGGAAATGATTTTTTTGATATTAACGCTCGTTTTGGTTTGGATAAAAATAAATCACCTTTTGACATTACTATTAAAACTACTATCTTATGGCAAGATGCTTCAAATTTAATGAGTGGGAATATTAGTTCCAGAATCAGTCGGTTTGATTTGAAAAAGCCAATACAAGTCAGTTGCACGATTAGTGGCGATATGAATTTCATTGGCGATCCCCAGATTGTTGTGCATAGTAAAACGAGCGACAATGAGCTCAGGATACCGGACGGACTCATCTCCAATTGTTGTTTCGATGCGAGCTTTACAAACAATTATAAAAGAGGAATCGGCTGCAATGATGTTAACTCCACGATTACATTAACAAACTTTTCAGGTGTTTATAAAACGATTCCTTTCTCAATTCCTGTCGGAATGATTACAAATTTTGAAAAAACGACTGCAGCCGGAAGTTTTAAATCTGATTTTGACGTTTCGCGACTGAATAAAATAGTGAATAGAGATTTCATGCGTTTTTCTGACGGTCAAGCCAAAATTAATTTGGAGTATAAATTTGACATTGTGAATTTAGAAATACAAAAACCAATGTTTACCGGAAGTGTTTCCGTTAAAAATGCTACTGTAAATTATGGACCTCGGAATTTGGCTTTTCAAAAAACGGACATTCAGCTGAATTTCACCGAGGAAGCGCTGTTAATTCAAAAGATTACGTTCAGAGATCGCAAGAATACCGTTTTTATGGAAGGTAAAGTAGATAACTTCCTTACTTTGTATTATGCTAATCCAGAGAAAATGTTGGTTAATTGGGATATTTATTGTCCTTTTCTGGATGTTAGGCAGTTTCTGGCAGTTGTTACGCGTTCCCGTCAAAAAACCGTGAAAAAGAAAAATAAAACGGATGATTTTTCGAGTAAATTGTATGCTGTTATTGATAAATGTCAAATGGTCCTTAATTTAAAAGCCGATAAAATGGCCTATAGTAAATTAGCAGCAACTAAGGCTAAGGCCACAGTTTTATTGGTCAATAATAAATTAATCGTAAAAAATGGGTGGATGCAAAGCTCGGGCGGAACGATTTCTTTTGACGGACAGTTAATGCCAAAAAATAATCTTTTCTTTTTAGAATCCAATGTGAAAATTAATAGGGTGGCTATTGCCCAATTCCTGACTTCTGTAAATAATTTTGGGATCCAATCCTTTAAGCCAAAAAACATTCGAGGATATCTTTCCGCCTCGGCCTCTGTCAAAGGGACGCTGCTTTCAGGAGGTCAATTACAAACAAATTCTCTCGCGGGTGTGGCTAAATTTGACGTGAATAAAGGGGCTTTAGTCGAATTTGAACCAATAAAAAAAGTAGGCAAGTTTGCTTTCCCTTTTAGAGATCTCGACACTGTCGTTTTTAGTGATTTATCCGGAGATTTTATAATAGATGGAGCTCTGGTGAATGTCGATAATTTGAAAGTCAGTTCCAGCGTTTTGAACTTGGATATAAACGGAGTCTATTCCTTTAACAGAGGAACAAATTTAGCATTGACTATTCCGCTAAGAAATCCGAAAAGAGATGAAAAGATTACGGATAAAAATGAAATAGCCAACCGCCGAAATAAAGGAATCGTACTGTATTTATTAGCTGTGGACGAAGACGGAAAAATAAAAATCAAATGGAATAAAAACCATGAAAAATTAAATCGCTAATAAAAGATGCGATCATACATTTATTTGGAATCATCAGAAATTAATAGTTCAGCTAACCGGTCGTCTCTTATGTAAATGTCATTGTAAAAACTGATTTCTCCGGAATCGTTTACCCAAGTCGTGAAATAACCGATATGAACGGGAATTTTCTTTTTCAGGATGCAAGTTGTCTCCACTTCACCTTTCATGGCCTCATTGATGCGTTCTATAGGCCAGTCAGGATCGTCTTTTAAAATTAGCAGAGCCAATTCTTTTGCTTTGTTTATATTGATGCAGCCGTGACTGTAAGCTCGGTATTCGTATTGGAACAAATCTTTTGATGGTGTATCGTGTAAATAGATGTCATTAGAATTTGGAAAGACAAATTTAACCAGCCCCAGGGAGTTTTTTGGCCCGGGCCGTTGTCTGGCATTGCCTTTGTTCCATTCAATATTGTGTTTTTCCAAATAGTTTTCGTCTCGGGCAATGGCATCCATTAATTCATTTTGAATGATGCTTTTGGGAATGTTCCAATAAGGACTAAATATTATTTTTGTTATGTTACTACTGAAAACTACAGTTTCAGTCATGTTTTTGCCCACCAGGACTTTAGACTCTAATTCGTTTTTACCATTTTTTTTATAAATGAGGTTGTAGGATGGGATGTTTATGATGATGTATTCATCGGCTTTTGTTAATTGCGGAGCAATCCATCGACATCGTTCCATGTTGACTATAATGCTTTTGATGTATTTTTCAATAGGAATATTCATGCGTTTAATATGCTTGGATGTAATGAGGTAATCCGTTTTATAGCCATGTCTTTTTTTGTAATTCAGCACACCGGCCATTAAGTCCTCATCATACCGATTACTTTTAGAATCTTGTTTTAGGTCGCCGGTAACGACAAGACGCTGTCTGATTTGGCCAATTGTTTTTGAGCTGTCATTTGGTTTATATTCTGCTTCCAAAGAATCCATTGTTATGGTGTTCCATTCGCCGTTTTTTTCTATTTCGCGGTATTTTTTTAAAACCTCCCGTAGTTTGTAATATTGTGCAAATAGCTGATTTTCATTTTTGATCAGTAATTTAGGGTCTACTAATAAAGAGTCCAGCAGATTTTCATAAGAGAGATTTTTTCTTGGTAAAAACCATCCCATTTCCCTGATTTTTTCAGTGTCAATTCCCTGAAAGACTTTTTTGGCATAAAAAACATACAGGGTAGACATCATTATTTCCGTATCTTCTGGTGATAAATCACCGGTAGCATCCTCGTTGAAAATGCCGTCGATTTTATCTTTATAGGCCAATTTCGACTTTAAGCCTTCTTCCTCCAGCTGATTTACTTTAGAATATAACAAGTGGGCAAACTCAATAAGGCCTTTGTTGTCAAACCAAATGGAATTATAATTCCTTTTTTTGTACAAGACGCTCACATCTGATCGGTATTTTTTTAAATTGGGATATTTCTTAAAGAAACGGGAAACAGTTGCGCTGTCAATGGGAATGGCAGATTTGCTGAATGAAGATTCCGGGAGATGTAAGGCAAGAGAAGTTTCTTTAACCGTAAGATTTTCATTGCTATTACGGTAAACAGAGGCAAGTGATAAGCCAAATAAAATAATTGCAACTGATAAAACAAAGTTTCTCATGGCATGATTATTTTATATAAAGGTAAAAAAAAAACATCTTTTTTTATAAAAAACCAATGATAATTAGGGTTGCGGTAAGAAGTTTCTCAACATATGATCGTAGTATTTTTTAGTTTTCTTCCCTGCGGCGAAAGTTCTCAGCATGATTTTCTTCATTTTTTTACCAGCAAATCATTCGGTCTTATATATTTCCTTAATTTTGCCGAAATATTCTGAAAAAGTGGGAAGCAAAAATAAATTAAAAAGGTTCAAGGAAAACGAAACATTTAACAACGTTTTTCAACCAACAAGAGAAGAAGTAGTAGGTGATTTATTTCCACTTAAAGGGAAATGGAACACAGAGTTCTTCAAAAATGAAAATCCGTTGGTGCTTGAATTAGGCTGTGGTAAAGGTGAATATTCAGTAGGTTTAGCCGAAAGATACCCAAATAAAAATTTTATAGGAATCGATATCAAAGGAGCGCGTTTCTGGCGTGGTGCCAAAACAGCTGTTGATACCGGACTTCATAATGTGGCTTTTATCAGAACCCAGATCGAATTAATCAATCATATTTTTGCAGAAAACGAAGTTGACGAAATCTGGATTACTTTTCCGGATCCACAAATAAAATACAAACGGACGAAACACAGAATGACCAATTCGGAGTTTTTGCAATTGTATAAAAAAATCCTCAAAAAAGGCGGTGTTGTAAACTTAAAAACCGATAGTGAGTTTATGCATGGTTATACATTAGGATTGCTGCATGGTGAAGGACATGAAGTTTTATACGCGAATCATAATGTGTATGTAAACGAAGGGAGTCCGGAGGAAGTTACTGCTTTTCAGACTTTTTACGAAAAACAATATTTGGAAATTAACAAAGCAATTACGTACATTAGATTCAAAATTAAAGAATAGTCTCACTTTTATAACTCGAATGATTTATCTTTTTTGAATGCAAAAAATTTGTTTATGAACTTAATCATGTCTTTGTTTTTGGGTTTCGCAACTGCTTTTATTGGGATTACACCGCCAGGTTTACTCAATATGACGGCTGCAAAAGTAAATTTAAAAGAAGGAAAAAGAAGCGCCTTATGGTTCGTTTCGGGTGCGGTAGTTATAATATTTTTTCAAGCATATCTTGCTATATTGTTTTCTCGATATATTGCTGATCGTCCTGATGTTTTAATTTTGTTGCGTGAAGCAGGATTTGGTGTTTTTACGTTATTAACCATTTATTTTCTTTGGATAGCCAAAAAGCCGAAGATTAAAAAGGGGAAAATAAAAAAGTACAGCAGCACAAAAAGGTTTTTTCTTGGAATGTTATTGTCTGCATTTAATTTTTTTCCTATCCCTTATTATGTTTTTGTAAGTGTCACTTTATCATCTTACAATCTGTTTTCTTATGATATGGCCTATATTTTTATTTTTGTTACTGGTGTAATGCTGGGCTCTTCTCTGGTTTTCTATTGCTATATTACCTTTTTTCAAAAAATACAAAACAAGACGGATTATATCGTTAGGAATATGAATACTATTATAGGGACTATAACCGGATTGATATCTTTAATCAGTCTAATCAATATTATAAAGTATTATTTAAGGTAGTTTTTAAAGTCTGAAGACAAATAGAAATAGGTTTTTATTAGATCCATAACCATGTCAAACGACAATTTTTTTGAACGAGTGTATGCTATCGCCAGAGAAATCCCCTATGGGAAAGTTACTTCGTATGGTGCTATTGCAAAAGCTTTGGGAACGGCGCGCTCTGCCCGAATGGTAGGCTGGGCTATGAATGCTTCGCATAATAGGGAAGATGTTCCGGCACATCGTGTCGTGAACAGAAAAGGATTGCTTACCGGGAAACTTCATTTTGACGGAACGAATCTGATGCAGCAATTACTTGAAAACGAAGGAATAGAAGTTGTGGACAATCAAATTGTGGATTTCGAAAAACATTTTTGGCAACCAGCGGTTAGGCAGTAGTGATCAGTTGCGCTGGTGACTTTTGCAATTTTGGAACTTTTCTTTCGTTAGTGTTTATCCGTTATTCGTTTTTGTTGTTCTTTTTATTAGCTGTTTCGGCAATTCGGATTAAATACGCTTCGATCGTTTCATGTTCTCCAATTGGAATATTGTCCAATAAACTGTCAAATCCATTGATTAGATTGGTGTATTTTTCAAATGTTTCCTGGAGTAGCTGGTCGTTTTTTGTTTCCCAATAATTTCCCTCATCAGTAAGATCAAAATTTTCAAAGTATATTTTGTTTATATAATCGAAGATATTGATTAGTTGTTTGTGAATTTCAGGTCCGGCAAATTGGGTTTTTACCGACAAATAATTGTCATCGGATTCATTTACGGGATCCTTCGAAGGTTCGAAATTATAGAAAGCACACATTTTTCCGTTGGAGAGAAAAGTCAGGCAAACAACTTCGCAATCGGGAGGGCTAAAACAAATACCATAAATGCAGTCATTAAAGGAATCAAGAGTAAAGGCATGGCTTGGAAACACTTGTTCGAAAACATGGAATTTCCATTGGTTTGCCTGGGAGATGTCAGCCACCTCTTCAATCATTTTTTTTAAAAGGTTTGGGTTTTTAAACGCCCCCTTATAGTGAAAACTTAATCCCATACTTTTTTCTTATAAATTTAGATTATAAATTGTGGTTTATTAGGTTTAATGATGTTGTTTTTTAATTAAATCTGAAAGATAATTATTGGGTTTTGATACGGTTGGTGTTGGGAAATTAGGACTCAAAAATTCTGTAATAACTACCGTCAATTTGCGCATCAATAAATGCAATACAAAACCTTTATAATAAGAACTTTTCATAGTATCTTTGTAATCTGAAATCAGTTTAAATAAAGATAATATTCCGGCATTAAAATGCCGATAGAAAACAATAAACTAAAAATGAAATTAGACAGGAAAGATATTCTTAAAGCTTTAGAAACGATTACTATAGCCGGAGAAGGAAAAAACATGGTTGAAAGTGGTGCAATAGCAAATGTAATTACTTTTGGCGATGAGGTTGTGGTAGATTTAGTATTACACACACCGGCAATGCATATTAAAAAGCGTGCTGAAGACGATATCAAAAAAACAATTCTTGAATTAGTATCTGCAGATGCTAAAATCAAAATCAATAGCAAAGTTGAGGTTCCGGACAAACCGGAAGTTAAAGGGAAGTCAATCCCAGGAATAAAAAATATTATAGGAGTTGCCTCTGGTAAAGGTGGAGTAGGGAAGTCTACAGTTACTGCAAATTTAGCGGTATCGTTGGCCAAAATGGGTTTTTCAGTAGGAATTCTGGACGCGGATATTTATGGGCCATCTATGCCAATAATGTTTGATGTAGAAAGCGAAAAGCCAGTATCTGTAATGGTTGACGGGAAATCAAAAATGAAACCGGTTGAAAGCTACGAAGTAAAAATCCTTTCGATAGGATTTTTTACAGCGCCAAGTCAAGCAGTAATTTGGAGGGGGCCTATGGCCTCCAAAGCATTAAACCAAATGATTTTTGATGCGGACTGGGGAGAATTAGATTTTATGTTAATCGATTTACCACCGGGAACAGGAGATATTCACCTTTCAATCGTACAATCATTACCTATTACAGGTGTTGTAATTGTAAGTACTCCACAAGCGGTAGCTTTGGCCGATGCTAAAAAAGGTGTTTCTATGTTTATGTCTGAGGCAATAAATGTTCCTGTATTGGGAATTATTGAAAACATGGCATACTTCACACCTGAAGAATTACCTGGAAATAAATATTACATCTTTGGAAAAGAAGGGGCCAGAAATCTTGCAGAAGATTTAGAGGTTCCATTCCTGGGAGAAGTGCCGATCGTACAATCTATTCGTGAAGCGGGAGATTACGGTCGTCCTGCAGCGATGCAGACTGGTTCAATTATCGAAACAGTTTTTGAAGAAATCACGAGAAATGTTGTGCAGGAAGTAGTAAGCAGAAACGAAAGTTTGCCTGCAACCGAAGCTGTTAAAATTACAACTATGGCGGGTTGTTCAGCAGTTAAAAAATAAATTGAAATTTGGTTTGTTGGGAAAATCAAAAAAATCCAGCAGTCCGAAAATCCAATAACATAATTATGACAACAGAAGAATTAACACTAGAAGTTCAAAAAGCACTTGAAGAAATCAGACCTTTTTTGAACTCTGATGGAGGAGATATTACCCTTGTTTCCATAGAGGATGACAAACACGTAAAAGTGCGTCTCGAAGGAGCATGTACCAGTTGCAGTGTAAACCAAATGACATTGAGAGCCGGCGTGGAAACCACCATCAAAAAATTTGCTCCCCAAATAGAAACTGTTGTAAATATCCTATAAATGCTTAGAGCGTATCCGTTTTAAGAAAAAAGGCAACTCAAGATAACGAGTATTTGTTTTTTTTCTTAAAAGGGTAGGGTGATTCGCGCTATTTCCGGAGCTGGCCGCAATCGAAGTTCAGTAACTCTAATGATAGAAGTGAAGGAAAGTAATCCCTCAGGCAAAATAATCTGGATATCGATAAGATATTCCAAAAAGGTACAATTGATTAACCAACCAATTCCAAATAGCAAAAAATGGATGTATTAATAAAAATAAAAGATAGAGAAGGAGTAGTACATGAATTACAGGCTCCCACAGATATGGCCATGAACATTATGGAGTTATGTAAAGCATACGAGCTTCCTGTAGAAGGAACCTGCGGCGGAATGGCCATGTGTGCTTCTTGTCAGTGCTACGTTCTTAATGATGTCGCATTACCCGAAATGGGCGACGATGAAGAGGCGATGTTATCAGAAGCTTTCTATGTAAAATCAAACAGTCGATTGGGCTGTCAAATCCCAATCACCGAAAGCCTTGAAGGATTAGAGCTGGAGTTGGCTCCGGAAAATTAATAAAAAAATCCCTAATTGAACTGAACTGCCCCCAAATAGCGTCTAGCTTTTTGGGGGCAATTCAATTAGGGATTTTTTATTTTTGTATAGCTGTGGCCGCTTTTGGCAAAAGCCGTTCTACAAATAACGAATACGCTAATTCGGAAGGATGTAATCCGTCTTGAGCCACAAGAGTGGTATTTGTTAAACCTTGTCTGGTGATATCGGTAATAGTTATAAACTCAATAGTGTTATCGGTGCAGTACTTTTTTGCGAAAGCATTATAAGTGTCAATTTCCATAGAAATCTTCGATTGGATTCCTGATCCTTGGCCATAGGGGGTATAGGCATAATCAGGAATAGAAACTACGATGACATTAGTCTTATCTCCTTTTGCAAGTGCAATAGCTTTACTTACTAATTCAGGAAACTCTTTCTCATACAACGAAAAAGGTCTGTTCTGAAATTGATTATTTACTCCAATTAGTAACGTGACTAAATCATAATCTGAAGCTGGATTTTGTAAATCAATTGCTGAGATTAAGTTAGTGGTTGTCCACCCAGTTTGTGCAATAATCTTTAAAGGATAGGTGTTGTTTGGGTTTAAGTTACTCAGGCTTCTCTTCAATTGTTCAGGAAATCTACAGGTTTCACAAACACTTTGTCCAATAGTGTAACTGTCTCCGAGGGCTAAGTAGCTAAAGGTTTGATTTTGTGTTTGAGGGACTGTTACCACTACAGGATTAGTAGTTACAGGATTGCTGACTATTGGAGCGGAACTTGTTTTAGGCATTGGATTTTCACTGCTGCAACTGACTATAAAAATTAGTAAAAAGAACGCAACTATTATTTTGAATTGGTTTTCCATTATTTTGAAATTAATGATGTTTCATTTCTAAACAATAGTTACGTTTATTTGAAGGTATTGGTTTTGCTTTTTACGCTAATTCCACATTCATCATTATAGTTTCTTCGATGGCATCCCAAAGTCCGATTCGTTTTTTTAAAGCTAAAATCGAAATTTCTTCCACATCTGACCATTTTTGCGCATCAGTTCCGCAAAGTTCGGTTATCATTTTCATCGCCATAGGGCCGTGATCATCAGCGTCTAATTCGATATGTCTTTCGAAATAATAAATTAGCTTACTCAAATCTTTTTGAGGAAAATTAGTTTGAAAGTTTTTTAAAATTTCGGTAAACATACTCGGAATCAAATCCTCTCTTCCAAAAGTAAAAGCGGCGGCTATTTCATGTGATTTTCCTTCTTCAATAACTCGAAAAGTGAAGTCTAAAAAGGCTTTGATATCAGGGTGCAGGTTACTTTTTTTAATAGCTACAAATATATTTTTAAGCGAATTAACTTCTGATAAAAACTGTTCAATTCCTACTGTGCTTGCACCACAGGCTTTCATCGCTTCGATGTACATTTCATAATGGCTTTGGCGGCGACTGTCAATAGTCAAATCTGATTCTTCGGCTAGGACTATTTCGTTAATCAGATATCTGGTTTCTGGATTTTCTGTGGCAAACCATGGAGTTGTCGTACAGGTTAATTTAGATTGTAATGCTTTTAATAATGACATAAAATCCCAAACCGCATACACATGGCTCTCAAGAAAACAGTGTAAGTCTTCTATGGTTTTTACTTTTTTGTATAGGGAATGTTGTAACAATAGCTCTTTTTGAGGCTGAATGCTATTGTTGATTGTTTCAATGTTCATCAGTGGTATTTTTTATGTAAAGGTAAAAAAGCTTCTTGTTTCCAAGAAGCTTTTACTATCAAATTTATAAATACTTTAATAGTCGTTTAATGCTATTTAAAAGCGGAAATTCCTGTAATGTCCATTCCTGTAATTAGTAAATGAATGTCGTGTGTTCCTTCATATGTAATTACTGATTCTAAATTCATCATGTGACGCATTATAGAATATTCTCCGGTAATTCCCATTCCGCCTAGCATTTGTCTGGCTTCGCGAGCAATATGAATCGCCATATCTACATTATTTCTTTTAGCCATCGAGATTTGAGCTGTTGTTGCTCTGCCTTCGTTTCTTAAAACGCCTAATCTCCAGGTTAATAGTTGTGCTTTGGTGATTTCAGTAATCATTTCAGCTAATTTCTTTTGTTGCAATTGTGTTCCTGCAATAGGTTTGTCAAACTGGATTCTTTCTTTTGCATAACGCAAAGCGGTATCGTAACAGTCCATTGCTGCACCGATAGCTCCCCAGGCAATACCATAACGGGCTGAGTCAAGACAGCCAAGTGGAGCTCCTAATCCAGATTTATTTGGTAATAAATTTTCTTTAGGCACCTTTACGTTGTCAAAAATCAACTCTCCTGTAGAAGAGGCACGAAGGGACCATTTGTTATGGGTTTCCGGAGTTGTGAAACCTTCCATTCCTCTTTCAACAATTAAACCGTGAATTCTACCTTCTTCATTCTTTGCCCAAACAATAGCAATGTCAGCAAATGGTGCGTTTGAAATCCACATTTTGGCACCGTTCAATAGATAATGGTCACCCTTATCTTTAAAGTTCGTGATCATACTTCCTGGATCTGAACCGTAATTAGGTTCAGTCAATCCAAAGCAGCCCATGAATTCGCCAGTGGCTAGTTTTGGTAAGTATTTCATACGTTGTTCTTCGTTTCCGTATTTCCAAATTGGATACATTACTAAAGAAGATTGTACGGATGAAGTGGAACGAACACCAGAATCTCCGCGTTCAATTTCTTGCATGATTAGCCCATAAGAAATTTGGTCTAAACCTGCGCCACCATATTCAACAGGAATATAGGGGCCAAAACCACCAATTTCTCCCAAGCCTTTTATGATCTGTTTTGGGAATTCAGCTTTTTGAGCATATTCTTCTATAATAGGAGAGACTTCACGTTTGACCCATGCACGAGCGGAGTCACGTACTAATTTGTGTTCTTCTGTTAATAAATCGTCAAGGTTGTAATAATCTGGAGCTTGAAATAAATCTGGTTTCATGGTTCGGTAATTTTTATGCGACAAATTTACATAAAGAAATATAACAAAAGCATTAATAAATGTTATATTTTTTTATTTAATTGAAAATTACGAATTTTGCAATCAAATAAGATGTTTATAAAAGCATGATTTTACGGAAAGAAATCATCGACTACTAATTTACAATAAAATAGCTAATGGAGGGTTTGAAATTTATTTTAAATTAAATAAGATGTTAATGCATTTGAATAAAAATTCCGGATTACATTTTTAAATAAAAATCTTTTGTCAATTCTATATATTCAGGTGTGTATTGATGTCTTGAAGTTTCGATAATCAATTCAGTAATGGTAATGACAGCGTTTTTATTTCGGCTTAAAGCCAATAAACTGCGCTTGATTTCAGTAAGTGGTGTTCCTTTTACTCGTGTGATTTTTAAAGGAAATAATTCGAATGCTGCAGCAAGAGCCAAAAAATGTTCTTCTTCTTTGAAAGGAATTATGACGGAGAAAATACCGTTTTCAGAAAGCAGCAACGCGGCGGCTTCGATTAAATCTTCAAAAGGCATCGCATCAGTAAAACGGGCCAAGTCTCGTTGCTCGTTTTCGGATTTGTAATTGTCAGTGTAAAATGGAGGATTGGAAACAATTAAATCGTACTCGTCTTCCGGCTCTTCTACAAATTCGTCCAAACCGGCATGAAAACAAAATAAGCGATCATTCCAGGGTGAGTTTTCAAAATTGTCTACGGATTGTTCGTAAGCTTCTTCGTCGATTTCTAAAGCATCAATTTGTTCTGCATTGCTTCTTTGTGCAAGCATTAAAGCTATTACACCTGTTCCTGCCCCAATATCTAAAATGCTAAATGGATTATTTTCAATTGGTGTCCAAGCGCCAAGTAAAACACCGTCTGTTCCAATTTTCATGGCGCAACGATCTTGTTTTATTGCGAATTGCTTGAATGAAAACATAATGATTTAAGATTGGAAGTAACGAATGTTGATTTGAGATTTTAAAATAGCCGAACCGACAAATGAATTTCTCTAAAGGTACATTTCAATAAGTCCTTCTGGTAAATCCATGATGACTTTTTTGTTTTCTCTGTCAATTTTTACAAGGAAATGGTCAATCATAGGGATGAGAATTTCTACCTCACCGTTTAAAACTTCGAAAAGAGGTTGGGCAGTGGTGTCATTTACGGATTGAATTTTTCCAACAACGCCAAGGCGTTTGTCTTCAACTTCAAAACCAATTACTTCATGGAAGTAAAATTTATTGCCCGTAAGTTTAGGCAACATATTTAAGGGAAGGTATATTGCGTTGCCTATAATGGCATCAGCATCTTCTTCGGTATTCATATCTTCAAAATGAATTCTAAGAAAGTCGTTTTTGTGTAATGAACTACTTTCAATAAAAAAAGGAACCAAGTGTTTGTTGCATTCAACAAACACTGATTCCAAGTTTTCGTATAACTCAGGTTCGTCCGTATCTAAATAGGCAAGAACTTCCCCCTTGAAACTAAATTTTTTAGCGATTTTACCTAAATAGAAACAGTCTTCTTTACGCATCTTCGCCTTCTAAAATTATGCTTCAGTTGTTTCGTTATTTTCTTCTGCAGCAGGAGCTTCTTCAGCTTCAACTTCAGTAACTTCTTCAACAGCTGGAGTTGCAGCAGCGATAGCGTCAGCTTCTGCTTGAGCAGCTGCAGCTAAACGTTTAGCATTAACATCTTGTTCTGCTTTGAAAGCTTTAGCTTTAGCATCAGCTTGCGCTTTTGTTAAACCTTCTTTTTTAGCATCAACTTTTCCAGATTTTGCTTCTAACCAAGTAGCTAATTTTGCATCAGCTTGTTCTTGAGTTAAAGCTCCTTTACGGATACCACCGTCAAGGTGATGTTTCAATAAAGCTCCTTTGTAAGAAAGAATTGCTTTTGCAGTATCAGTTGGTTGAGCACCATTGTGCAACCATTTTACTGCGCTATCAAGGTTCAAGTCGATAGTTGCTGGGTTTGTGTTTGGATTGTAAGTACCGATTTTTTCTAAGTATTTACCATCTCTTTTTGAGCGAGCATCTGCTGCTACAACCCAGTAAAAAGGTTTTCCTTTTTTACCGTGTCTTTGTAATCTAATTTTTACTGACATAATCTTGTGATTAAATTTTGAGGTACTCGACCTCGATTAATTAAGGGTGCAAAGATACATTTTTTATTTATAATTGCTAATGGGAATAGTATTTTAATGAATGGTAATGTGTTAGGGTCTATTTGAGGTGTATTTTTAATGCTATTTTATTTTTTTTAGCTATAATATCATACTTTTGTTTGTTTAATAGATGCATTTTATGAAAAATTATTTTCTGTTTATTGTCGTAATTTTTTCTTTAGTTTCTTGTCAGGAGGATGTTAGCTTTAATAGTCCTTCTTTGCAGGGTGTGAAAGACAATGTGTTTTGGAGGGCAGTTCAATCTAAAGCAACGCTAGCTTCAGATGGATCTTTGCTAATTGAAGCATATACGAGAAATGAAACTTTATCTTTGAAAGTCACTTCTACAAATGCTCAAACCTATTTTTTAGGCACCAGCGAGTCAAAGAAAGTGACTTATGTTCTGACCGATGCAACAGGTGGTTTAATTACTTTTTCTACAGGATTTGGTATTGGAGACGGTCAAATTGTGATAACGGATTATGATGCTGTGAATAAAACGGTTACTGGTACTTTTAAATTTAATGCAGAAAATACGTACAATAATCCATTGGCAGGTCCTGTTGTGAATTTTCAACAAGGCATTTTTTATAAAGTCCCTGTGGGTTCACTTGTTCCATAAACTAAGGCAAGTTGTGTTCTTAATTGACTTCAATTAGGAGGTCTCTGATATTCTTTTTCTTTTTATATTTAAAATAAAAAACATAAATAAGCTAATCTATAGTAGATTAGAATAAAATAAGAGTACATTTGTTCTATTATTTAAAAAAGTACATATGAATATTTTTGTTGGAAGTCTTCCATTCAGTATTGAGGAAGCAGATTTAAGAGAGTCTTTCGAGGCTTACGGAGCAGTTGATTCAGTTAAAATTATTACTGATAAATTTACTGGAAGAAGTAAAGGATTTGGTTTTGTTGAGATGCCAAATGATGACGAAGCTCAAAAAGCAATTGATGAATTGAACGGTGCTACTGTTCAAGGACGTGCAATTGTAGTGAACAAATCTGAACCAAAACCAGAAGGGGAAAGAAGAAGTTTTAACAATAACAGTCGTGGTGGAGATTCACGCGGTGGTTATGGTGGTGGAAACAGCCGTGGTGGAGATAACCGTGGTGGTGGAAACAGAGGAGGATATTAATATTTTTTTCTACAATATAAAAAAAGGTGTCAATAAATTGACACCTTTTTTGTTTGGTATAAATGCTGTAGTGATGCAAGGCATTGCATCACTACAGCATTATTATTATAAATTAGCAACTAACCAGTCACCAACTTCACTCGTTTTATAAGCTTTAGCATCTTTAGCAGCTAAATCCTCTGTTACAATTCCTTGTTCCAATGATTTATTAACCACTGTTCTGATTGCTTCTGCTTCTTCTTTTAATCCAAAAGCATCTTCAAACATCATCGCTGCAGATAATACTGTTGCTAACGGATTGGCGATATTTAGACCTGTTGCCTGAGGATAAGAACCGTGAATTGGTTCGTACAATGAAGTGTGTTCTCCTACTGATGCAGACGGCATTAATCCCATTGAACCAGATATAACGGAAGCTTCATCGGTTAAAATATCTCCAAATAAGTTTTCTGTAATCAAAACATCATAAGAGTTAGGCCATTGAACCAAACGCATCGCTACGGCATCAACGAATTCATAACTTACAGTTACTTCAGGGTACTCTTTTTCCATAGCTTGTACTGTTTCTCTCCATAAACGGGAAGTTTCCAATACATTTGCTTTGTCAACACAACACAATTTCTTTGAACGGGTCATCGCTAGTTCAAAACCTTTTTTGGCTAAACGTTTTACTTCGCCTCTTGTGTAAGTGCAAGTGTCAAAAGCGGTTTCGCCATCGTCTTTTCTTCCTTTTTCACCAAAATAAATACCTCCGGTAAGTTCTCTTAAAAAGATCAAATCTGTTCCTTCAATACGTTCTCTTTTCAAAGGAGAATTGTCAATCAGAGATGGAAATGTAAATGTAGGGCGTACATTGGCAAACAAGCCTAATTTTTTACGCATCAACAATAAACCTTGTTCCGGTCTTACGGTAGCTTTAGGGTCGTTATCGTATTTTGGGTGTCCAATAGCTCCAAACAAAACAGCATCAGCTTTCATGCAAATTTCATGCGTTTCATCAGGATAAGGAACTCCAACGGCATCGATCGCACAAGCTCCTGTAAGAGCTGGAGTCCAATTGATTTCATGGTTAAATTTTTTTGCAATAGCATCAGAAACTTTTACAGCTTCATTAATTACTTCAGGTCCAATTCCGTCTCCGGCTAAAAGGGCTATGTTAAATTTCATTGGGTTTGTTTTATATTAATATCGTTTTTTATTTTATTGGGCAGTAACCAGATTCAGCATCTTTTGGGTAGCGATGATTGCAGCAACTGTTTGGTCGGAATCTAATCCTCTCGTTTTGAATTCCTTTCCATTATTAGTCCAGGTAATTATGGTTTCGCACAATGCATCAGAACTACTCCCTGGAGGAATTCGCACTGCGTAATCAATTAATTTTGGTAATTCCATTTTTTTGCTTTTATAAATTTTTGCTAAAGCGTTCATAAAAGCATCAAATTGTCCGTCGCCTTGTGCATTCTCTTCGATGATTTCACCGTCTATTTTTAAACAGAGCGTAGTTGAAGGGCGCATTCCTTTGGCATGAACCAATACATATGACTGGACCACAATTTTCTCTTCATAGGTCTGACTGTCTAAAACGTCAGAAATGATATAAGGTAAGTCTTCTTTGGTAACGGTCTCTTTTTTGTCCCCCAATTCAATGATACGTTGGGTAACTAATTTTAGATCTTCGGGATTTAATTTTAAACCTAATTCCTGAAGGTTTTTTTCAATATTGGCTTTGCCAGATGTTTTTCCTAATGCATATTTTCGTTTTCTTCCAAAACGTTCTGGAAGCAGATCATTAAAATATAAATTATTTTTGTTATCTCCATCTGCATGAATACCTGCTGTTTGGGTGAAGACATTATCTCCGACAATAGGTTTGTTAGCGGGAATCCTATATCCTGTAAAAGTTTCTACTAATTTACTCACAGAGTACAATGAAGATTCTTTCACTCCAATTTTTATCTCCGGTAAAAAGTCATTGATTACCGCAACGGTGCTTTCAAGTGGTGCATTTCCAGCACGTTCTCCCATTCCGTTTACCGTTACGTGAAGTCCCTGGATACCTGCTTTTACCGCGGCCATTACATTAGCAATGCTTAAATCGTAGTCATTGTGTGCATGAAAATCAAAATGGGTATTTGGGTATCTCGTTATAATTTTCGAAATGAATTCAAAAGTTTCAGAAGGGATTAAAACTCCTAAAGTGTCTGGTAATAAGACTCTTTTGATAGGCTGTTTCGTTAGAAAATCTAAATATTGAAACACATATTCAGGTGAATTGCGCATTCCGTTACTCCAGTCTTCTAAATACACATTGGTCTCAATATTGTTTTCTTGGGCCAATGCGATGGCTTGAGCAATCTCGGTAAAATGTTGTTCCGGTGTTTTCTTTAATTGATGGGTTAAATGGTTGAGGGATCCTTTGGTGAGTAAATTCTGGATTTTTGCTCCACTCTTTTTCATCCAATCTATTGAAAGTCCACCGTCAACGAATGTTAAAACTTCTATTCGGTTAGAATATCCTTTTTCATTAGCCCAGGTCATTATCCCTTTTACGCCTTGGAACTCGCCTTCACTTACGCGTGCAGAAGCAATTTCGATTCTATCAATATTTAATTCTTCCAGTAATAATTGTGCAATGGTTAATTTTTCTGCAGCAGAAAATGATACGCCTGATGTTTGTTCACCATCACGGAGCGTCGTATCCATTATTTCAATTTTTCTTTTTGTCATATCGATTAAAATAAGTTGTAACAGTTTAAAACTGTTGGTATTATTAAAAAAAACAAATTGCCAGTATTAATTCAGGTATTGGCACTGTTTTATTTTTACTATTTGTAAATGTCTGCATGGAAAGAAAAGTTGTTATACTTTTCCTCGTACTTCATTTAATTTCATTGTCATAGAAATTGCTAAAGTTTCAATCCAATTATCGTATTCTTCAATCGCTTTTAATCGCAATTCGTTATTTAAATAACCTTCCTCTACCATTTGTTTTGAACCGGCAACTTTTGACCAAATTCCTATTTTAGATTTATAATCAGGTATTTCTCGATTATAATGTTCATCTGAATTTATTATTTCAATAGCATTAAATCCTGCTTCTTTTAATAAATTAGGTAGATGTTCTGCAATTTCATTATTCATCCCGGCATCCTGTCTCCATTTCAAAAAGGTTTTGTAAAACCTTTGCATGCTTTCTGGTGGCAACGGATTCCAATTCAGATTGGTGTGATTGTAATCGAGAATTGAAATTTGACCATCAGGTTTTAACATTGATTTCATTTTAATCAAAGCCTCTTTTGGATTACTCAGCCATTGTAATGTTCTTGCGGAAACAATTAAATCATATTTCTCTTCTGAATTATATTCGAATAAATCAGCTGAAATTAGGTCTAAATTGACAACGGAGCTATACGTTTCTTGACCGATTAAAATAAAACTTTCGGTATTGTCAATTCCGGTAACTTTCCCTTTTTCTCCAACAATATTGGCTATATCTTTTGAGATAGAACCAGTTCCGCAACCAACATCCAAAACGTTCATGCCAGGCTTCAAAATTTGAGTAAGATGTCTGTAATCATTTGCCAGACTCCTAGTGTCAAGTATTTTTGTGGCTTGTTGTCCGTCTCTTTGAATGTGTTTGTTTATTGTCATAAATTGTATTACTTGGAAATTATTGCTTCTTATTTTCCAATATAGTCTCAAAATGCTCCACAATTGGAAAAGGGTCGTAATACTGATGAAGTAGTCTTTTCCATTCTAAATACTGCTCAGATTGTCTAAATCCGATAGTATGATCTTCGATTTTTTCCCAATCAACAAGCAAGATGTACTTAGTTTCCTGTTCGACACACTTTCTTAAACTATGTCCAACATATCCTTCTATCGCGCTTATATGTTGTCCTGCAATTTCGAAATCTTTCTCAAACAGTAATTCTTCTCCGTTTTTTACATATAGAATAGCAACTTCTAAAATCATATCTGATTTTTATTTATAGACCCGACAGGTTTTTTTTAAAATCTGTCGGGTCTCTTAACTAAATGGGATTTGATTTCTAGTAAGGAAGTTTATTGGCAAACCCAACGATTTCTTCTTTGATGTTTTGTAAATAATCAATATCGTCGAAACCATTGATCATATTATCTTTTTTGTATCCGGAGATGTCAAAAGATTCTTTTTGACCGGTTGCTTTTAGTGTTATGGTTTGTTCCGGAAGATTTATTTCTAATTCTGTTTTTGGATCAGCTTCGATAGCATTGAAAATAGTTTCAGCAAATTCTGGACTAACTTGTACTGGTAAAACACCAATGTTTAAGCAGTTTCCTTTAAAGATGTCTGCAAAGAAACTTGAAACAACGGCACGAAATCCATAATCGTAAACTGCCCAAGCTGCGTGCTCTCTTGAAGAACCGGAACCAAAGTTCTTTCCGCCTACTAATATTTTTCCACTATAAGTTGCATCATTCAATACGAAATCTGCTTTTGGAGTATTGTCTCCGTTGTATCTCCAGTCTCTGAAAAGGTTGTCTCCAAAAGCTTCACGTTTTGTAGCTTTTAAGAAACGCGCTGGGATAATTTGATCGGTATCCACATTTTCTATCGGTAGTGGTACTGCACTACTCGTAAGGATGTTAAATTTATCGTATGCCATTTTTTTTGCTTTATGCTGTAGTCAAAAGGCTTTATGCTTATCCTACAGTTGTTGTATTAGTATTATGTTTTTGGCTTAAAGCATATAGCTTAAAGCGTAAGGGCTTTCTAGAACAGATCTCTAGGGTCTGTTAGTTTTCCAGTAACTGCAGCGGCTGCAGCCATAATTGGACTTGCCAATAATGTTCTTGAACCTGGACCTTGACGGCCTTCAAAGTTTCTGTTAGAAGTACTTACGGCATATTTTCCAGCAGGTACTTTATCATCATTCATCGCTAAACAAGCTGAGCAACCTGGCTGACGCAATACAAAACCAGCTTCGGTAAGAATGTCCAAAAGACCTTCTTCTTTAATCTGAGCTTCTACTACGTGAGAACCCGGAACTAACCAAGCCGTAACATTATCTGCTTTTTTTCTTCCTTTTACAATTGCTGTAAAGGCTCTGAAATCTTCTATTCTACCATTGGTACAGCTTCCTAAGAAAACAAAATCAATTGGTTTGCCAATCATTACGTCGTTTTCTTCAAAACCCATATAAGCCAAAGATTTTTTATAAGTTTCCTCGCCACCTTCTACTTGGTTAGCATTTGGAATATTTTTAGAGATACCAATTCCCATTCCAGGATTCGTACCATAAGTAATCATTGGTTCAATATCTGAAGCATTGATGTTTAATTCTGCATCAAAAACAGCATCAGCATCAGTTTTTAACGTCTTCCAATACGCTACCGCTTTATCCCAAGCTTCACCTTTTGGAGCATATAATCTTCCTTCTAGGAAATCAAATGTTTTTTGGTCAGGGGCAATCATGCCACCGCGAGCACCCATTTCGATACTCAAGTTACAAACAGTCATACGTCCTTCCATGGACATGTTTTCAAAAACGTCTCCAGCATATTCTGCAAAATATCCTGTACCTCCAGAAGTGGTTAATTGAGAAATAATATAAAGTGCAACGTCTTTTGGACCAACACCTTTGCTTAATTCACCATTTACGTTGATGCGCATTTTCTTTGGTTTCGGCTGCATGATACATTGTGTAGCCATCACCATTTCTACTTCAGAAGTTCCGATACCAAAAGCAATAGCGCCAAAAGCACCATGTGTAGAAGTGTGTGAATCTCCACAAACAATAGTTGCGCCTGGTAAAGTAATTCCGTTTTCAGGACCTACCACGTGTACAATTCCATTTTTTTGATGACCTAATCCCCAGTGAGAAATACCATATTCTGCTGCGTTATCTTCCAGTGCTTTTAACTGATTGGCAGACAGTGCGTCCGCAACAGGCAAGTGTTGGTTTATTGTGGGTGTATTGTGATCGGCTGTTGCAAAAGTGCGTTCTGGGTATAAAACCGAAATCCCTCTTTCTTTTAAACCTAAAAAAGCTACAGGACTAGTAACTTCATGGATGAAATGACGGTCAATAAAAAACACATCTGGTCCATCTTCAATTTTACGCACAACATGCGAATCCCATACTTTGTCAAATAATGTAGTACTCATTTTAAATATTTTTTAAGTGTATTTCTTCTTTTACAACCAAATTATTCGCATAAAGTTGTAACAATGGGAACAAATTTAAAAAAAGAAATAAGATTGTCAATTTTAATATTCCATTATATACGATACCCAAACTGTTTTTACAACACCTTACCTCTTCTGTTACGGGTTTGTAGTTTGAATGTCTTCTTTTTATTTGGGTATTAAATTTCTTTTTAAAGCTATTTTTATTTTAAACAGATCCAATTTGATAATTTGCAAATTTATCGCTATTTTGGTGTAAATGAGGGTTTTTTGATTCAAAAAATATAACAAAACGGATTAAAATAGTAATAATTAACAAAATTGATCTCGAGTTTTATTTTTTTAATAATGGGTTTATTTGGCTTTTTAGGTTGCTAAAGAAGCATTTTTTTTGTGCTTTTGCTTCAGTTTGTTTTAATAAAATACTACGACATCCAAAAAATACACAACGAGTTTATTTCTCTTTTTAATAGGTCATTATGGAATGGTTTTGATCTAAAACACAGAATAATTCGTAGGGTGATTCTTAAACATAATTTTGATTTTTTTTTGTTGTGATTTAGGCATAATTCTACGTGAAAAAATCCTAAATTTGAAATTCATTTTTTGTGATTTTAAAGAATTGCAAACCATTCAATTCCAGATATGTACTTAATATTCGATACAGAAACTACAGGATTACCAAAGCGTTGGGGCGCTCCCATTTCAGATACGGATAACTGGCCGCGCTGTATTCAAATCGCCTGGCAGTTGCATGACGATATGGGAAAGCTCCTAGAGCATCAGGATTATTTGGTCAAGCCTGAAGGTTTTAATATTCCTTATGATGCCGAACGAATTCACGGTATTTCTACAGAATTGGCTGAAGCCGATGGGATTTCATTGGCGGAAGTTTTAGAAAAATTCAATATAGCTTTAGGTAAAGCCAAATTTATTGTTGGTCAGAATTTAGGTTTTGATATCAATATCATGGGTTGCGAATTTTACAGGATGGGGGTTGAAAGCCAAATGAGTTCCATGCCTATTCTGGATACGTGTACTGAAGTTACCGCTTCCTTGTTAAAATTGCCGGGTGGTCGAGGAGGGAAATTCAAATTGCCTACGTTAACGGAATTGCATAGTTATCTTTTTAATAGGCCGTTTGGAGAGGCACATAATGCAACTGCGGATGTGGAAGCGACTACAAGATGTTTCTTGGAATTAATCCGTCTCGATGTTTTTACTAAAGAAGAGCTCGATGTAGAAATTGGCTATTTTAAAGATTTTCAAAATAAGAATCCAAATGAGATTCAGCTTATTGGATTAAAGCATATCAATCTTAAGGAAGCTTCTGAAAAAATTCGTCAGCAATTTGGAGAAAAACAAGCGCCGGCAGTTTCAAAAGAAGAGCTTTCAGAGAATAAAAAAGTTCTTATTGATGCCGATTTTGTTCATTTGCATAATCATACCCAGTTTTCGGTGTTGCAATCTACTATCAGTATTGCGGCATTGGTAAAAGCAGCGGCACAACAAAAAATGCCTGCGGTTGCCATGACGGATCATGCCAATTTAATGGGGGCTTTTCATTTTGTTCGGGATATTCTGTACCATAATAAGGCCGCTGAAGCTAAGAATAAAGCGGCTGTCGCAAATGGTGAAGAACCGACCGAAGTTCCAATGAAGCCGATTGTAGGTTGCGAATTTTTTGTTTGTGAAGACCATAAAAATAAGTCGGTTAAAGACAATGGGTATCAAATAGTGCTTTTGGCAAAGACCAAAAAGGGGTATCATAATTTGGCTAAAATGTCTTCAATCGCTTATACCGAAGGTTTTTATTATGTACCAAGAATCGACAGGAAAGTAATTCAGGAATTCAAAGAAGATATTATTGTTTTGTCTGGAAATCTTTATGGTGAAATTCCAAATAAGATTTTGAATATTGGTGAAAACCAAGCCGAAGATGCATTGCTTTGGTGGAAAAACGAGTTCAAGGAAGATTTTTATATTGAGGTGATGCGTCACAATCAGGAAGATGAGAATCGGGTGAATGCATCTTTGATTGCACTGGCGAGAAAGCATGATGTAAAAATTATAGCGACTAATAACACCTTTTATATAAACAAAGAAAATTCAAATGCACATGATATTTTGCTTTGCGTGCGTGACGGTGAAAAACAAACTACGCCTATAGGTCGTGGTCGAGGTTATCGCTATGGATTGCCAAATCAGGAGTATTATTTCAAGTCAGGAGATGAAATGAAACAGCTCTTCAATAATCTTCCGGAAGCGATTTCTAATATTTCAGAGATTGTGGATAAAATTGAAATTTTCGATTTGGCACGGGAAGTTTTGTTGCCAAAATTTGAAATCCCTGTTGAATTTAATAATCCCGAAGATGCTGTTGATGGCGGAGTAAGAGGTGAAAATGCTTATTTGAGGCATTTGACTTTTGAAGGAGCCCGAAGACGGTATCCTGTAATCACCGAAGAAATTCAAGAACGACTGGATTTTGAATTATTGACCATATCGAATTCTGGTTATCCCGGATATTTCCTGATTGTACAGGATTTAATTGCTGAGGCGCGAAGTATGGGTGTTTCTGTTGGTCCTGGTCGGGGGTCTGCGGCAGGTTCGGTGGTAGCGTATTGTTTGAAGATTACCAACATTGACCCGTTAATGTACAACCTGCTTTTTGAGCGTTTCTTGAATCCGGATCGTGTGTCACTACCCGATATTGATATCGATTTTGATGATGAGGGACGCAGTAGTGTAATGGATTATGTGATTCGAAAATACGGTTCCAAACAAGTGGCACAAATTATTACGTATGGTAAAATGGCAACAAAATCGGCCATTCGAGATACGGCTCGTGTTTTGGATTTGCCTTTATTTGAAGCTGATAAAATTGCCAAGTTGATTCCGGGAATGATGCCTTCTAAGTGGAATTTAGCTCGTTTTTTGAGTGAAAAAGAAGATATAATTAAGAAAGCGGTTCGTCCAGAAGAATACGATAAAATAAAAGAATTAATAGGTCTTGCTAATGAAAGCGATTTAGGAGGGGAAACCATTCAGCAAGCCAAAGTTTTAGAAGGGAATCTAAGAAATACAGGGATTCACGCTTGTGGAGTAATTATTACGCCAAGCGATATTACGAATTTTGTTCCTGTGGCTACAGCCAAAGATTCCGATTTGTATGTGACCCAATTTGACAACTCGGTTGTAGAAAGTGCCGGTTTGTTGAAGATGGACTTCTTGGGTTTGAAAACCTTAACCTTGATAAAAGACACTGTTAAACTGGTAAAATACAGAACCGGAATTGATCTGAATCCCGATGAATTTCCAATTGACGATATAAAGACGTATGAGCTTTTTCAACGAGGAGAAACGGTAGGGATTTTTCAATATGAGAGTCCGGGAATGCAGAAATACATGAAGGAATTGAAGCCGACTGTTTTTCCCGATTTGATTGCGATGAATGCTTTGTATCGTCCAGGTCCAATTGCTTATATTCCGAGTTTTGTCAAGCGAAAAAATGGTGAGGAGGAAATTATTTATGACCTTGACGCTTGTGAAGAATTACTAAAAGATACCTACGGAATTACCGTTTACCAAGAACAAGTAATGCTTTTATCACAAAAACTGGCTGATTTCTCGAAAGGTGACGCCGATGTTTTGCGTAAAGCGATGGGAAAAAAACAAAAGGACGTTTTGGATAAAATGAAGCCTAAATTTATAAGCCAAGCTGCTGCCAAAGGTCATGCCGAAGATAAACTGGAGAAAATTTGGAAAGACTGGGAAGCTTTTGCGGAATATGCCTTTAATAAATCGCACTCAACTTGTTATGCCTGGATTGCGTACCAAACGGCCTATTTGAAAGCCAATTATCCGGCCGAATATATGGCTGCGGTTTTGTCGAATAATATGAGTGATATCAAGCAGGTTTCATTCTTTATGGAAGAATGCAAGCGTATGGGATTGCAAGTTTTAGGTCCTGATGTAAATGAGTCCTTCTATAAATTTACCGTAAATGATAATTATGCGGTCCGTTTCGGAATGGGAGCGATCAAAGGAGTGGGTTCCGGTGCTGTGGCAACGATTGTAGAGAAAAGAAAAGACGGAAGATACAAATCGATTTTTGATTTGACCAAGCGTATTGATTTGCGTGCAGCGAATAAAAAAGCATTGGAAAATTTGGCGTTGGCTGGAGGATTTGATTCGTTTTTAGGAACAACAAGGGCGCAATATTTTCATGATGATGGTGATGGAATTACCTTTTATGAAAAAGCGATTCGGTATGGCTCGAAGTTTCAGGAGAATGAAAATTCATCGCAAGTAAGTTTGTTTGGCGAGACCAGTGAAGTGCAAATTGAGGAGCCTATTGTGCCGCCTTGCGAGGATTGGAGTACGATGGAAAAACTTGCCAAAGAAAAAGAGGTTGTCGGGATCTATATCTCGGGACATCCGTTGGATGATTACAAATTTGAAATGAAATATTTTTGTAATGCGAGACTGGAAGCGTTGAAAAACATGGAGCTGCATGTCAGCAAAAATTTGACTTTTGGTGGAATTATCAATAACGTGCAGCACCGTGTGGCTAAAAATGGAAAAGGCTGGGGCATGTTTACATTGGAAGGTTATGATGAAAGTTATGAGTTCCGAATTTTTGGCGAAGAGTATTTAAAGTTCCGTCATTTCTTTATTCAAAATAATTTTACCTTTATGAAAGTGATGGTGAAAGAAGGTTGGACAGACCGGGATACAGGAAAAAAAGGAGAGCCAAGATTACAATTTGTGGAAGTAAAACAGTTGCAGGATGTGTTAGAGACCTTCGCTAAAAAATTAGTTTTGCTTCTGAATATTGCTGATTTGGAAACTGATTTTATTTATAGGTTAAGCCATCTTTTTCAAGAGAATAAAGGGGATAATACCGTGACTTTTGAAATCATGGAATTAGAAAAAATCAAACGCTTAGTAGAAAGTACACCCGTGGTTGTGGAGAATGAAGAGGAGGTTTTTGTGGAAGAAAATGATGATGTCGAAGCTTTAGAAATAGCGGCGCCGGAAATAAATGCAGCAACAGAAGTGGAAGAAATTAAGGTTGTAACCAAGTTGACGATGCCAAGCAGAAAATTGAAAATTAAAATTTCAAATGAATTGCTAATGGAATTAGAGAAGATGCAGATTAACTTTAAGTTGAATTAGAAAATGCGAGACCTGATAAGGGCGGTGTTTTTTCGCCACCTTATTTAAGCAATGAAAGATACGGCGTATAGCGGGAAATTGCTCCTTAAAAGCTTTGGAGGTAAAATCAAATAACAATTGACAATACACTTATAATCAAAACTAATTTATGAATAGCGTTTGATTAGTTTTTAATTTCTAAATTTGTACTCAGGTTTGAAACCTTAAACATTTAAAAAAAAATATATGGCATTAGCAATAACAGACGCTACTTTTGACGAAGTAGTTTTGAAATCAGACAAACCGGTAATGGTGGATTTTTGGGCAGCATGGTGTGGGCCTTGTAGAATGGTTGGACCAATCATTGACGAAATCAGCGAAGAATACGCTGGAAAAGTAGTCGTAGGAAAAGTAGATGTTGATGCTAACCAGGAATTTGCAGCAAAATACGGAGTGAGAAATATTCCAACTGTGTTGGTTTTTCATAACGGGGAAGTAGTAGGGAAACAAGTAGGAGTTGCTCCGAAACAGACTTACGCAGATAGTTTAGACGCTTTGTTGTAATCGGTAGATTATGATTTACATAGAATCTGTAAAGGATTCAGAGGAAAGGTTTGGCGAAAGTCAAGCCTTTTTTTTATGGTGTTAAAATTGTATTTTCAAATCTCCTAAATTTCCAAATTTTCAAATTATCTTTGAGATATGAAGATCGAATCGCAAATAGAAAAAATTTCCAGTTTTCAGCATCTTGAATTGCTGGCCAATCAGGTTGTAGAAGGTTTTATTTCGGGAATGCATAAAAGTCCATTTCATGGATTTTCCGCTGAATTTGCGGAGCATAAAGTCTATAATGTTGGTGAAAGCACAAAACATATCGATTGGAAATTATTTGCCAAAACGGATCGTTTGTATACAAAAAGATTTGAGGAAGAGACTAATTTACGTTGCCACATCATCATCGATAATTCCTCTTCGATGCATTATCCTAAATTAAAAGACAGTCAGCAATTCTATGAAAATAAAATTGGCTTCTCCGTTTTGGCTTCGGCGGTTTTAATGAATCTTTTAAAGAAGCAACGCGATGCTGTGGGGCTAAGTGTGTTTTCGGACCAGTATGAGTACTACGCGCCTGAAAAAGGCAGTGATCGTCATCACAGAATGATTTTAAGTGCACTTGAAGGGCTGCTGGAAAAACCTGCCATGAAAAAGAGCACAGACACAATTACATTCCTGCATCAAATAGCAGAGAAAATCCACCGCCGTTCGATGATTATCCTATTTACGGATATGTTTCAGTCCGGTCCTGAAGCGTCGGGAGAAGAAGCGTTGTTTAGTGCCCTGCAACATTTGAAACACAACAAGCATAAGGTGGTTTTGTTTCATGTTGTTGATAACAAAACGGAATTGAATTTTGACTTTGATAACGCGCCAAGGAAGTTTATTGATGTGGAATCAGGTGAAGAAGTAGCGGTTTTTGCAGATAATGTGAGGCAGGAATACGAAAAACAGGTAGAAAGTTACTTCAGGAAGCTGGCGTTAACCTGCGCGCAAAATCGAATAAAGTACATTCCGGTAGGAGTAGGCGAAAGTTTCGAAAAAATTTTAATGACATACTTAGTTGAAAAACAAAACTTTGGGTGATACAGCAAATTTTTATCAAATATTTTTTCAAAAAACGCTTGCGTAAACGGAAATCTATTGTATCTTTGCCACCGCAATAAAGCAGCAGGTTTGGTAGTTCAGTTGGTTAGAATACATGCCTGTCACGCATGGGGTCGCGGGTTCGAGTCCCGTCCAGACCGCTAATATTGGGAAAAGCCTTTCGTAACTGAAAGGCTTTTTTGCCCCAATAAGGTATCTAAAGCTAGTTGTGTTGTTTGCTACGAATTTGTAACTCGTAGCGGGTTTAGTAGTTAGACCAATGAAAAGCTTTCCACTTTTGTGGATAGCTTTTTTGATTTAAAAAGAAAGCAGGTTTGGTAGTTCAGTTGGTTAGAATACATGCCTGTCACGCATGGGGTCGCGGGTTCGAGTCCCGTCCAGACCGCTAGATTTAAGAAAGCCTTTCGTAACGGAAAGGCTTTTTTGATTTAAGGATATTTATAAATTAAAATAAGTCTGATTTATACTGCCAGACAATCGTTAGGAACAATCCTAAATACATCACGCAAACTACAAATTTCATAAAACTGGAAGCCAGTAGTCCGACAAATGATCCGCCGGCTGCTTTCAAAGCCCTTTTATGATCTTTAGAATCGAAAATAAGTTCTCCAATTAAAGCGCCGACAAAAGGTCCTATTAGAAAGCCAAAAGGAATGGGAACTATAATTCCAACAACCAAACCAATATTCGTTCCCCAAATACCATACGGACTGCCGCCGAATTTTTTGGTTCCTCTGGAAGGAATGACATAATCCAAAACAGATATAATGAGGGTAATTAGTAAAGTAATTCCCAAAACCCAATAATTAGCCGGGACGGCATTAGTAAAATAGAGGCACAGTAAGCCAATCCAGCTGATACTTGGTCCAGGTAAAACTGGTAAAAAACTTCCAAAAACACCTGTAATCATGCACGAAAAGCCAAGAATTAAAAGTAATATATCCATAGAATTATTTTAGTAATTTTGAAAAGTCAAGATATAACGTCTGTTTTATAAACGAATATGAGAAAAATAATTTTAGTATTTTTCATTATGCTATTTTTCATGATTTCTCATGGGGCATTACAAGCCCAAGAGAAAGCGGTGGACAATAGTGATACCCTTTTGAAAGAAGCTATATATAAAGCTAACAAAGTAAAAGTATCAAATTTTTCTTTGAAACAGTTTGACGCACTTTTTTTTGAATTTTTCGATAAAAAAGCCAATTCCAATTTAGTATTGACAAAGGAAGAATTCTATAAATATACAATTCAGATTGCTATTTTTTCTGATCGATTGGCTGCGTTATATCCTGATCAAAAAGAAATTGCAGCCGAAAACAAAAAGAAATGGTTTGCTGAAACCTATGAAGATTATTTGCTTTCTAAGGTAACTCAAAAAAAATAATTGTATTTTTATAAAATATTAGTTCAATTGAAAAACAAAATCTTGAAGCACTATTACCTTTTTTTAGTAATTATTCTTTTTAATTCCTGTCAATATTTCGAAAAGCAAGTGCCTTCGGAAAGGGAATTGTTACAAAGAGAACTGAAGTCCATCAATTGGAAAGAAGTCGATGAATTTCCGTCGGTTGTAGATTGTGAAAAAATTGAGAATAAAACACAACGCCAGCAATGTTTTTTTGAAGTTTTAACGCAGTTGATTCAGGAAAAATTGAGCGTTGATACGCTTTCTGTTCTCTATCCGGAATTGGATACGATTGAAGTAAAAGTTACTGTTTTTCCGAACGCCACCATGCAATTTGAACCTCAATTTCCAAAAGATTCCGTGGCTTACGACAGAATAAAAATTGACAGTATTCTAAAAGCGCGTCTGGTTGATTTTCCAAAAGTGAATCCCGCCATCAAACGTGGAATTCCTGTAAAAACACAATTTATTCTTCCTGTAATTCTAAAAGTAGAGTAGCTTAAAAGGATTTTTGGTTAAAGATCCAGAAAACTTTTAGTTGCCAAGAATAATGATTCTCTGAAAACCGATTGACTATTGCCTCGTGCGAAATAGCTGAAATCAAAAATCTATAGTCTAAAACCTTCTCCCTTTCCATTCATATTTTCCAAACAAAGAATACAAAGCCACGCTAATGCTAAAAGAAGGATATATCAAACTGCTCAAAATTAAATAACGTATTTTACTTTTATTCAAAAACCGATTTGACTGGTAGATCAAAACTGCATCGACTGCAAATTTAAATACGAATAACAAAAAGATATTTTGAAATAAAACCATTCCGAATACCCAAAAACTGACACCTAAAACCAAGCATAAATTCCCCATAAAAACCAATAATCCCAATCCTTTTCCAAATAGACTTTGATACGAACTTGTTTTTGAGGCCCAGCGTACTCTTTGATAGAATAACGATCTCCAGTCATTCAATGGTTTTGTGATGACAATATTGCTGTCAGATTTCAAATACTGAACTTTTTCAGGAAATTGGGCAATCGCTTTTTGCAACAGGAAAACATCGTCGCCACTTGCAATTCCATCATTTCCGCTAAAACCATTCAGTTCCTGAAAAAACGATTTGGTATAAGCAAAATTAGCGCCATTACACATGAATCCTTTCTTAATACCAAAACTACCAATCGTTGCGCCCTGTAAACTTGCTAAATCCAATTGTTGGAAATGGTGCAGAAACGAATCATCACAATTATATGTTACCGATCCTGCAATCATCGAAAGATTATGCAGCTGAATGTAATTATCCAATGTTAATAACCAGTTTTTATTAACTGAGCAATCAGCATCAGTGGTGATAATCCAGTCGGTAGTAACGATTTGCATTGCGGTCACAATTGCATCTTTTTTTGGGGAATTGGAAACTCGAATATTCTTTATAATTGAAACCTGAAACCTGAGATCTGAGATCTGAAATCTTTCTTCAGATTCATCGTCCACCAAAATCACTTCAAATAATTCGATCGGGTAATTCAACTTAGACAAGCTGTCCAATAAAATAGGCAGATTTTCGGCTTCATTACGAAAGGGGATTATAATTGAGAATTTTGTTTTTGGCTCTAAACCCGTATAATCAATAGTATTTACTTTGCTGAAACCATAAATCAGAACGCAAATCGCCAGGCAATAGCCAATTATAATTAGGTATAAAACAAAAATCATATGGGATTCTTAGTTTTAAAATTCAATACATAATAACTGCCAATTATTACCGGTAAAACCACATTCAGGAACCACATGAGCGTGGTCACAAAAATCACTATCCATTCGTTTACATCAAGAATTCCAAAGAAGTAGACAGCAACACTTCCTTTTACGGCAAAATCCAAAAACTGAAAAGTAGGCAAGGAGGAAGCTAAAAAATAAACACTTGTAATTGTGGCAATAACTGTTAAATAAGGTATGTCCACATCAAAAGCGATAAATAAAAAATAATATTGATGTGAAAAAACAAGGAAACGACAAATTGCTAAAAAAATGTTTTTTTGATGAATGGGTTTCGGGATTTCGTTAATCTTATGAATGAGTCTTTCAATGGAATAACCTTTAATGGTGAATTTTTTTAGAAGAAAAGAAATAAGAAACAAGAGTATTAGCAGTCCAAAAAGTAGTGCAACGGTTTTTGTGGTGATCACATTGTATTGTGCGTTAAAATACAATAAGCCGAAAATGCCAAAAATAATGGTCAAAATCATTTGTATTCCGTTACAAATCAGGTTTAAAAAGAGGATATTTTTAGTGTCTTTTTTCTCAAAAAACAACGCTTTTCCTGCGTATTCACCAACGCCATTTGGTGTAAACAGCCCAGCAGTCAACGCCCCAAGAACTTGTTTGGTTGCTTCGCCTAAAGATATTTTGTGGATAAATCCAACCAAATTCTGCCATTTTAAAATTTCAAAAAACCGATTCAAAATACTCAATAATAAAATAAAGGCAATTCCGCCAAGCGACCAGTTTTTCTTAAATAAAATGATAAACTTCTGCCAATCCAGTTTGTCATTATGAGCCAATTGATTGTAAATAAAATAGAATGCGCTACCCACAATCAAAACTTTGATTATAAGAACGAGGAATTGCTTAGCTTTGTGAGGAATTGTAATCATTATTGCAAAATAACAAATTAAAATTGGCAAACGAGCGCATCATATTGGGAATTGACCCGGGGACTACGATTATGGGATTTGGATTGATAAAAATTATCAATAAAAAAATGGAATTCTTGCAATTGAATGAATTGCAATTGTCTAAATATGATAACCATTATCAAAAACTGAAAATCATTTTCGAACGTACTATCGAGTTAATCGACACTCATAATCCAGATGAAATTGCGATTGAGGCACCTTTCTTTGGTAAAAACGTACAATCGATGTTGAAGTTGGGACGCGCACAAGGAGTGGCCATGGCAGCAGGACTTTCAAGAGATATTCCTATTACCGAATACGAGCCCAAGAAAATAAAAATGGCAATTACCGGAAACGGAAATGCCAGCAAAGAGCAAGTTGCTAAAATGCTTCAACAGTTATTAGGATTGAAAGAATTGCCTAAAAACCTCGATAGCACCGATGGATTAGCAGCAGCGGTTTGTCATTTTTTCAATTCCGGAAAAGTGGTTGGAACTAAAAGCTACACGGGTTGGGATGCTTTTGTGAAACAAAACGAAGAACGAGTTAAAAAATAGTGTTCGCTGTTCGGTATTAGTTTTTAGAACTGACCACTGAGCATTGATCACTGACCACTAAATATGTCAGGAATCTACATTCATATCCCTTTTTGCAAGCAGGCCTGTAATTACTGCGATTTCCATTTTTCGACTTCGATGAAGAAGAAGGAAGAAATGGTCTTGGCTATTGCCAAAGAAATTCAAATGCGTGCAGGTGAGTTTGAGAATGAAATTATTGAAACCATTTATTTTGGTGGAGGAACACCCTCTGTTTTAACATCCGAGGAAATTAATTTCCTGATTAGCGAAGTGTATAAAAACTATGCTGTTTCAGAAAATCCTGAAATCACGCTTGAAGCCAATCCTGATGATTTGTCAAGTCAACGAATTATTGAATTATCCAAAAGTCTGATTAATCGCTTAAGCATTGGGATTCAGTCTTTTTTTGAAGAAGATTTGAAAATGATGAACCGGGCTCATAATTCAGCGGAAGCTCGGAAGTGTTTGGATGAAGCTGCCAAGTATTTCGACAATATTTCCCTCGATTTGATATACGGAATTCCAGGAATGAGTGATGAAAAATGGAAACAAAATGTTGAAACAGCTTTGTCATTTGGTATTCCGCATATTTCGAGTTACGCGTTGACCGTGGAACCAAAAACGGCATTGAACAAACTGATTCAAACAGGAAAAATCACTGCTCCTAATGATGAAGCCGCCCAAGGACACTTTGCTATTTTGGTCGAAACCCTTGAAGCCAATGATTTTATACATTATGAATTATCGAATTTTGGGAAAGAGAATTACTTTTCAAAAAATAATTCAGCGTATTGGTTAGGAAAAAAATACATTGGAATTGGTCCTTCGGCGCACAGTTATAATGGTATTTCCCGAAGTTGGAATGTTGCGAATAATTCGATTTATTTAAAATCAATTCAAGAAAATAAACTGCCCAATGAAATAGAAATCCTTTCGATTTCAGATCGTTATAATGAGTATGTTATGACTGGTTTGCGAACGATATGGGGTGTTTCTTTGGATAGAATCGAAACTGAGTTTGGGGTCGAATATCTGGAATATCTCCAAAAGCAAGCTCAGAAATTCTTAGATGATAAATTTCTTTCTATCGAAAATAAGATTTTAAAAACGTCTCCAAAAGGAAAATTTTTGACAGATGGAATTGCATCGGATTTATTTTACTTAAATTTGGAATAGTTAAAATTCGTCGCAAAGTGATAAAGGCACAAAGAAATAAGTAAAGTTTGACAAGGGACTTTGCGCCTTAACACCTGGTGGCATTAAAAAATAATTTGTGTTAGCATCAATCCAACATAACAATAAAATTGTAGCAGTTGATTTATCAAAACCCATTGATATTTCAATTCCATTAACGAATACTGATGAAAATCCTATTGCTTGGTATATTGAGAAACCGGTGATTGAACCCGTGGTTTTTGGAGATTGGGTTGGGAAAGTTTCAGAGGGAAAGTCATCTACAAATTTCAATAATATTTTTTTTAATCCGCACGGACACGGAACCCATACTGAATGTCTGGGTCATATTACAAGGGAATTTTATAGTATTAATAAGTTGCTGAAACAGTTTTTCTTTTTGGCGGAACTGGTTTCGGTTCAACCGGAAATAAAAGGAGAAGATTTGGTAATTACTAAAAATATCCTTTTGGCGGAGCTCAAGGGAGCAACACCTGAAGCAATTATTATTAGAACATTACCCAATTTAGAAGCAAAAAAACATTTGAAATATTCGAATACGAATCCGCCTTATCTGGATGAAGACGCTGGGCATTTCCTTCGGGAAAGCGGGATTCAGCATTTACTAATTGATTTACCAAGTGTCGATAAAGAGCGTGATGAAGGAAAACTTTTGGCGCACAAAGCATTTTGGAATGTCACAGATATTAATAATCTTAATGCGGACGCCCGATTGTATTGCACCATTACGGAGTTAATTTTTGTTCCAAATGAAGTAAAAGACGGGAGTTATTTGTTGAACATACAAATCGCTTCTTTCGAGAATGATGCAAGTCCAAGTAAACCGATACTATACAAAATATGATAACCGTTTCAACCGATAAAAATAAGCTGGACGTCCCTTTTATTCAGCAGTTCCTTAAAGATATTTATTGGGCGGCAGGGCGAACAATACCCGAAGTTCAAATTACCATAGCGAATTCGTTTTGTTTCGGAATTTATATTAATGACAAGCAAATAGGTTTTGCCCGTGTTATTACGGACTATGTGGTTTTTGCTTATGTAATGGATGTTTTTATTGCTGAAGAACATCGTGGCAAAGGATATTCTTCCATTTTAATAAACAGTATGATGACCGAAACTAAGCTAAAAGAAGTTAAGATTTGGCGATTGGCCACATCAGACGCGCATTTTTTATATCAGAAATTTGGATTTAATTTGTTGGCTCATCCTGAAAAATTAATGGAGAAAATTATCAAATGAAAGCAATTATCAAATTAGAAGAATTAGGATTATTTGTTCTTGGAATTTATTTTTTCATTCAATTGGATTATGAATGGTGGTGGTTTTTAGTTTTAATTTTAACTCCAGATTTATCTATGATTGGATATGTTCTTGGAAATAAAACAGGAGCTTTCTGTTACAATTTGTTTCATCATAGAGGAATTGCCATTGCATTGTATCTTATTGGGATTTATTTTTCAAATTCATTGATTCAACTTTCAGGGGTGGTATTGTTTACTCACTCTTCAATGGATCGAATGTTTGGTTATGGATTGAAATATGAAACGGGTTTTAAATATACTCATTTGGGCGAAATAGGAAAAAAATGAAGCAATGAATCTAGAAACGTATTACGAATACTGTCTTTCCAAAAAAGGAGTAACGGAACATTTTCCTTTTGATGAAGATACACTGGTGTTTAAAGTGGGCGGAAAAATGTTTGCTTTGTCATCCTTAAGCCAATGGGAAAAAGGACAGCCAGCAGTGAATTTGAAATGTGATCCAGAGCGCGCTGAGGAATTGCGTGCTGAATACGATGCTATTCAACCCGGTTTTCACATGAGTAAAGTTCATTGGAATACAATTGCTGTAAATGCAGCTGTACCAGATAGGCTCATAAAAGAATTGATAGATCATTCCTACGATTTGGTTTTCAAAAGTTTAACAAAGAAAATGCAGGGTGAAATTCAAGAATTAGAAAATTAGGCATTACTTTTGCGAAGAAAATTAGAATAAAAATTATAAACACATACTGAATAAATTCAGCATAAAAATGAAAGAACAATTTAAGAAGTTTTTAAACGAAGAACAAGATCCTAAAGCCATCGAAAAAATCGCTTCAAAATTGAGTGATCTATTGATGAAGAATGAAGAAATCGGTTATATTGCTGTTCAGAAAAAGCCGGCAATTACTGTTTTGCCTGATAGTATTGTGATGACCAATAAAAGAATTATCATTTGTCAGCCAAAAAATCTGGGACTTTCCATGAATTTTATTGATTACACTTGGGATGAGATAGAGGGAACTTTTGTAAAAGAAAATATTCTAGGCTCAGAGTTTTCTTTTACAACAAGAACCAACATGGAGGTTTCGATAGACTATATTCCTAAAATTCAAGCGCGTAAAATATTTACCTATGCGAAAGAACAATTGGATATTTTAAAGACGGGTACTGTTTTAAACGCAGTAATAGTTGATGAAGTTCCAGTTAATCTAATTGAAGAAATGGAAGTAATCGAAGAAATGGAAACGGAAGAAGTGACTAGTTTTGCCGAAATAATGCCGGTGGCACCGCCAGTTTTTACTATGGAAAATGAGCAATTCAATTCACAGCCTGAGACTGCAAAGGAAAATGGACTAAATGGATTGTCGCAAGATGAACTTTTTGAAAAACTGCAGAATTATAAAAAATTACTTGATAACGGATTGATTTTACAAGGTGAATATGACGCTTTCAAAAAAGAGATTTTGAGCCATATGTAGTTTTTAACCGGGAGCAACATAAAGCTTTTCGCATAATGAGGTTAAGAATAAATAACAAAAAACAAAACCCGACACTTAAAAAGTGTCGGGTTTTGTTTTTTGTTATAAAGTTCTTTTCTGTTTCTCTACAAAATTATGGGCTTGTAATTCTAGTAATTCAGTTGCTTTTTTGCGCTGTAGGTCGTATAGATTTTTATCTTGGGCAATATCTTCGTAAACTTTATCGTGCATAGAAGCACTAGTTTTTACCAGTAAACTTCGTTGGTATTTGTCTTGGTCCAAAGTAGCTTTTAGAGCCGTTTCCAAATCGTCCAATTTAAAATCGTATTCCCCTTTCGGAGACAGAAGTTTAGCAATAATTGGAGAAGTTTCAATAGCTAAAAACAACAGCATGATAAAAAAGGAAGGCAGCCAAGGTAATTTATTTAAAGCATTGATTCGGGCCATTAAACCATCAAAACCTTCAATGATAGGCTGGGTTTCGGTAACTTTTTTATCTAAACTGGCTTGGAGTGTTTTTGACTTTTTCTCCACTTCAGCAATTTTGGCTAAGTTGGTTTTTTGTAAAGTGTCCAGTTCTTTCTTAACCAAATCATGTTTAGCTATTTTTTCTTTAAATACAGGACCTTTGCCTATTTTTTTTGTTCCGGCGGTTCCTTCGGCCTCAGTAATATAGGTTTCGTAAAGTATATTGACTTCCTTTTCTTTATTCGTGATTTCTGACTTTAATTTGTCGATTTCAGCTTTATTTTTATCTAAATCTGATTTGAAATAATTAGCCACTTCTTTTTTGTTATTCAAAGCCATGGCATTTTTCTCTTTCAATAAAACGGTGTTAATTTCTTTTTCGAAGATTTTAATTTCTAATGGTTTTGAAATTACTATTGCGATAATTACTGCCAAAATAATTCGGGGTGTTGCTTGTAGAAATTCACTTCCAAACCGGTCTCTTTTTCGGATCGTAGAAACAATAAAGCGGTCGAGGTTAAATATCAGTAAGCTCCAAACTAATCCGAAAAGCAAAGCAGGATACACATTATCGAAAACTGTATAAAGAGCGTAAGCACTCGCAATAAAAGCCATAACAGCTGTAAAGAAAACGGTGGCGCCAATACCAACATATTTGGTTTGTTCGCCCTCGGAGCATCCCTCAAGAAGATCTTTGTCGGCTCCGGAACACAGGATAAAAAATTGTTTTAACATGATTGATTTTTTTGATTGATTGATGATTACAAATTTAACGCCAAAAGATGAATATTGGTATAAATAATTGATATGTTTTTAGTTGGCTTTTGTTGTTATAGAAAAAGAGCATTTTTAAGCTGTAAAATGCCAATTAGAATTTTGTTTAAAATAAAAAAGAGCCATTCATAAAAATGAACAGCTCTTTTTCTTTTTTGAATTATAATTAACTTATGCTAAAGGAGCCCCTGCCATAATTTCGGCATTAGCAAATTCTTCAAATTTGGCAAAATTAGCTTTAAATTTCTGAGCTAATTCAACCGCTTTTTTATCGTATAGTTCAGGATCTTCCCAAGTATTTCTAGGATTTAATATCTCACTAGGAACATTCGGGCAAGATTGTGGTTTTGCAATTCCGAATACTTTGTGATTGTCATACGCCACGTTGTCTAATTCACCGTTTAACGCGGCAGTAATCATAGTACGAGTGTATTTTAATTTCATTCTGCTTCCTATTCCGTATGGCCCGCCTGTCCAACCGGTATTAATTAGCCAAACCTTCACATTGGCGTCTTTCATTTTTTTGCTCAACATTTCAGCATATTTTGTTGGATGTAGCGGCATAAAAGGCGCGCCAAAACAAGCAGAAAAATTAGGCTGTGGTTCTGTTATTCCTTCTTCAGTTCCAGCGACTTTGGCAGTATACCCAGAAATAAAATGGTAAGCCGCTTGACCTGGCGTAAGTTTAGAAATTGGAGGCAAAATACCAAAAGAATCCGCAGTTAAGAAAAATATATTTTTGGGATTTTTTCCAATCGAACCTGGCTGGATATTATCAATATGATAGAGTGGATAACTTACTCTGGTATTTGGAGTTATAGAAACATCCTGAAAATCTACTTCATTAGTTCCCTCTTTGAAAATTACATTTTCCAAAATTGCTCCTTTTTTAATTGCTCTAAAAATATCGGGTTCGTTTTCTTCAGAAAGGTTTACTACTTTAGCATAACAACCTCCTTCAAAGTTGAAAACGGTATTTTCATTTGTCCAGCCATGCTCATCGTCTCCAATAAGTTTTCTTTTTGGATCGGCTGATAAAGTAGTTTTACCTGTTCCTGATAATCCAAAGAAAATGGCAGTATCCCCTTCATCGCCAACGTTAGCGCTGCAATGCATGGGTAGTGTGTTTTTGAAAACAGGCATAATGAAATTCAGGGCAGAAAATATTCCTTTTTTCATTTCACCGGTATATCCTGTTCCCCCTATTAAAACTATTTTTCTTGTAAAGTCTAATATGGCAAAATTGCTTTGACGTGTACCATCAACTGCTGGATCTGCAAGAAAACTTGGTACGCAAAGTAAGGTCCATTCTGGCGAGAAATTTGCTAAATCTTCGAGATCAGGTCTCAAAAACATATTGTAACAAAACAAATTTGCCCAAGCTGTTTCAGTGATCACTCTTACATTTAATCTGTAATTTGGATCGGCACATACATAAGAGTCTCTAACAAAAATTTCTCTATGGGATAAGTAGGTCGTTACTTTCTTATATAAAGCTTCAAAGGCATCTGATTCGAAAGGAATGTTTACCTTTCCCCACCAGACTTGGTTCTCCGTTATCTTATCCTTTACGATAAAACGATCTAATGGTGACCGTCCTGTATATTCACCTGTATTAATTGCTAGTGCTCCCGTTGAACTCTCCACTCCTTGACCAGATTTTATTGTAATTTCATGCAATTCGTCTGGTGACAATTGATAATTAATTTTTGCGTTTTCAATTCCTAAGTCTTTTAACGAAATCGATTGCGAGAAAAGGATGTTATTGTCCATAAATTTGATGTTGTGTGTATTTATTTTATAGACTACAAAAGTAGAAATTATATTTCAGATAGAATTTGTTTATGTGGATTTTATGATTTTTTATTAATAATATTCATTAATAAAACTCCCCAGGCCAGTATTAATAGGAGTCCACCGATGGGTGTCATAAATCCTATAATTTTAAAATCAAAAAAGTTGAGGTCATTTGTTGCTAATAAATAAATGGATCCTGAAAATAAAATTACTCCAAAAAGAACTAAAAAATGGATTGTTTTTTTTGCTTTTTGAGATAGGTGATTTGTTGCTCCAATAAATAATAAGAAAATCGCATGGTACATTTGATAGCGTACTCCTGTCTCGAAAGTGGAAAGTTGTTCAAGAGATAGTACTTTTTTTAGGGCATGTGCCCCAAATGCTCCTAAAATGATCGCGATCATTCCAAATATTGCTCCCGTAGAAATTATTTTTTTATCCATTTTTGAATTGTTTTCTATGCAAAAGTATCTCTTATCTACTCATTGTAAAAGAAATTTTTAAAATTATTTTGTAAATGAATTTTTTAGAAATAGATATGATTTAAGAATTTTATATCGCTTCACTATGATTATTTTTGTGTTTTAATAAATACTAGTTGTTATAAATACAACAATATTGTATATTTGTGTTATATTTATGTAATTATGAGAATAATTTTAATCATTGGAGCAGGAAGATCAGCTTCGTCGTTGATACAATATCTTTTAAGTAAATCAGAAAAGGAGAACCTTCATCTGATTATTGGCGATTTATCGTTGGATTTGGCTCAAAAGAAAACCAATAATCACCCGAATGCAACTCCAATATCTTTAGATATTTTTGATGAAAATCAAAGAAAGAAGGCGATTCAAAAAGCCAGTATTGTTATCTCCATGTTGCCGGCTCATTTACATATTGAAGTGGCTAAAGATTGTATTGTGTATGGAAAAAGCTTGGTTACGGCATCTTATGTCAGTGATGCCATGCAGGAATTGGATCGTTTGGCAAAAGAAAATAACTTAATTTTTATGAATGAAATAGGTCTTGATCCTGGAATTGACCATATGAGCGCCATGAAAGTTATTGATGAAATTAAGGATAAAGGAGGTAATATGCTTTTGTTTGAATCTTTCTGCGGAGGGCTGGTAGCACCAGAATCTGACACTAATCTTTGGAATTATAAATTTACTTGGGCACCACGAAATGTGGTTTTGGCAGGTCAGGGCGGAGCAGCCAAATTTATTCAGGAAGGGGCATACAAATACATTCCATATTGTAATTTGTTCCGGAGAACTGAATTTCTTGAGGTAGAGGATTATGGTCGATTTGAAGCCTATTCCAATAGAGATTCTCTGAAATACCGTAGTGTTTATGGACTGGATGATGTACTTACCTTATATAGGGGCACCATTCGTAAGGTAGGATTTTCCAAAGCATGGAACATGTTTGTGCAATTGGGTATGACTGATGATAGTTATAGTATGGAAGATTCAGAAAACATGAGTTACCGAGAATTTGTGAATTCCTTTTTGCCATATCATCCAACAGATTCTGTAGAAATCAAAATGCGTTTGATTCTTAAAATCGACCAAGATGATATTATGTGGGATAAGCTTTTAGAACTGGATTTATTCAATCGCAATAAAAAAGTAGGTTTAAAAAATGCAACACCAGCACAAATTCTGGAGAAAATCCTAAGTGATAGCTGGACGCTTCAGCCTAAGGATAAAGATATGATTGTAATGTATCATAAATTTGGGTATGAGTTAAATGGCAAAAAAGAACAAATTGATTCAAAAATGGTTTGTATTGGTGAAGACCAGACCTATACCGCGATGGCAAAAACTGTTGGTTTACCTGTTGCTATGGCCACATTATTGATACTTAATGGTAAAATTACCACCCCTGGTGTACAACTTCCTATTCGTAAAGAAGTGTATTTGCCTATTTTGAAGGAATTAGAAGAATACGGTGTTGTTTTCAAAGAACAGGCAATGCCTTACTTGGGATATAATCCTGATAAAGATTTTAATTAGTAGTTTCTTTTTATATTTTTTTAGTTTGATGAATCCGCCTCTTTTGAAGCGGATTTGTTTTTTTTGATATTATTTGGATAGTTGTACAAAATATTTATAAAACAACGGAATGGTTTCAATTCCTTTCAAGTAATTGAATATTCCAAAATGCTCGTTTGGCGAGTGGATGGCATCGCTATCCAAACCAAATCCCATCAGGATGGTTTTGCTTTTCAATTCTTTCTCAAACAAGGCTACGATGGGAATACTTCCTCCAGAGCGCACGGGAATTGCAGGAACACCAAAAGTCTCGGTATATGCCATATTTGCAGCTTTATATCCGATGCTGTCTATTGGTGTCACATAGCCTTGCCCTCCATGATGTGGTTTTACTTTTACGGTAACGCCTGCCGGAGCAATGTTGATGAAATGTTTGGTGAAAAGTTCGGTGATTTCTTCCCAATCCTGATTAGGAATCAAACGCATGGAGATTTTGGCGAAAGCCTTACTCGCAATTACGGTTTTGGCACCTTCTCCGGTGTAACCGCCCCAGATTCCATTGACGTCTAATGTTGGGCGGATCGAATTTCTTTCGTTGGTTACATAACCTTTTTCGCCATAAACATCAGTTAAGTCCAGTGCTTTTTTATAATCTTCTATGTTGAAAGGCGCTTTGGCCATTTCAGCTCTTTCTTCGAGAGATAATTCCTGAACCTTATCATAAAAGCCTGGAATCGTAATACGATTGTCATCGTCATGAAGAGAAGCAATCATTTTTGCTAAAACGTTGATTGGATTGGCCACAGCACCGCCGTACAATCCGGAATGTAAATCACGATTAGGTCCGGTAACTTCTACCTCTACATAACTTAATCCACGCAAACCAGTCGTAATGGAAGGTTGCTGATTTGAAATCATTCCGGTATCGGAAATTAAAATCACATCGTTTTTTAGTTTGTCCTGATTGCGTTCCACAAACCAACTCAAACTTTTGGAGCCTACTTCTTCTTCGCCTTCAATCATAAATTTTACGTTGCATGGCAAAGTGTTTGATTGGACCATATATTCCAATGCTTTTACGTGCATGTACATCTGGCCTTTGTCGTCACAGGATCCGCGGGCAAAAATAGCACCTTCAGGATGAATTTCAGTTTTTTTGATAACAGGTTCAAATGGGGGTGAAGTCCATAATTCCATAGGATCTGGCGGTTGGACATCATAATGACCATAAACCAAAACCGTTGGGAGCGATTTATCGATAATTTTTTCACCGTAAACAATTGGATAGCCAGGTGTATCGCAAATCTCAACAAAATCGCAACCTGCCTTTTCTAAACTTACTTTTACCGCCTCGGCAGTATCGATAACGTCCTGAGAATAAGCAGTGTCAGCACTTACCGATGGGATTTTTAATAATTCAATTAATTCGTTTATGAAACGATCTTTATGTTGTTGAACGTATGATTTTATATTTTCCATTAATTGATTTTATTTAGAGTTTCAAAAGTACAAAAAAGAGTATGAATATTTTTTGTGAAATTTACTTTGAAAATTGGAAGTTATGTTTATCTTTGCACCCACAATTGCGCGGATATGGTGAAATTGGTAGACATGCCAGACTTAGGATCTGGTGCCGCAAGGCGTGTAGGTTCGAGTCCTATTATCCGCACTTCAAGAATCCTTTAAACGTTGTAAACAAACGGTTAAAGGATTTTTATTTTACTATACCCCCGTATTTCCCCCGAAACATTTTTAAAACTAGTAAGATAAAGAAATGTATGAGTATCTTAGCTTTAAACAACAAAAAGTATAACTTCATCAAAAAAAGCTTTTGAGAAATTTGAATTTTATATTTGTAAACGTCATCTTAAATTAATATATTTATCTAAGTTTCACTAAACTTCGCGATACCAGATTTTAGTGGCGATATGAAATTAATACCTAACAGACGACAGAAACTAGTTGAAATGTCGCCAAAAAAAGATGAGTTATGTCGAGAATTGTAATGGCAATAGGTTTAACGTTCACTTTCCTAGGTTGGATTTTATATCACCTTATAGTTAAAAAGGACTTAAAGAAAAACTTAAATAACATGTACCTTGGACTTTTTTTTATAGGAGCTTGGATACTTTTCTATTTTTTTATTGTTGAGTGTTTTTAAATTCGTGAATTATTGACTATCAAATTCGCTCCGCAAAGCGTTCTCATAAAAAACTGCGCAAATATCTACTGACTTTGCGCAGTTTTTTTATTACTTATGAAGTGTAAACGTCTCAAAAGCCTCAGGCTAAATCCCTAGTAATACCTTCTAACAATTTTATGACTCATGCTGTCTAGAATCAATACCAAAATAGAAATAATAAGTGCAATTCTTATTTATGTATCATAACTTAAAACCGTAAACCTCAACTCAGATGTTTTAGAGGTTTTTTGTTTTGTAAAAATTGTCCAACCATTGCTCAATAATTTCATTTTTTTGTATTTTCTAAAATAAAAAAGAAGGTTTCCGTAATGGGAGGCCACTGAAAAATCCTGTCTATGGGTTTGCAGTCGCCACTAAATAAACCATCAATTGGAGTAGGACGCAATCCGGTTATTAAGTGCGAACGTGTCCAACTCTTTAGGTCGTTCTTAATCTCAAATATTGCTAATGACATGGGAGGTGATAACTCCAATTGTAACCCCTTTATTTGTTTTCTGTTGTACAATGTAAATGTAATGACTTTTGAGGTTTTCGTTTGTGATTTTCAGCAAATCCCCTCCACGTTGTCCAATCTCAAATAATTCGCTACTTTCGTAATTAATACAATCGATGGGATTATTTAATAAAAGTAAATGTAAATCCATAAAGAGTCTCTGAAAAAGAAAATCAGAAGCGGATTATTAGCTTATTTTTATTCTTATAAATTCTTAGTTTAAGAAAAAAAGAAATTTAACGTATAAATATAATTTTTGAATTTGATGAAAAACAGTACAATATTAAAATATTTTTTTTGCAGTTTGATAGTCTGTTTGTCAGCATGTAGTGTACATAAAAATGGACAAACAGATGTTGGGTATGGCTGGACTAACAATTCTATAAACACTGTTAAATTTCGAAAAAATGCTTTAACGACTCATGGGAAGTATCAATTTACGGCGTACTATGATGCGGATAGTTATCTAATTCTTGGAAAAAGAAAGTTAAACACTTCTAATTGGGAAATAGTCAGGACGGTTTATAGAGGAAATACAAAAGATGCGCATAACGATATCAGTATTGCTGTTGATGGCGATGGATATTTGCATGTAAGCTGGGATCATCATGACACCAAACTTCGATACGTCAAAAGTAAAAAGCCTATGGGGCTGGAACTTGGTGATGAGCAGGCAATGACAGGTAATGAGGAACTGAAGGTTGCCTATCCTGAATTTTATAATCTGCCCAATGGTAATTTACTTTTTTTTTATCGCTCCGGAGTATCTGGAAGAGGAAATATGGTGATTAATTCCTATGATTTAAAAAATAAAAGTTGGTCGCAACTACAGCGAAATTTAGTAGACGGAGAAGAAAAAAGAAGTGCTTATTGGCAGGCCAGTACAGATCAACAAGGAGTGATTCATCTTTCGTGGGTATGGAGAGAAAGTTGGGATGTGTCTACCAATCATGATTTGTGTTATGCCCGATCAAAAGATGGTGGCCTGACTTGGGAGAAATCCATGGGAGAAAAATATACATTGCCAATAACCGTTTCAACTGCTGAATATGCTTGGAGAATTTCTCAAAAAAGTAATTTAATCAATCAAACAGCAATGGCTGTTGATAAAAAAGGTAATCCCTATATTGTAACGTATTGGAATGAAAAGGAAATCCCTCAATATCAAATTGTCTATCTGGATAATGGGAACTGGAAAAGAATAAATACAGGATTCCGTAAAACACCTTTTTTTCTTGGCGGCGGAGGTACTAAACAAATACCTATTTCAAGACCTGATCTGTTTATCGATAATAAAAGAAGCAGCCCATCATTATATGTTCTTTTTAGGGATGAAGAAAGAGGGAATAAAATTTCACTGGCATACAGTAATTTGACTAATAGTGAAAATTGGAAAATAGTAGATCTAACCAATAATTCTGTAGGGCAATGGGAGCCAAATTATGACATTACCCTCTGGCAAAAGAAAAATAAATTACATGTTTTTTCGCAAAATGTCACTCAAATTGACGGTGAAGGATTAGTAAAAATACCACCAACTAGAATCAGTGTTTTAGAAATAAATAATTTGCCGAAATAATTAAATAGAGAATGAATAAAAACTTGAATCAAATGGTTTTAAAAAAAATAAGAAAGGGCCTGCTTGTTTGTATGGGTGCAATTTTGCTGTTAAGTTCTTGCGCCATTAATAAATTAGAAAAGCAGATTGATAATACACTTAATAGAGGTGTTAGTCAGTATACTTATATGATGAAAAGATTGCCTAAAGACCGTTATCCAAAAACGTATTATGCAGACAAGGATAAATTGGAAACTAGTGGTTCAGGATGGTGGTGTAGTGGTTTTTATCCCGGAACAATGTTGTATTTGGATGAAGCAGCCAAGTCATCCGTTTTACAAGGTGAAATAGACAGAGTTTTGCAAGATTTGAAGCGAGAACAATACAATACAACAACACACGATCTTGGTTTTATGATGTTTTGTAGTTTTGGAAATGCCAATCGTTTAAATCAAAAGCCAGAATATGCAGCGATATTAATGAATAGTGCACAATCATTGGCCTCGCGTTTTGATGAGACTGTTGGCTGTATTAAATCTTGGGATTCTTCTGATGATAGTTATCTGGTAATCATAGATAACATGATGAATTTAGAACTCCTTTTATGGGCGAGTGAATATAGTGGTGATAAAAAATATTATGACATTGCCGTTAAACATGCAGACACCACTTTAAAAAACCACTTCCGTGCAGATCATAGCTCCTACCATGTTGTAAATTATAATAGTAAAACAGGGGACGTAAAGCTAAAAAGAACTGCTCAGGGATATGCGAACGAATCTGCATGGGCAAGAGGACAATCCTGGGGATTGTATGGTTATACCGTGATGTATAGAGCAACAAAAGATAAAAAATATTTAGACCAGGCGGTTGCTATTGCAGAATTTATTTTGAATCATTCTAATTTGCCACAAGATAAAGTGCCTTATTGGGATTTCAATGCGCCAAATATCCCAAATGCTTTAAGGGATTCTTCTGCGGGAGCAGTTATAGCTTCTGCTTTATTAGAATTAGGAAATTATGTTGATAAAGATGTTTCAAAAAAATATTTAGCAGTGGCTAAAACTATTTTAACAACACTGACCACTAAAGAATATATCGCTGAAGAGGGAACTAATGGAGGCTTTTTGTTAAAACACGGCGTAGGTCATATACCTGAAAAGTCAGAAGTAGATGTGCCTTTAACGTACGGGGATTATTATTTAGTTGAAGCTATGCTGAGATACAAAAAACAAATAAAATAGGTTAAAAAATAATGAGAATCCTGTTTGATAAGAAATACTCGATAGCTAAAATTAGTACTATGAAAAAAAAATATTCATTTATTTTATTGTTTCTGATGTACCTACCAATATGGGCACAACAACAGCAACAAGAAGAAACGGTTCAGAATTCAGCTGCCGATAATGTTTTTAAAATTGTAAATCCGGATTATAAGTTAAGTCCATATACAGGAATGACCAAGCAGCACTGGAAAGATGCTGCACTTTATTTATTGAAAGGGGCTTTTGGTTATATCCATAATCTGGATGATCCGATGAAGTTTCCGAAACAACTGGGAGTAAGCTACCCTATGGATGAAGGAAAAGTGCCAACGGAAAAATTAGAAGGACTTTGCAGAACGCTGTTTGTTGCAGGTCCATTATTAAAGGATAATCCGAACTTAGTCATTAATAACATAAAAGTGGCCGATTATTACCGACACCAAATAGGGAAGTTAATAGATTCAAACAGTCCGTCTTATATTGTGCCTCGTTCAAAAAATGGTGGTCCAAGTCAAAATTTAGTGGAATTTGGAGCCTTGTCAGTGTCAATGCTAATTGCTCCAGAAATATTGTGGGATCCACTATCTCAGCTTCAAAAAGATGCCTTGGCCAAAACGATGATGAGCTATGGTGATGGTCCAACGGTACCTTCAAACTGGAAGTTTTTTAACATTTTCGTGTTGAGTTTTTTCAAAGACAAAGGCTATCCTGTTAATGAGGGATTGTTGGTTGACTATTTGCAAAAATCATTGGATCATTATAGAGGTGGAGGTTGGTATAATGACAATCCCGCTTTTGATTATTATAGTATGTGGGCTTTCCAAATGTATGGTATGGTTTGGTCTGAATATATTGGAAAAAAATACTATCCGGAATTTGCAGTCAAATTCGAAACTAATTTTAAGGATCTAAAAGATAATTATCCCTATATGTTTAGCCGAAACGGGGAGATGATTATGTGGGGGCGCAGCATCAGTTATCGAATCGGTTCTGTTATCCCTTTTCCACTTATGGGATATGAACAGGATAAAAATATTAATTTTGGTTGGATGAGAAGAATTTCTTCGGGTGTAATGAAGCAATTTTTAGAACATCCTGATTTTATGAAAGACAATGTTCCTACTCTAGGGTTTTACGGTGCGTTCGAACCTGCTGTACAAGGCTATAGCTGTCGTGGAAGTGTTTATTGGATGGGAAAGGCATTCTTAGGATTGATGGTTCCGGATAATAATCCGTTCTGGACTGCAGGTGAAAATGAAGGAGCCTGGGAAAAGGAATTTGCAAAAGATACCGTCTACCATAAATTCCAGAAAGCGTCTGAAATTCTAATTACAGATTATCCTAATATTGGCGCAGCCGAGTTAAGAGCATGGTGTAATGTTCGGGTAATTAATACTAACGAAAAATTTCGAGGAAGTGAAAATTACAACCGCTTATCGTACAATAGCGCATTCCCTTGGCAAGCTGATGGTGCTAATGGTGAAGTAGCAATGAACTATGTCATCAAAAATAACAAACAGGAATGGGAACCCTTCCGAATGTACACTTTTAAAAAGTTTGAGAATGGTGTGTATTACCGTGATGTAGTATTGGAGACCAATAGTGATATCAAATTTAATTTAGCCGATATTCCCTTAGCAAATGGTATTTTAAGGGTGGATGTAAATAGGAGCACTGATCCAATTGCTATGCGATTAGGTCATTATGCTTTGCCAATATTGGATGGGGAAATTAAAACGACTGTTGCTACAGTAAAAGGACGGCAGGTAACTATTATTGATAATGGAAAATACCAGTTGGCAATGATTCCACTTTTAGGCTGGGATAAAACAGAAGTGGTTATGGCTAAAGGTTTAAATCCTTCAAGTGATGAAAGTGCAGTATTAGAAGTTAGTATTAATTCCACGCCTCAAAAAGATACCCCTGCTATTTATTCTACTTTAATGTTATGGAAAAAGTCAGGAGAACAATGGAGCGATACAGAATTATTGCCTGTAAAAAAAATTAAATATTCCAAAAAAGAAAATACAGCAAGTATTACGATGAGAAATGGCGAAAAAAAGATTGTGAAGTATAATTAATTTAGAGGTAGAAAAAATAAATCCCATTTGGCTCTGACCTAATGGGATTTATTTTTTATTCAAAGTCGTTTTTTAACCGTGATACACTCGGGAAGCGATTATTTTATTTTCCTTAATGTCCAATACTTCAGCAACAAGCATGTCTTCTTCTCCGTTCACTGTTCTAATATATTCCATAAAAACACGATCTCCGTTGGCGGTAAGCGATTTAACTTTATAATTGAGGCTTGGTAAACGCTCAAAAGCATCTTGCCACCATTCTCGCAAAGCATCTTTACCAGAAACAAAGCCATTGGTGTCAGGTTTGTACATTTTTAATTTTGGACTAAAATGTACTGCATCTTCATCATACAAAGACAATAGTTTTTCTAACTCTTTATTATTAAAAGTTTCAAACCATTTAAAAGCAATTGATTGTAATTTTTCTGGTGTCATATTAATTAGGATTGAATTTTTAATTAAAAAAATCCCATTTCACTTTATGCGAAAGGGATTTCATTTTTATGATTTCAAAGAAATATTAAACGTTCTTCAAATTGATAATTTCTTGTTCTGTAAGCAATCTCCAGTTTCCTCTTGGCAAATTCTTCTTGGTCAGACCAGCAAAAGAAACTCTATCAATTCTTAGGACATCATAACTAAAGTGTTCAAAAATAGAACGAACTACTTTTACATTGGAAGATCTTAATTGTAAACCAATTTCACTTTTCGCTTCCCCGTCAATGTAGCTTACATCTTCTACAAAAACACGGTGACCGTCAAGAACTAATCCTTTGTTTATTTTTTCTAAATCTTCATATTTCAAATTTTTATCAAGTGAAACTTGGTATATTTTAGATGATTTCTGACTTGGTAAAGTAAATTTACGAATCATGTCTGTATCGTTTGTGAACAATAACAATCCAGTAGTATTCTTGTCCATTCTTCCAACGGCACCAATTTTTGCAGTTGTAGAACCTTTTACCAATTCCAATACATTACGATACTCCTGACCTTCGTCCATTGCAGTCGTAAAGTTTTTTGGTTTGTTTAGTAAGATGTATACTTTTTTCTCCGGTGTCAAAGTGGAACCGTCAAAATTCACAACATCTCCTGGTTTTACCATGTATCCCATTTCGGTAACAGGAATTCCGTTTACTTTTACCGTCCCGGATTGAATATAAATATCAGCGTCACGACGCGAGCACGCACCAGAATTAGCGATGTATTTATTCAAACGAATTTCGTCTTTTACTTTTGGTCTCTTTGGTGCTTGATTTGGTTTTTTCTCTACTTTGTCAGCAGCGATATCGGCAACTTTAGTATTTACTTTAACTTTTTTCGGCCCTTGAGCGCGCTTCTGCATGGCAGGTTTTGGCTTATTCGAACTTGGTCGTGAGCTATTCGCTCTTGGACTACTTTTCTTATTGTTGCCTTCCTTGTTATTCATAATATATTCAATAATTTGTGCAAAGATACTATTTATATAATTGAGAATCAATAAGAGGCAATTATAAAAACGCTAACTATCTAGTTAATAAGCCAATTAATAAGTTTTAGTTTAGTTTTTCGGAACTATTTCGTGATTTACGCTCTATCTTTTTCTTTTTAAAGAAAAAAGAAAAAGGATGGGACTCACCTAATGAGGAAAATTGGGAGTTATAAGGAAGTTGTTTTACTCTTTTTATAATTCCAAGGAAGGGATAATCTAAATCATCATCAATAATTTTTTTCCATGCCACAAAACGCTGGGATTGATAAGCACAATACAAAATACCCCAGCCACAATAAGGAATTTTAGGACATTATGAAGTAACAAAAATTGAGATTTGGTAGTTGATTCCCATAAGTAAACCAAGAAAAAAATCAAAATAATAAGACAGGAATAAAAGTAGATATCCATATAACCTACATCGTAAATTTCGATTAAAAGATAAACGGGAATTACTGTCAGAATCGTCAAAGTTGTAATCGTTTTTTTTGCTATTTGTTCACCATAAACAATCGGAATCGTTTTGTAATCATTGGCTAAATCTCCTTTTAGGTTTTCTAAATCCTTAACCATTTCCCGAATAAGAATAAGTAAGAACAAAAAAGCGGCATGCGCAAATATTACAGCAAGCTGTCTTTTGTAGTTTTCAATTTCTTCAAATGGAATCTGGATATAAAAATACAGCAGTATTGCAAAAAAAGGAAGAACTGCCAGCAAAGAGGCTGTAAGATTTCCTACAATCGGATATTTTTTTATTTTGTGCGAATAAAACCAAATGGAAAATATATAAGCTGAAAAGAATAAAAATACGCGCCAAGAAACAAACAAAGCCATTATCGCGACAATGAAATTCAGTGCGAAATACACGCTTAATTTTGTTTTTTGACTCACCAGTCGGTCCAGCATGGATTTATTAGGGCGATTGATTAAATCTTTTCGGCTGTCATAAAAACTATTTATAATATATCCTGAAGCAATTGCAAGCGAAGATGCAAAAACAAGTATAAATAGATTGAAATCGAGTAGAATATCCAGCGCTCTTTTTTCAGGTGCAAGAATAAATATTGCCGAAAGGTATTGTGCCAAAATAATTATTGGAATGTTATACCCTCTAACTACAGAGAACAAACTGACAATTTTCATTATAAGAAGCTTGTTCTTTCTGCTTAACATTTTTTATTAAAATTTTTTTTCAAGTTTTACAAGATTGGAGTAAACTTGCTTATTTATTTTCAAATTTAGGATTTTGTTTTTAAAATCTTCTTCATTTTTTCACAAAAAAACAAATGTGAATTCTTCTTAGATGATATTACTGAAAAATTTACTAAATGCTTAGAGTATTTCTGATTGCAAATGGATAAAGATACTGACTTCAGATGATTTCAGATGATTAGGCGGTTTTTGAAGATGAATCAGAATAAATCATTTCGCGAAATTGATTAACCGGAAAAAGTTTGCTTAAAAGGCTTTTTACATATTTATTACTTTTTGCTCGCGTAATATCATTAGGATCTAATGTAGATGAAAGCATGAAAATTTGAGTTTCTTTTTTCAGTGCTTCGGGTAGCATTTCAAATTCTGAAAGGAACTCAAATCCATCCATTTCAGGCATTTTAATATCCAGCAGAATAATTAATGATTCCTCAAAATTCCATTTATAGTTATTAAGCCATTGAATTCCTTGTATGCCATTATTAGCAATGTTTATATCAGTTATACCGAGGGCTTTTTTTAGTAATTGTTTAGTGACAATTTGATCAATTATATTATCGTCAATTATCAAGATTTTATAATTAGGTTTCATATTGTTTAGGTATAGTTACTATAAATGTACTTCCAATATTTATTTCCGAATCTACCGTTATGTAGCCATTAAGATTTTCAACAGCTTCTTTTACCAAGTAAAGGCCTAATCCGGAACCTTTCTTTTTATTATTAGTTACAAAAAACATTTCAAAAATTTTGACTAGGTATTCTTTATTAATTCCTATGCCATTATCTTCAATTTCTATTTTGTAAAATTCTCCCACAACATAAGTTTTAATTGAAATATACCTTTTTTCTTTTTTTTCATCAGAATACTTGATGGCATTTGATACTAAATTATTTAAAATAATTTTTAATCTCAATTCATCGCTACACAATTCATCAACCGATAACTCTTTTTTGATAGCAATTTGATCCATGGCTTTAATATAGAGATGTTGCGCAATGACTTCATCTATAATTTTATTTAAACTAACGGGAGCAATGGTTACTTTTTTTCTCTTATTTCTAGAGTAATCTATTATCTCTTTAATGAATTCATCTTGCTTATCAAGGCCTTGATACATTAGGTCTAAATAGTATCTTATTTGGTTCAAGTCATCTTCCAATTTTACAATTTCTATTAATCCTTTTAAGGAAGAAATGGGAGAACGCAGATCATGTGAAGCACTATACACAAATTTGTCAAGTTCCTGATTGGCAATGATTAAATTTCTGTTTTTATCATCTGTTTCATGTTTCGAACGTCTTAATCTGTTAACCATTACGGAATAGTAAATACTTACACTGCCAATGATTATCAAAGTAAAAAAAATATCTATAAAAAGAAGGTAAGTTTTAATCGAGCGTGTGCCTTCTCCAAGTACATTAGAGAAATTTCGTTCGTTTTTTGTTAATTTATCGGTAATGATATTGATCTGTTGAAAAATCTTTTGCTTATCATCTGGTTTTAAATTATGAGTGTTTATTTTTTTATGGGCTTCGTTTCCAATAGATGCTAATTGTTATATCAAATAATCTCCTTTTTTCCATTCATTAATAGCCTTTGCTAAGAAGGGTGCTGAGTGGAAATGTCTAAATAACCAAATTATATCATCCAGATCTTTCTCGTTATTTCTACCGGCTCTAAATCCATTTTTAATTGTTTTACTATCGCCATTGTAAGTTAAGCCAATTCGTGCAATACGATCTCCTTTTGGAACGTTTAATTCTTCATTGAACAATTTCCATTGAGTAGGATCTTTAGTATAAAGATAGGTTGTCAAGTGTCGGGTTGCATCTTTTTGTCCTTTGGAATAATGAGATTCTCCATTTACATATGCTCTGGACGCCGATAAGATTTTAATAGTTAGGTAGTTGATGATAATCAATGAAGAACACGATAGAATTACTATAGTCAGAGGAATGAAAATATTACGTAGTTTAAAATCTCGAATAATTTTACTTTCAGACATATAGTTTTTTTTGTAAAGAGAACATGCAAAAAAAAATCAGATGCTTAATGATAGGATGTTTTTATTGAAAATACAGGAGTTTATTTGAATTTTATTTAATAATAGTTGTATTGCAAATGATTTAAATCAATGCTTTTAAGGAGTTTATCAAAAAGATGTAATTGTAGTGTAAATTACTTTTATAGTCCAGTAATAGTTTTATTACTATCGAAACGGTTTAAGAATTTTTGTTTTTTATAATGGAGTTGCAGAATATACCTATAGGTATTCAATACGAATCAAACTGCTTCGAAAATAATAATTGCAGTGTGCTTATGAGGCAACAAACTGATAATTTTTGCCATTAAGAAGCTTGTGCTGTCTGTGGGGCCTTATAGGAGTTTATATTTTAAGGGCTGGCGTTTTTAAAACTGATAAACGACCTCAAGCTTGTAATCTTTCAACGAGATTTTGGCTTTTTCTAAATCTTCAGTAAAACCTAAGATATAACCGCCACCACCTGAACCACATAATTTCAAGTAATAATCATTACTATCAATTCCTTGCTGCCAGATTCCATGAAATTGTTCAGGAATCATCGGTTTGAAGTTATTCAAGACTACTTTTGATAATTTCTTAGTATTCATGAACAAGGATTTCATGTCGCCACCAAGGAAATTTTCGACACAGGCATCCGTATGCTTTACAAATTGATTTTTCAACATGGTACGAAATCCTTTGTCTTTCAGGTTTTCCATGAAAATATTCACCATTGGAGCCGTTTCACCCACAATTCCTGAATCAAGCAAAAACACAGCACCTTTTCCGTCTAAACTTTGTGTTGGTATGCCGGTAGCTTCAATGTTATCTTTAGAGTTGATAAGAATCGGAATGCTCAAATAACTGTTTAAAGGGTCCAGTCCAGAACTTTTTCCGTGGAAAAAACTCTCCATTTGAGAAAATATATTTTTTAGTTGTAATAGTTTTTCACGAGTCAAATTCTCAAGAACCGTGATTTTATTTTGTGCATATTTATCGTAAATAGCCGCTACAAGAGCACCGCTACTTCCTACACCATAACCCTGAGGAATGCTGGAATCAAAATACATTCCAGTTTCAACATCATTTTTTAAGGTCGCTAAATCAAAAGAAACTAAGTCGGGTTGCTCGTTTTGCAACGTTTCCAAATGGCTGACAAAACGTTTCAAATTTCCATTTGACTTTATAGCTTCATCAGATGGATTTTCATCTCTTTTAAGCGCACCATTATAAAAATTATAAGGAATTGACAATCCTTTTGAGTCACGAATAATTCCGTATTCTCCAAAGAGTAATATTTTTGAGTAAAATAAAGGTCCTTTCATATTAGATTGTAAATTAGCAATTTGGGGTTGATAATTAGGTATTTTAATAGGTAATTTTATAAATCGACTGTATCTCCGCGATTTGCCTCTTGAATTCCAAGATCAATTTCTTCTTGTTCTTCAGGAGATAATTCCTTCCACACATCTTTTTTTTCTGATTTGAAAATGTTTTTTATAGATTCGATTACGTCCTTGTCATTAGTTTCTAATATCAATTTAATCAATTCTAATTTCTCCGATTGAATATCCATAATTTCAGTTCTTTAAAACTTAAAGGTAGGGAAAAAACAAATTAATTCAACAAAGCTCCATTTCCAATTTCGTCACAAATGTACTGACCATTTTGGCAATAGCCAACTAATTCGTCTTTAATAAATTGTAAAACGGTAACTGCTACATTTTCAGGGTATAAAACGTGAACATTTGCACCAGCATCTAACGTGAAACAAACCGGAATTTTAGTCTCGTTTCTAAATTTCCAAATCGAATTAATGATTTCCAAAGTGTTTGGTTTCATCAATATAAAATAAGGCATGGAAGTCATCATCATGGCATGCAAAGTTAAAGCTTCACTTTCCACAATTTTGATGAATTCGTCTAAATGACCGTTTTCAAAAATGGTAATCAATTGGTCTAAATTTTCATGGGCTTGTTTGAATCGGCTTTCAGCAAAAGGATGGTTGTGCATCAGATCATGTCCAACGGTGCTGGAAACCTGTTTTTTGCCTTTGTCAACCAATAAAATCGTATCTTGGAAATTCTTAAAATTAGGATGGATAGCATTTGGAAATTCAATACCGAATAAATCAGAACTTCCTGAGATATTGGCATGATTTCCCCAAACGACAACGCTTCCTTTTACGCTCCTACAAGCGCTACCGGAACCTAAACGTGCTAATAAAGATGCTTTTTGATAGAAATATTCTTCCGTCATTTCAGGATTTAATGTTTTTTCTAAACTCATTAAGTTCATCGCCAAAGCTGCCATTCCGGATGCTGATGAAGCAATTCCCGAACTATGCGGAAATGTATTTTGAGTGTCAATTGTAAAATGGTAGTCCTTCAAAAAAGGCAAATACACTTCAATTCTTTCCAGAAATTTTTGAATTTTTGGTTTGAAATCTTCTTTTGGTTTTCCTTCAAACAGCAAATCGAATGAGAATGTGCTGTCATTTTGTTTTTTGGCAAAAGCCAATTTGGTAATGGTTTTGCAATTATTCAACGTAAAACTAACGGATGGATTAGCAGGAATTTGATTGTCTTTTTTTCCCCAATATTTCACAAGTGCAATATTGCTGGGTGCGCTCCATTGGAAATTTCCTTTTTCAACGGAATGCGTATATTTTGATGGAATAAAATCGTTTGCTGAAATCATGAACTTAAAAATTTTCGCAAAGATACTTTTTTTGGTTAATTTGTTTATCTGGTTATCTGGTTAATCGTTAGAAAGATTTGAGTAAATTTGGGTCCTATTAGAAAAAGTAAAAATGAACAAAATTACCCGAATATTAGCTATTGTTGTTACTTGTCTTGCTATTGGATATTTTTCAGGAATGGTTACTCGTTCTGCTATAACAACATGGTATCCTACTTTGGTCAAACCAAGTTTTAATCCGCCCAATTGGATTTTTGCACCGGTTTGGAGTATGCTTTATATTATGATGGGAGTTGCGGCTGGATTGGTCTGGAACCGAATTGATTTTGAAAAAGAAATAGTTAAGAAAGCGTTGGTTTTCTTTACGATACAATTGGCATTGAATGCTTTGTGGTCCTATTTGTTCTTTGGATTACACAACCCGATGCTGGCGGGTTTGGAAATTATTGTTTTGTGGCTGATGATTTATGAAACCTATATTCAGTTTGCCAAAATCAATAAAATTGCAGGTTATTTATTTATGCCGTATTTGGCCTGGGTAAGTTTTGCGGCTGTTTTAAACGGAAGTATTTGGTGGTTGAATAGGTAGTTTTTAGTGTTCGGTTCATTTTGTGACAGGAACTAAATTATTTTATCGAGTTACTTACATAAAAAACACTTATATTTATAGTAAATACAAGGATATGGAAAAGATATTTCAGGGTGAGAATATTTTAGAGTTTATAAAGACATTCCCAGACGATCAAA